>NZ_JBCPWN010000001.1:0-487992 GCF_039581415.1 Comamonas sp. F1-6
TCCACAGCGGCGCGCATGAGCTATCTGCGCTGGCTGGTCGCCAGCAGCGACAAGCTGGCCAAGCGCAAGCCCGATCCGCAGGCGCGGCGCGAGTTCCTGCAGACCGTCTGGTACGAGTCCAAGCGCGCGGGCCTCGATGTGTCCATGGTCATGGGCCTGATACAGGTGGAGAGCGGTTATCGCAAATACGCCATCTCCAGCGTGGGCGCGCGTGGCTATATGCAGATCATGCCGTTCTGGATGCGGCTGATCGGTGACGGCGATATCGGCAAGCTGTTCCACATGCAGACCAATCTGCGCTTCGGCTGCGTGATCCTGCGCCACTACATGGACCGCGAAAAAGGCGATGCCTACATGGCACTGGGCCGCTACAACGGCAGCCGGGGCCAGCCCCAGTATCCGAATGCCGTGTTCGGCGCCCAGCGGCGCTGGCTGGTGGAAGAGCCGCAGCCGGTCTGATGCCGTGACGATATACAGAAAAAAGAGAGCGCCTGGCGCTCTCTTTTCATTGGTTTCAGCAAGAAAAGAACCTGAAGTCCTTTGGGGATAAGCGCAAGAAGCTACTGATTCAGGAGTGGCTGCTTTTGCCAGCCTGGGACTGGGCAGCGCTGCCCTGCACCTTGGCCGCTGCGGCCGCCGAAGGTGCGGCAGATTCGGCCGTGGGCTCGGGCAGATGGGTCACCATGACCTGGTCGATGCGATAGCTGTCCACGTCCAGCACCTCGAACTTGAAGCCGCCCCAGGTGACGGTATCGGTGCGGCGCGGCACGCGGCGCAGCATGACCATGAGAAAGCCGGCCAGCGTTTCGTACTCGTCGTCATGCGGCATATCGTCCAGATGCAGCACGCGCATCACGTCCTCGATGGGCGTGATGCCGTCGATCAGCCAGGAATGCTCGTCGCGGCGGATGATCTGCTCCTCGTCGGCCGGGCCGACCAGATCGCCCATCACTGTGCTCATCACGTCGTTGAGCGTCACCACGCCCACGACCAGGCTGTATTCGTTGACGATGACGGCAAAGTCCTCGTGCACCATGCGGAACTGCTCCAGCACCTCGGCCAGCGTCAGGCGGTCGGGCACGATGAGCACCTTGCGGATCAGGCTGTCGTCGCTGAGCGACAGCGGCTGGTTGTTGAGCGCGCGCTGGAACAGGTCCTTGGCGTCCACATAGCCGATCACATGGTCGATATCGCCGTCGCAGACCGGGTAGGTGGAAAAGGGCTCCTCGGCAATGCGGGCGCGGATGATGGCGTCGCTGTCGTCGCGGTAGAAGAAGGCCACGCTGTCGCGCTGGGTCATGGCAGAGGCCACGGTGCGCGAGTCCAGCTCGAAGACATTGGCAATCACCTGCTGCTCGCGGGCGGCCAGCACGCCGGCCTTGGTGCCCGCTTCGGTCATGGCCAGGATGTCGTCGCTGGTGATGCGCTCGTCGCGCGTCGGAGGCAGGCCCAACAGGCGAAACAGGGTGTCGGTCGCCAGGTTGTAGAACCAGATGATGGGCTTGAAGATCACCACAAACCAGCGCATGGGTGCGAGCACGCGCACCACATAGCGCTCGGGCTCGTTCATGCTGATGCGGCGTGGCAACAGATCGGCCAGCAGGATGAAGGCCGAGGTGACTATGAAAAACGAGAGCAGGAACCCCAGAGTTGTAGAGAGGCTGGGCGAGAACCAGATCGAGAAGAACTCGGTCAGCGCAGGGCTGAACGCACCCTCGCCGACGATGCCGCCGAGTATGGCGACGGCATTCTGTCCCACTTGCACCACGGTGAAATATTCGCCCGGCTGCTCCTGTACGCGCAGCGCATGCTCGGCTCCCTCGTTGCCGTCGTCGGCCATCTGGCGCAGGCGCAGGCGGCGCGAGGCGGCCAGAGAAATCTCCGCCACAGAGAAAAAGGCGCTGAGCAGAATCAGCAGAACAATCACCGCAAGGCTTTGGGACACACTCATAGGCAGGGCTGCTGCGGCACGTTGACGTGCCTGCGGCCGGTTATCAAGGAGTCTCTATTCGACCACATAAAGCCTGCGGCAGGCAGCCGTACTGGCTTCAGGGCTGAAGCGCGGCTGCCGAACGGGCCATGCGTGCCAGCGCATCGGCCTCGGTATTGCGGTGTCTGGGCACCCATTGCAGCACCAGCTCGTCAAAGTCCTGCATCTGTGCGCGGGCGGCCTCGAACAGCGGGGCGAGTCGGGCGATGGGCCGCGCCGGCTTGGCCGTGGGCGGGCCGAGCTGCTCCAGCAGGACCCGGGAATCGGTGCGCACGGTCAGGCTGCGCGTGCCGAGATCGCGTGCCAGCTTCAGGGCGGCCATCAGCGCGCGCAGCTCGGCTTCGTTGTTGCAGCCGCTGCGGTGCAGATCCTGCGACAGCGTATGGCGGCTGCCATCGGGCAGCTGCAGCAACACGCCCAGGCTCATGGGGCCGGGGTTGGGCAGGGCACTGCCATCGATATGGATGCAGCAGTGGTGAGGGGGAACAGGTTTGGGGGGCGGCATGAAAAAAGCCACCGGGGTGCCGGTGGCTTGCAGACGGGGTTGGGCTTACTTGGCGGCCAGCACTTGCTGCAGCTCGCCCGATTCGTACATCTCCATCATGATGTCCGAGCCACCGATGAATTCGCCCTTGATGTAGAGCTGGGGGATCGTGGGCCACTGGCTGTAGTCCTTGATGCCCTGGCGGATTTCCTGGTCTTCCAGCACGTTCACGGTGGCGATGGACTTGGCGTCCACGCCGCAGGCCTTGAGGATCTGGATGGCACGGCCGGAGAAGCCGCACTGGGGGAAGCTGGCGTTGCCCTTCATGAACAGCAGGATGTCGTTGTTCTTGACCAGGTCGTCGATGCGTTGTTGAGTGTTGCTCATAGTGGGCTCCGGATTTTGGAAATGGCGGTACCAGCCGCGATGTCTGCAATTATTTCACCGACCGCAAGGAATGCGATGCTGTGAGGAAATCTTGCTACGTGTTTATCTGGGGGCTAAGGTCTGGAAATCAAGCCTTGCCGGTCCGGCAACCGCCCGTGCAGCGTGCAATGCCGGCCAGGTCGTGGCGGTGCTGGACCTGCTCGAAGCCGGCCGCCTGCATGAGCCGCGCCACGTCTTCGGCCTGATCCCAGCCATGCTCGAAAAGCAGCCAGCCACCAGCCTTCAGGCGGGCCGGAGCTTGGTCGATGATGCTGCGTATGTCCTCCAGCCCATCCGCGCCGCTAGCCAGGGCCGACAGCGGCTCGTGGGTCAGCGCCGCCAGGTGCGGGTCGTCGGCGCGAATATAGGGCGGATTGCTGACGATCAGATCGACGGGTTCCAGCCCGTCCAGAGGCTCCAGCCAGCTGCCATGGGCGAACTGCACGGGCAGTTGAAGCCGGGCGGCGTTGCTGCGGGCCACGGCCAGGGCATCGGCGCTGGCGTCCACGGCGATGACCCGGGCTGAGGGGCGCTGGCTTTGCAGGGCCAGGGCGATGGCGCCGCTGCCGGTGCCCAGGTCTATAACGCGAACCGGCTGCCTTTCGGGCATGAGCTCCAGCGCCCAGTCCACCAGGGTCTCGCTATCGGGGCGCGGGTCCAGCACCCTGCTGTCCACGGCCAGATCCAGGCCGTAGAACTCCTTGTTTCCGGTCAGGTAGGCGACAGGCGTGCCTTGCTGGCGCAGGGCGCACAGCTGGTCCCAGCGTTGCTGCTGCTCCTGACTGAGGGCATCGCAGTCATGCGTGATGAGCCAGGCGCGGGCATGCGCTGGCTGCTGCATCAAGTGCAGCAGCAGCATCTGTGCATCGACACGCGCCAGGCCTTGGCGGGCGGCTTGCTGCAGGGCTTGAGCGACGGAGAAAGTGGGGGACGAGGGTTCGGTCATGGCTTGGCCGGCGGCCATCTTCTTCGGAAATTCAGTAGCGGTATATCTCGGGGTCGCCCGCCTTGTAGAGCGTGCCGTACAGCTGGGTCGACGACTGGCCGGGCTCCAGCATGGGGCGCGAACGTATTCCCAGCAACAGATGCTCCAGCGCCTGCTGAAGATTCTCGCCCTCGAAGCTCATACCTACAAAAGACCAGGAAAAGCAGCGTCCATCGCCGGCCATCAGCAGCTGGCCGTGGGAGTGGTGAACTTCGGCAACTGCTATCAGCCGGGTGTCCAGGCGCTGTTCCCAGGAGAGCAGGGCGTCGTCCGCATCTTCGCCGGTGAAATGCGCTTCGAGCCAATCAAACTCTATATCGCTGCTGGCGCATTCCAGCCCCTTGCCCACCTGGCCTATGTGCAAGCCCGCCAGGTTCTGCAGCGCAGCCACGGCGGGGTGGCAGGCCAGACCGGGCTGTTGGTTCAGAGCGCTCCGGACAAGCGCCGGTATGGCGACCTCTCGCTGCGGGGTCCAGCCCTGGGCTTGCAGCAGCTCAATGACGACAGGTGACTCGAAATTCAGCATGGCGGATTCTTAACGTCCGGGCGCCGAGATGAAGGGGCGCGATTGCAGGATGATGAGCTGATCGCCCTGCACGGCCCACTCGATGTCCTGGTCCTTGCCGCCAAAGCGTTGCTTGATGCCGGCTCCGGCACGCGCCAGTCGCTGCACCAGCGTATCGCTGAGCACGGCGCGGCCGGCAGTCACGGCCACTTCGCGCACGCCGCCCCTGGCATCCAGCTGCAGCGCCACATCGTCCTGGGAACGGTTGAGCACCTGCACGGCCTTGCTGCGGCTGGAGTAGAGGATTTGCTCCGCGACCCGCTTGCCTTCGACCACGCGGATGCCTATGCCGCGCTTGGCGGCGATATAGCTCATGTGGCGGTGTGAGGCATCGAAGGGGTCGCGGGTGATCATCACGCCAGAGGCGGAGGAGTCCACGGCTTTTTGCACAAACACCGACATCATCAGCTGCGCATCGTCGATGCCCGCTGCCTGTCTGGCTTCCCAGGCCTCGAAGTTGTAGATCGAGGCCCAGACCTTGCGCACCGCGGCGACCAGGTCCGTATCGCTGCGTACATTGGGCACGGTGGTGTAGAGGCCTGCTCCGCTGAAGCTGGGCAGGTCCTCGGAGCTGGAAGAGCTGCGCACGAACACGCCCTGGCTGCCCAACTGGCCGGACCAGCGCCGGACCCAGGCATCGGCCACGGCCGGGCTGACGGGCCATTGCTCGATTTCGGCCTGCAGCGCGGACAGGGCCTGCCTTCGGATGCCTGCATCCGTCGCGAAGCCGGGCTGCTGGCGCATGCGGGCAATGCGCTCGGCCAAGCCGTTGGAGCGCATGAAGTCGGCATAGGCGGCAAACGGAATGCAAAAGCCATCGGGCACGCTGACGTCCGCGAGGCGGGCGGACTGGATCTCGCCCAGATTGGCGGCCTTGGCACCGCAGCGGCGGCGATCCGCGCTGCGCAGGGCCGCCAGGGGCACCAGTTCGCTGCGACTCAGATCGGGCTGAAGCAAGACCTTGCGGCCCTTGGGCGGCGGCTGCTGGGCCTGCTTTTCGGCGCTCTGTTGTTCGGCAGCCGTGGCGGCGCGCAGCGCAAAGCCGGCGGGCTGTACGTCGATATGCACCCAGCGGCCGTTGAAGTCCGCGTATTGCTCGGCCGCTTTTTGCACATAGGCATTAGGTATGCCCCAGCCACGCGCCAGCAGATTGACATGGGATAGCACCGTGGAAGGGCGCTCCGTCACCACGCCGGCCACGGGCGGCAGGCTGATGGGTACTTCGCGCAACAGCACGATGTCCCTGGGCTGGAGGTCATTCACGGCCTCGGCCTGGTTCAGGATGCGCAGCCGGCCCACGGCCTGGCCCTGGTTCAGCGGCAGATAGGTCTGGGCTCCCAGCAACTGGGCCTGGGTGACCGCTGCAACACCGGCCTGCTGGGCCACGGCTTCCTGCTGCGTGGAGTTGGCCTTGAAGCGCACAGGGGCGAAGAAGCCGGTTTTCAGCGCGGCCGCCGTGGTCTGTAGCAGCTCGGGCGTGAGCTGGTCGCCTTCCCAGAACTCGTAGCTGTAGTCCTTGAGCACGGGCTGCCAGCTCAGCGTGCCGAGAATGAAGCGACGGCCTGGCTCGCGGTAATTGCGGTTGAACTCTGGCTTGCCGCCCCGCAGCAGGCTTTTGGCGCGCAGAAAATCTTCGTGAAACGCGTAACGCGGCGTGTTGATGAAATGCAGCGGCGTGCTCTTGCTTTGGCGGTCGATCACAAACAGCACATGGGGCATGGCGCTGACCGGATCGAAGATGCGGGCTACGCGATCGAAATCGGCGCGGCTGGTCAGGGCCGGCAGGCTGGCAGGAGCGTTGCGGTTGCCGCTGGCGTCAACCGGGCGCCCCGCACCCGAGTCATAGGCCGATGGCTTGCGCAAGGCCTGAGCCTGGGCGGCGGTCGATGTGAACAACAGGCCGGATAGCAGAGCAGAAACCAGAACCGGCAAAAAGCGCTGTGTCATCTTGAAATTGTTCCCATTTCTGGCGAAGCGTTCTAACGGACCCGGCTCGAGCAGGCTGCAGCCTGCCGGTGCCTGCAGACTCAGGAAGCGGCCAGCTCTGCCAGCAACTCGGCCTCGCGTGCATGTTGCAGGGCCTGGATCACGTCGCCCAGATCGCCTTCCATCACGGCCAGCAGCTTGTACAGCGTGAGGTTGATGCGGTGGTCGGTGAGGCGGCCCTGGGGAAAGTTGTAGGTGCGGATGCGGTCGCTGCGGTCGCCCGAGCCGATCAGGCCCTTGCGCATGGCGGCTTCCTTGGCGGCCCGCTCGCTGCGTTCCTTTTCCTGGATGCGGGCCTGCAGCACCTGCAGGGCCTTGGCCTTGTTGCTGTGCTGGCTGCGGCCGTCCTGGCATTCGGCCACGATGCCCGTGGGCAGGTGGACCACGCGCACGGCGGAGTCGGTCTTGTTGATGTGCTGGCCGCCGGCACCGCTGGCGCGAAAGGTGTCGATGCGCAGATCGGCGGGATTGAGCGTGATGGCTTCGGCCTCGTCGGGCTCGGGCATCACGGCCACGGTGCAGGCGCTGGTGTGGATGCGCCCCTGGGTTTCGGTGGCGGGCACACGCTGCACGCGGTGGCCGCCCGACTCGAAGCGCAGCGCGCCGTACACATTGTCGCCCTCGATGCGCAGCACCACTTCCTTATAGCCGCCGATTTCGTTTTCGCTGGCGCTCATCACTTCCACCTTCCAGCCCACGTTGGCGGCGTAGCGGGTGTACATGCGGGTCAGGTCGCCGGCAAACAGGGCCGACTCGTCGCCGCCTGTGCCGGCGCGGATTTCGACAAAGGCGGGGCGGGCATCGTCGGGGTCCTTGGGCAGCAGCAGGCGCTGCAGCTCGTCTTCGAGCTTGATCAGCTCGGCCTCGCCGCTGCCGATCTCTTCCTGAGCCATTTCGGCCATGTCGGGGTCGTCCAGCATTTCACGCGCGGCGGCGATGTCGGCTTCGGTCTGCAGGTAGCGGGTGTAGCGACTGGCAATGGCCGTCACATCGGCATGTTCGCGCGAGATGGTGCGGTACTGCTTCATGTCGCCCATGATGTCTTCGCGCGAGAGCAGAAAATCCAGCTCCTGCAGGCGTTGGGCATAGCGTTCGAGCTGGTTGCGCAAAAAGTCTTGCATAGGGGGTACCGAGGGCTTGGGAAAGGTGAGGGGGCTCACCTTTGTGGAGTCAGGGAAGAGGGAGGACAGGCCACGGTCGGGCCTTGCGCTGCGCGAGGACGGCAGCGACCAAGCGGGCGAGCGTCGCTAAAGCTTGCTGGGGTTGCGGCTGGCGCGCAGGAACAGGCGGGAGACGGTGTCCGCCGTCTGGGCGCGCTCTTCGGCATCGCCCTTGTGCAGCTCGGCCATGGTGCCGTGCAGCATTTTCTGTGTGAGGCCGCGCGAGAGCGCTTCCAGAACGGTATCGATGTCTTCGCCCTTGGCCAGAAGCTTTTTGGCGCGGGCAATTTCCAGCGCACGCCATTCGTCGGCCTGGGCATTGACCTGCTGGATCAGCGAGACCGCGCCACCCACGGGATTGCGCTGGTCCATCCACTGCATAAAGCTCTGTACGCCGGTGTCGATGATGACTTCGGCCTGTTGCACGGCGGCCTGGCGCTGGGCCTGACCGGTGCGCACGACGGTTGCCAGATCGTCCACGGTATAGAGATAGACGTCGTTGAGGTCTTTGACCTCGGATTCGATATCGCGGGGCACGGCCAGATCGACCATGAAGATGGGGCGGCGCTTGCGCTTCTTGAGGGCCGACTCCACGGCACCCAGGCCGATGATGGGCAGGGTGGATGCCGTGCAGCTGATGATGGCGTCGTACTCGTGCAGATGCTCGGGCAGGTCGGCCAGACGCATGGTGCCGGCGCCGAACTGGGCGGCGAGCTTCTCGCCGCGCTCCATGGTGCGGTTGGCGATGGTGATCTGTCTGGGGTTGCGGGCGGCGAAGTGGGTGGAGACCAGCTCGATCATCTCGCCCGCGCCCACGAAGAGCACGCGAATCTTGCTGAGGTCTTCGAACAGCTGGCCGGCCAGGCGCACGGCAGCGGCAGCCATGGAGATGCTGTGCGCGCCGATCTCGGTGGAGCTGCGCACTTCCTTGGCCACGGCAAAGCTGCGCTGGAACAACTGGTTGAGCGTGGTGCCCAGGGCACCCGCAGTCTCGGCCGCGCGCACGGCGTTCTTCATCTGGCCGAGGATCTGCGCCTCGCCCAGCACCATGGAGTCCAGCCCCGAGGCCACGCGGAAGGCGTGGCGGGCGACCGAGCCATCCTGCAGCAGATACGAGTGCTGGCGCAGCAATTCAGGCGCCACGCCGCCGCTGTTGGCCAGCCAGTGCATGGTGTGATCCATGGCGGGGGCGTCGGCAGCGCAGTAGATCTCGGTGCGGTTGCAGGTGGAGAGGATGGCGGTTTCCACGGCGCTGTGAGCCCTGCCAGCGTGGGACAGAGATGCGCGCAGGCCTTGCAGCGTCGGCGCGATCTGATCGAGCGCGAACGCAAAACGGCCCCGCATATCGAGCGGAGCCGTGTGGTGATTGATACCTAAAGCCCAGACTGCCATAACAGGGGATTATAAAATTTAGTACCGAATTGGGCACCCCCCGGGCTCAAAGCCTTGGAATCGATTGTTGCCATGGATTTTGTTGCGAGCGTTAATCATTTACTCAACTTCCTCGCCCCTGCGTTTTTTCTCGCTCTGGGCCTGGCAATCTGTGCTCGCGTTTTAAAGCAAAACAAGGCTGGAGCCCAATCCTTCATTGCGCAGGTAGCTATTAATTTCATATTGGGTGGGGCGGTTTTGCTGCTCAGTCTCTGGCTGTTTTCACGCGACGGCAAGATGCTCGCTTATGCCGCACTGGTCTGCACAAGTGCCTGCTGCCAGTGGGTGCTTTCCAGAGCCTGGCGCTGATTGGCGTACCGGCCGGAAAGCTGTTTTGCGTGAAATTTTGATCTGACTCAAGAGTGCCTGTTGTATTCGCGCCAGTGTCTGGCCAGGCCTCAGTCGCTGACGGCCCTGGGCCCGGCCTGCTCCAGTATCCAGCGGCGAAACTGCTTCAAGGTCTCCGTGGGGGGGCGGTTGCCTTGCTGGCACAGAAAGTAGCCGCGTTCGATATGCACCGGCGCATCCAGCGCCAGAGCCACGCGGCCCGAGGCCAGATCCTCCTCCACCAGGCAGCGCTGTACCATGGCCACACCCATACCCGCGGCCACGGCCTGCACCAGCAGGGCCACGGTCTCAAAGTCCGCGACCGGAGCGGGGCAGGGCTGGCTCAGGCCCCGGGCCTGCATCCAGCTGGCCCAGTTGCCCGGGTAGTTGGTGTGGAATAGCAGCGGGCGGCTCAGCAGATCCTGCTCGCTGCGGATGGGGTTCGGCCCTTGCAGCTCGCGCGGGTGGCAGATGGGGATGAGGTCGCGGCCGATCACATACTCGGCCTCCACGCCCGCCGGCCATTGCTGGCTGCCGACGCGAATCCAGGCATCGATCTCAGGCGCATTGAGCGGATCGTCGCGCCGGTAGGGCGCGAAGGAAAGCATGATTTGCGGATGACGGCGGTTGAAGTCGGGCAGGCGCGGAATCAGCCAGTGGCTGAACAGCGTGGGAACGACCGACAGGCGCAGCTGCGGCCCGTGGCGGCGCCTGCGGGCGGCGGCCGATGCGGCCTCTATCGCCATCACGGCAGGCTCTATCGCCTGCAGATAGTCCTGTCCTGCCGCGGTAAGCGCGTTGCGTCTGCCCAGGCGCTCGAACAGGGCAAAGCCCAGATGTTCCTCAAGTCTGGCAATGGCCCGGCTGATGCCGCCCTGCGTCACATACAGCTCCTGCGCGGCGAGCGAGTAACTGCCCAGGCGGGCGGCCGCGGCAAAGGCGTGAAGTTCGGAGAGGGAGGGAGAGTGCATGCGCATGACGGTTTGGATTATGACGGTTGGTAATACTTGCGTGCCGTCTTGTCGCTTTTCGCCATGCGGCCTGGGGCACAGAATGAAACAAAGGTCGGAGCGTCCGGTGAAACGCTCTGAACCGGCCCATAACCAGTCTTTCAAGAGATCCAAGGAGAAGCCGCATGGCCATTCGTCGTACCGTTCTGTCGTCCATTGCCGCCTGCGCAGCGGCAGCCGCGCTGTCCCCCGCGTTCGCTGCCAATGCCGCAGCTGACTACCCCAATCGCCCCATCCGCCTGGTTGTGCCCTTTGGCGCCGGCGGGTCCACCGACATGGTGGCGCGTCTGCTGGCCGAGAAAATGAGCACGGTGCTCGGCAAGTCCGTGGTGGTGGACAACAAGGGCGGCGCGGGCGGCTCCATCGGGGCGACTGAAATCGCCAAGGCGGCACCCGACGGCTACACCATCGGCATGGCCACGGTGTCCACCCATGGCTCCAATCCGGCCATCTTCCGCAAGCTGCCTTATGACGCGATCAAGGACTTCGCCCCCATCACCAATGTGATGAGCGTGCCCAGCGTGTTCGTGGTGAACGCCAGCGTGCCTGCCAAGACCATGAAGGAATTCATTGCACTGGCCAAGGCCAACCCTGACAAGTACACCTTTGCATCGCCGGGCACGGGTTCCCTGGGTCATGCCAATATCGAGAACTTCATGAATCTGGCTGGTATCCAGTTGCTGCACATTCCCTACAAGGGTGCGGGCCAGGCCATTACCGATGCGCTGGGCGGGCAGGTCAATGCCATGACGGACAACCTGCCTTCGACCCTGCCGCATATCAAGGCCGGCCAGCTGCGTCCTCTGGCCGTGCTGGCACTCAAGCGCAGCGATGTGCTGCCCGATGTGCCCACCTATACCGAGCTGGGCTATCCCCAGATGGGTGACGGCGGCTGGTTCGGCTTGGTGGCGCCTGCGGGCACACCCAAAGCGATCATCGACAAGCTCAACGCTGCGGCGCACAAGGTCATGGCTTCGCCCGACTATCTGGAAAAGCAGAAGTCCATCTCCGGCGAGTCCATGGGCAACACGCCCGAGCAGTTTGCCAAGCAGATCAAGACCGCGATCGAGCGCTATACGGCCGTGGCCAAGCGCGCCAATATCAAGCTGGACTGATGAAGGTTTGAATGTCTGTGCCTGATTTTCTGCAAGCCAGACCGGCCGAGCCGGTGCTGGTGCACCCGGCCCGGGGAGAGGTTCTGCCCATAGTCTGCGACTCGCCGCACAGCGGCACGGCCTACCCCGAGGACTTCGGCACCGTCGTGCCCATGAGTCTGCTGCGTCGTGGCGAGGACACGCATGTGGCCGCGCTCTGGGACCGCTGGCCCGAGTTCGGCGCCACATTGCTGGAAGCGACTTTTCCGCGTACCTATGTCGATCCCAATCGCAACGAGTCCGACCTGGACCCTGCGCAGATCGAGGGCGAGTGGCCGGTGCCGCTGTCGCCCAGCATCAAGACACAGCAGGGGCTGGGCCTGATCTGGCAGCGCATCAGCAAGGCCGGCGTGGCCACTTCCTTGTATGAGCGCAAGCGCACCGTGGCCGAAGTGCAGCACCGTATCGAGCGCTACTGGCGCCCCTATCACGCGGCGCTGGCGCAGGCCATCGACGACAGCGTGGCGCGCTTCGGGGCCGTGTGGCACCTGAATCTGCACTCCATGCCCAACGATGTGTACCAGCGACTGGGACGCAGCGATGCGCCGCCGCTGGCCGACTTCGTGCTGGGCGACCGCGACGGCACGACCTGCGCGCCCGAGTTCATCCATCTGGTGGGCGATACGCTCAAGGGCTTTGGCTACAGCGTGGCCTACAACGAGCCCTACAAGGGTGTGGAGTTGATCGGGCGCATAGGCCAGCCGCAGCTCAATCGCCACTCGATGCAGATCGAGATCCGTCGCCCCGTCTATATGGATGAGGACACGCGCGAACCGAATGCCGGCTTCGAGCCGCTGCGCACGCATTTTGCCGAGCTCATGCAGGTGCTGGCGGACTATGTGCGCCAGCAGATGACCAGAGGCTGAAACCAGTCCATCGCTCCAGGCCCGGCTTTGCCGGGCTTTTTCATGTCACGGTCAAATGTCAAAAAACTGTGGCTAGGATGCCGCGATTGAGGGATTCCTTATCGAAGCTGCTATCAGAATCAGTTACGCTCGCAGGTTGGTGTCATCGTATGTCTGATGTAACAACAAGCGTCTAGGAATCGTACCGGAATGAAGTTCACTCCCATCGCAGCGCTGGTCATGTCGAGTCTGGCGGCCTTTGCCCAGAGCGCATCCGCGCAAACCGGTGCGGAAGGTCGCATGAATTTTTTGCGCGATTCCAGAGCCGCCACATCGGGCCCCCAGTTTGAATTCAGCCGTCTGCAATACGGCCCGCTGCCGATTGCCGGCACACGCGTGGCCTCCACTGCCGGTCCGCTGCAGGCTGCCGAGCGCGGCGATGCCAAGGCGCAGAACCAGCTGGGCGAAATGTATGTGCATGGACAGGGCGTGCCCCAGAATGCCGCCACAGCCGCGCAATGGTTCCGCAAGGCCGCAGCCCAGGGGCATGCGGGTGCCCAGAACAGCCTGGGGGCGCTGTATGCCAACGGCCAGGGCCTGCCGCAGAACTATCGCGAGGCTGCCCAGTGGTATGGCCGCGCGGCGCAGCAGAACAATGCCGTGGCCCAGTACAACCTGTCCCACCTCTATCAGGAAGGTCTGGGCGTGCCCCAGAGCTTCAGCACCGCTGCCCAGTGGCTGGAAAAATCCGCTGCGCAAGGCCATGTGACGGCCCAGTTCGAGCTGGGCCAGCGCTACCTCAAGGGCAATGGCGTGGCCGTGAACTACATGACGGCTGCCGACTGGTTCAAGAAAGCCGCCGATCAAGGCCATGCGGAAGCGCAGAACCAGCTGGGCTCCATGCTGTCCGACGGCGTGGGCGTGAAGCTGGACCCCGTGCAGGCCGCTCAGTGGCTGCAGCGCGCTGCCGAGCAGGGCGATGCCAGGGCCCAGAACAGCCTGGGCCGCATGTATATGGATGGCGTGGGTGTCTCGCGCGACTACAAGCTGGCGGCTTCCTGGTTCCAGAAGAGTGCCGAGCAGTGGAATGCCGACGGCCAGAACCATCTGGGCCGTCTGTATCTTTACGGTCTGGGTGTGGAGCAAAGTCCTGCCTATGCGGCGCAATGGTTCCAGCGCGCGGCCGACCAGAATCATGCCGATGCACAGTACAACCTGGGCACCATCTATGCCGAAGGTCTGGGCACGCCCCAGAACTACGGCACGGCCCTGCAGTGGTATCAGAAGGCGGCCGAGCAAGGCCATGCCGCCGCCATCAACAACGTGGGCACCTTGTACGCCGAAGGCCGTGGTGTGCCGCAGAACTATGCGACAGCCATGCAGTGGTTCCGCCGCGCAGCCGACAAGGGCGATGCCTCGGCCCAGTTCAACCTGGCGCGTCTGTATGCCGATGGCCAGGGCAGTGCAGCCAGCCCCGCTCAGGCAATGAAGTGGTATGCCGCGGCAGCCGAGCAAGGTCATTCCGGTGCACAGAATCGCCTGGGCGTGATGTACGCCGAAGGCCAGGGCGCTGCGCGCGACTATGGCAAGGCCGTGCAGTGGTATCAGCGTGCGGCCGAACAGGGTGACGCCGCCGCCCAGTACAACCTGGGCATGGTCTATGCACAGGGTCAGGGCGTGCCGCGTGACAATGCCAGGGCCTACTTCTGGTACAACCTGGCAGCCATGGAGCTGGGTGGCGACGCCGCCAAGCGCCGCGACGAAGCGGCCAACAAGCTCAGCATTGCCCAGGTGGCCGAGCAGCAGAACAAGGCACTGGCCTGGCAGCCCAAGCGCTGATTGCCGCTTGGCACTCTGGCACCCAAGCGCTTCCCTCGAGAAGCGCTTTTTTATACCGGCCGGCTCCCGCTATGGCTCAAATCATGGCTCGAATGCTGCGATCCAGCGCAGGCTGGCTACCAGATCAGGCTGCCCGGACAGCGCTTCGTGCGGCCGATGATTTCTAAAACCAAGGAGACAACAATGAACAAGACTTCAATGAACATACTGGCCGGCCTGATGGCTGGCGCAGGCCTGCTTTTGTCCGCGGGCGCACAGGCTCAGGACGCCTTTCCGACCAAGCCGATTCGCATCGTGCTGGGCTTTCCCGCCGGCGGACCGCTGGACCAGCATGCCCGTTTGCTGACCGACAAGCTGCAGGGCGTGCTCGGTCAGCCGCTGGTGGTGGATTACAAGCCCGGAGCGGGCGGCTCCGTGGGGGCGCAGGACGTGATGCGCTCGCCCGCCGACGGCTACACGCTGATGCTGGCCAATACCGGCGTGATGGTCATCAACCCTGCGCTCTACAGCAAGCTGCCCTACAACACGCTCAAGGATTTCACGCCGATTGCCCGCACCGCCATGCAGCCGCTGGCGCTGCTGGTCAACAACAAGGTGCCGGCCAAGACGCTGACCGAGTTCACGACCTATGCCAAGGCCAACCCCGGCAAGATCAACTTCGGCTCGGCCGGCAACGGCGGCATCAGCCATCTGGTGCCCGAGATGTTCAAGAGCGCCGCAGGCGTGGACCTGGTGCACATTCCCTACAAGGGCAGCGCGCCTGCGTTCACCGATCTGATCGGTGGCCAGGTGCAGTTCATGGCCGAGAGCATTCCCCAGGCGGCCGCTTATCACAAGCAGGGCAAGGTGCGCGCCCTGGCCGTGACCAGCAAGGAACGCAATCCCGCGCTGCCCGAGGTGCCGACCGCCATAGAGTCCGGCCTCAAGGGCTTCGAGGTAGTGGGCTTCTATGGCTTCCTCGCGCCTGCCGGCCTGCCCAAGGAGGTGACGGCCAAGTTCAGCAATGCCTTCCAGCAGGTGATGAACCTGCCCGATGTGAAGAGCCGCATGGTGGAGCAGGGCGCCGACCCGGCCTTCCTGGGCTCTGAAGCCTTCGGCAAGTTCCTGGCCGGCGAGACTCCGCGCTGGGCGGCAGCCGTCAAGGCCTCGGGTACGAAGCTGGATTAACCCCCTGAGGCGCTGCGCGCCTTCCCCCTTTCTCTACGCGCTTTGCGCTAGGTAAGGGGGACGACAGCCTCGGTGCGGGGCGGCCCTTCCTCGCTGTCCCTTTGCTGGGGCACGCCAGTTTTTGATGCCTTTGAGCGCAAAAAAGCCCGGTCACTTTGGGTGGCCGGGCTTTTGTTTTGCTATGGGTATCGAAGCTGCTTGCGCTTGATTAGAGAGAAATTCAGTATTGATTGATACTGAAATTCAAGGTGGGTCTGCATAAGCAGCTACTGATTTACAGCTGGGCGCCTGTCTGTGCGGGGCTGAACATGTCCACACGATCGGTGATGATGCCGTCCGTGCCCAGGTCTATCAGGCGCTGTGCGGCCCATTGGTCGTTGACGGTGTAGCTGCTGCAGTAGAGGCCTGCGCCATGCACCTTGGCCACCAGCTCGGGCGTCCACAGCGCATGGTTGAGCACCATGGCGCTGCAGTCCAGCTCCAGGGCCAGTTTCAGGTCGGCGTCACCGTTGCCGTCGGCCAGCTTGTCCACCAGCAGGCCGCGCGGAATATGGGCTGCGGTCTCGCGGGCGCCCTTGAGCGACTCGGGCTTGAACGAGGTGAACAGCGGCTGTACCTCGGTTTGCGGCCAGATGCGCTGCATCAGCTCGCCGCAGGCACGGCCGGTTTCCAGTTCCTGGCCCGGGGTCGGCTTGATTTCCACATTCAGGTGCAGATGGTTGGCCAGGCACCAGCGTGCCAGGGCTTCCAGCGTGGGCAGGGCCTCGCCCGCATAGGCGCGCGAGTGCCAGCTGCCGGCGTCGAGCTGGGCGATCTCGCCCATGCTCAGTTCGCCGCCAATGCCGTGGCCGTTGGTGGTGCGCTCCAGCGTGGCGTCATGCATCAGAAACAGCACGCCGTCCTGGCTGAGCTTGGCATCGCATTCAAAAAAGCGGTAGCCATGCTGCGCGCCCAGACGGAAGGCGCTCATGGTGTTCTCAGGTGCCAGCTTGCCGGCGCCGCGGTGGGCCACCCAGCGGGGATAGGGCCAGGGTTTCAAAGCAGTAGTCATAGTGGATTTGCGCCCATGTAGACGTGAAAAAAGCGCCGTCAGCGTGGGCTTGGGCGCTTGGAGAAGTTTATGGCAGAAGGAATTCTGCAGTCATGAGCGTATGCATGCGATGAGATTGAGTCGGTCATTGGCGTCCGTGGACTCGTTCTTGAGGGTGTGCATTCACGGTGCCAGGGCACCGAGACAGGGCCGCCTCGCAGCGAAGTTGCCGTCCCCCTCGGGCGCCAGGCGCCCAGCAGGGGAAGCGGCGAAGCCGCTCAGGGGGTGTTTCGATTTATACGCGTTTGCCGGTTTCGGCGTTGAACCAGTGCAGGCGGTCTTCGCGCGCCGAGATGCGGGCCGTTTCACCGGGCTTGGGATAGGGCTTGCCTTCTTCCACGCGCACGGTGACGTCTTCGTCGCCCACCTTGCCATAGAGCAGGCGTTCGGCGCCCAGCAGTTCCACGGTCTGGACCTTGAACTCCACGCCGCCGGCTTCCACCAGGTCGATATGCTCGGGACGGATGCCCAGGATCATGCCGGGCTTGCCGTTGGGCGAGTGCTTGAGCAGGTTCATGGGAGGAGAGCCGATGAAGCCAGCCACAAAGGTGGAGGCGGGCGTGTGATAGACCTCTTCGGGCGTGCCGAACTGCTCCACATTGCCGCCGTTCATCACCACCATGCGCTGGGCCAGGGTCATGGCCTCGACCTGGTCGTGGGTCACGAACAGGCTGGTGATGCCCAGCTCGGCGTGCAGCTTCTGGATTTCCAGGCGGGTCTGGCCGCGCAGCTTGGCGTCCAGATTGGACAGGGGTTCGTCGAACAGAAAGACCTGGGGCTGGCGCACGATGGCGCGGCCCATGGCCACGCGCTGGCGCTGGCCGCCGGAGAGCTGGCGCGGCTTGCGGTCCAGCAGATGGCTCAGCTCCAGAATCTTGGCAGCCTTGTCCACGCGGCGCTTGATCTCGTCCTCGGGCACCTTGGCGAGCTTCAGGCCGTAGGCCATGTTCTCGTAGTTGCTCATATGGGGGTAGAGCGCATAGTTCTGGAACACCATGGCGATATTGCGCTTGGCGGGCTCCAGGTCGTTGACCTTGTTGCTGCCGATCAGCAGGTCGCCGTCGGTGATTTCTTCGAGGCCGGCGATCATGCGCAGCAGGGTGGACTTGCCGCAGCCCGAGGGGCCGACCAGCACGATGAATTCGCCGTCGTTGATTTCGACGTTGATGCCGTGGATGACGGGTACGGCGGACTTGCCGGTGCCGTAGCGCTTGACGATGTTCTTCAGGGAGATGGATGCCATGAGAGGTATTCCAGGTATTCGTTCAATGGGTCAAAAGAAGGTGGCGGAGGCAGTGGGGGCGAGCTTTATTTCTCGGTATCCACCAGGCCTTTGACAAACCACTTTTGCATCAGCATCACCACGGCTGTCGGGGGCAGCATGGCCAGAATGGCGGTCGCCATCACAATGTTCCAGTCCACAGCGGCTTCACCACCGGCCAGCATGCGCTTGATGCCGATCACTACGGGGTACATGTCTTCCGAGGTGGTCATCAGCAGTGGCCACAGGTACTGGTTCCAGCCGTAGATGAACTGGATCACGAACAGCGCGGCAATCGAGGTCTTGGACAAGGGCACCAGGATGTCCTTGAAAAAGCGCATGGCGCCGGCGCCGTCGATGCGGGCGGCCTCCACCAGCTCGTCCGGCACGGTCAGGAAGAACTGACGGAACAGGAAGGTGGCGGTTGCCGAAGCAATCAAGGGCAGGGTCAGGCCGGCGTAGCTGTTGAGCATGCCCAGCTCGGCCACGACCTTGTAGGTGGGCAGGATACGCACTTCCACGGGCAGCATCAGCGTCAGGAAAATCGCCCAGAAGCAGACCATCTTGAACGGGAAGCGGAAGTAGACGATGGCAAAGGCCGACAGCAGCGAGATGGCGATCTTGCCCACGGTGATGACCATGGCCACGACAAAGCTCACCCACATCATCTGCACGACATTGGTGTTGGAGCCGAGCTTGCCCGAACCGAGCAGGGCGTCGCGGTAGTTTTCCCACATATGCGAGCCGGGCAGCAGCGGCATGGGGGACTGCACGATGGCGTCCGCCGTATGGGTGGATGCGACCAGCGCCAGATACAGCGGAAAGGCCACGATGGCCACGCCCAGCAGCAGCACGGCGTGGGAGATGAAGGCAAGCCAGGGATTACGATCGACCATGATCAGTACTGCACTTTCTTTTCAACATAGCGGAACTGGATCACAGTCAGCACGACAACAATCAGCATCAGGATCACGGACTGGGCTGCGGAGCCGCCCAGGTCCAGCGCCTTGAAGCCGTCCTGGTAGACCTTGTAGACCAGAATCGATGTGGACTGGCCGGGGCCGCCCTGCGTGGCTGCATCAATGATGCCGAAGGTGTCGAAGAAGGCGTAGACGACGTTGATCACCAGCAGGAAGAAGGTGGTGGGCGAGAGCAGCGGCAGCTGGATGTTCCAGAAGCGGCGCCATGGGCCGGCACCGTCGATGGACGCGGCTTCGATCAGTGCCTTGGGAATGGACTGCAGTCCGGCGAGGAAGAACAGGAAGTTGTAGGAAATCTGTTTCCACACCGAGGTGATGACGATCAGGGCCATGGCCTGGTTTTCGTTCATCAGATGGTTCCATTCATAGCCCAGCTTGCCCATGTAATGGGTCACCACACCGATGGAGGGCGAGAACATGAAGACCCACAGCACGCCTGCGATCACGGGAGCCACTGCATAGGGGATGATCAGCAAGGTCTTGTAGACCATGGCAAAGCGGATGATGCGATCCGCAAAGATGGCCAGAGCCAGCGAAACGGCAATGCCGACGCCGGCCACCAGCACGGAGAACAGTGCTGTGCGCTTGAAGGAATTCAGATAGGTGGGGTCGGCGAACAACTGGCGGAAGTTGTCCAGGCCAACCCATTCGGTACTCATGCCGAACGCGTCTTCCATCTGGAATGACTGGAGCACAGCCTGACCGGCGGGCCAGAAGAAGAAGATGCCGATGATCAGTAGCTGGGGGGTGATCAGCACCCAGGGAAGCCACTTGGATCGGAAAAGAACGCGTTTTTCCATGAGGAGTTACAAATAAAAAAACCGCCGGAGCCTGGGTGCAGTCAACGGGGTATTTGGGGGTGCAGAGCCTTGTTTGAAGGCCCCGCAGGCCTTGGCGGCACCCTTGCGGGTGCCTGGAGGGTTTACTGTTTGTAGGAGCGCTCGAAGCGAGCCAGCAGTTCGTTGCCACGGCTCACGATGGAGTCCAGCGCCTGCTTGCCGGTCTTCTTGCCAGCCCACACCTGTTCGAGTTCTTCGTCCTCGATGGTACGGATCTGCACGTAGTTGCCCAGACGGATGCCGCGCGAGTTGTCGGTCACCTTGCGGATCATCTGCGTCACGGCGGTGTCGGTGCCGGGGTGCTTGGCGTAGAAACCGGACTTTTCGGTCAGGTCATAGGCCGCCATGGTCACGGGCAGGTAGCCGGTGCGCTGGTGCGAAGCGGCCTGTACCTTGGTCTGCGACAGGAACTCGAAGAACTTGGCCACGCCCTTGTACTCTTCGGCCTTCTTGCCAGCCATGACCCATAGCGAAGCGCCGCCGATCACGGTGTTCTGGGGAGCGCCCTTGACATCGGGATAGTAGGGCAAGGGAGCCAGGGCGTAGTTGAACTTGGCGTTCTTGGCCACATCGCCGTAGAAGCCGGACGAAGTCTGGATCATGGCGCATTCACCGGCGGTGAACGAAGCCTGGGAAGTGGAGGCGCGACCCTTGTAGACAAACTCGCCAGCCTTGGCTGCTGCGGCCAGGTTGTCGATGTGCTTGACGTGCAGAGGCGAGTTGATCTTCATGCGCGCCTTGTAGCCGTTGGCGCTCAGACCGTTGTGCTCGGTGGCGAATTCCACGTTGTGCCAGGTGGAGAAGGACTCCAGCTGGGTCCAGCCTTGCCATGCCAGGGTCATGGGGCAGCTGTGGCCGCTTTCCTTGAGCTTCTTGGCGGCAGCAAAGACTTCGGGCCAGGTCTTGGGGGCGACGTCGGGGTTCAGGCCGGCCTTCTTGAAGGCGTCCTTGTTGTAGTAGAAGATGGTTGTCGAGCTGTTGAAGGGGAAGCTCAGCATCTGGCCGTTGGGGGCCGTGTAGTAACCGGCCACGGCGGGGATGTAGGTCTTGGGGTCGAAAGCGACGCCGGCGTCCTGCATCACCTTGCCCACGGGCACCGTCGCACCCTTGGAAGCCATCATGGTGGCGGTCCCCACTTCAAACACCTGCAGGATGTGAGGGGCGTTGCCCGAGCGGAAGGCTGCAATCGCGGCCGTCATGGATTCGTCGTACACGCCCTTGAACGTGGGCACGACCTTGTAATCCTTCTGGCTTTCGTTGAACTGCTTGGCCAGGTCATTGACCCACTCGTTATTCACGGCAGTCATCGAGTGCCACCATTGGATTTCGGTGACGGCTTGTGCCGAGAAAGTAGTAGCGGCGACGGCGGCGGCCATGGCCAGTTGCTTGAATTGCATGAAGGCTCCTCTAACGATCGTTGACGAAATATGCGGTGATGCACACTAAGTCATCCGTATGACATATGGATGTCATTGTTTGCATGGGCAACGCGCCGCACCATGGGCAGAACCCGCAGTCACAAGCCTTTGTATGACGATCCGGTGACATCTGATGGTGCGCGAAGCTGCGCCATTCTAGGTCAACGGCATTTCGTTTGTTGTTGGTAGTCTTTCGTATTGAGTTGTTTTTGATTCGGAAATGTATGATTTTTGTCTAAATAGCCTATGAAAGATTCATCTACCCTTTGGCTGCGTGCAGCGGTGAACGGGTTCGCAGCGCCTTTGTGCATCGTCATGCAGCGGATCGCCTGCGAAATGCCGATGGGGCTTGCTGCTTTGGCGATAGCAGGGCTGGCCACTCAGAACCCATAGCAAAGCATGGCTGAGCCTCCGTCGCTTAAAATCGTCATCCCACTGGCTTAGGGGCGCCACACAGAGGGCGCCCGACACGGTCTACCCCCATGAATGTACCGATTGCGTTGGCTGCCGCCCTCCAGGCCCAGGCTGCCGAACCCGCACGACTGCGCGAGATTCCCTATAACTACACATCGTTCTCTGACCGTGAGATTGTGATTCGTCTGCTGGGCTCATCCATGTGGGATGTGCTCAATCAGCTGCGTCAGGAACGCCGTACCGGCCGATCCGCCCGCATGCTCTACGAAGTGCTGGGGGATATCTGGGTTGTGCAGCGCAATCCCTATCTTCAGGACGACCTGATCCACAACCCTGACCGCCGCAAGTCGCTGGTCGAGGCGCTGGAGCATCGCCTGGCCGAGATCGACAAGCGCCGCGAGCCCAACGAGGATGCGCTGCGCGATCAGTTGGTGGGTCAGCTGGTGGAAGCGGCCCACCGCGCCGTGCATGAATTCAACGCCACTTTTGTCGAGGCCGAGCAGCTGCGCCGCCGCGCGCAGAAGACGCTGCGTCGCTATACCGCCAAGGACAACATCAAGTTCGACGGTCTGTCGCGCGTGGCCCATGTGACCGATGCGACCGACTGGCGCGTCGAATACCCGTTTGTCGTGCTGACGCCCGATACCGAAGCCGAGATGGCCGGTCTGGTCAAGGGCTGCATCGAGCTCGGTCTGACCATCATTCCGCGAGGAGGCGGTACCGGATACACGGGTGGTGCCATACCTTTGACCTGGCGCTCGGTGGTCATCAACACCGAGAAGCTGGAAGCGCTGACCGAAGTCGAGATGCGCATGATTCCCGGCGTGGATCACGAAGTGCCCACCATCTACTCCGAAGCCGGTGTGGTGACTCAGCGTGTGGCCGATGCGGCTGAGCGCGGCGGCTTTGTGTTCGCCGTGGACCCGACCTCCATCGAGGCCTCCTGCATAGGCGGCAATATCGCCATGAACGCGGGCGGCAAAAAGGCCGTGCTCTGGGGTACTGCCCTGGACAATCTGGTGTCCTGGCGCATGGTCACTCCCGATGCGCAATGGCTGGAGGTCACACGCCTGGATCACAACCTCGGCAAGATCCATGATGCCGAGATGGCCTGTTTCGAGCTGAAGTACTTCGAGGCGGACGGCAAGACCCATGTGCGCACCGAGCGCCTGGACATCCCCGGTCACACCTTCCGCAAGGAAGGCCTGGGCAAGGACGTGACCGACAAATTCCTCTCGGGTCTGCCCGGCATCCAGAAGGAAGGCACGGACGGCCTGATCACCAGCGCGCGCTGGGTGGTGCACCGCATGCCGGCGCATACACGTACCGTTTGCATGGAATTCTTCGGCAATGCCAAGGATGCCGTGCCCTCCATCGTCGAGATCAAGGACTATATGTTCGCCGAGCAAAAGCGCTCGGGCGTGCTGCTGGCCGGCCTTGAACACCTGGACGACCGCTACCTCAAGGCCGTGGGCTACGCGACCAAGAGCAAGAAGGGCAACGGCCGTCTGCCCAAGATGGTGCTGCTGGGCGATATCGCCGGTGACGATGCCGACGAAGTGGCCCGCGTGGCGGCCGAGGTGGTGCGCATCGCCAATTCACGCAACGGCGAGGGCTTTACCGCCGTCAGCGCCGAGGCGCGCAAGAAGTTCTGGCTGGACCGCAAGCGCACGGCAGCGATCTCGCGCCATACCAACGCCTTCAAGATTAACGAAGACGTGGTGATTCCGCTGCCGCGCATGGCCGAGTACACCGATGGCATCGAGCGCATCAATATCGAGCTGTCGCTGCGCAACAAGCTCAAGCTCTGCGACGAGCTGAGCGGCTTTTTCAAGCACTCCGATCTGCCCCTGGGCAAGAGCGACGATGCCGGCGACATCCCCAGTGCCGAACTGCTGGAAGACCGCGTGCAGCAGGCCCTGGCGCTGGTGGCCGAGGTGCGCGAGCTCTGGCAGGGCTGGCTGGACGGCGTGGCCACGCTGTTCCCCGAGCTGCAGGATCACCGCCTGCGTGCGAGCTGGAAGACCCAGCTCAAGGAGCCGCTGTCCAAGATTTTCGCGGGCGCTGCCTTTCAGCCGCTGCGCGAGTCGGTCAACGAGATTCACCAGACCGTGCTCAAGGGCCGTGTCTGGGTGGCCCTGCACATGCACGCCGGCGACGGCAATGTGCACACCAACATCCCCGTCAACTCCGACGACTATGAAATGCTGCAGACCGCGCACGAAGCCGTGGCCCGCATCATGGAGCTGGCGCGCAGTCTGGACGGCGTGATCTCGGGCGAGCACGGCATCGGCATCACCAAGCTGGAATTCCTCTCGGATGCCGAGCTGGCACCGTTTGCCGATTACAAGAAGCGTGTGGACCCCGAAGGCCGCTTCAACAAGGGCAAGCTGATCCGCAACGAAGAGTGGGATGCCCTGGCGCACCAGAGTCATGACGGTCGCTCGCCGCGCGAGTCGCTGATGTTTGCCGATCTGACCAATGCCTACACGCCCAGTTTCGGCCTGATGGGTTATGAATCCATCATCATGCAGCAGTCGGACATCGGCGCCATCGCCAACTCCGTCAAGGACTGCCTGCGCTGCGGCAAGTGCAAGCCCGTGTGCGCCACCCATGTGCCGCGCGCCAATCTGCTGTACTCACCGCGCAACAAGATTCTGGCCACCTCGCTGCTGGTGGAGGCCTTCCTCTACGAAGAGCAGACACGCCGTGGCGTGTCCATCAAGCACTGGCAGGAATTCGAAGACGTGGCCGACCACTGCACGGTCTGCCACAAGTGCTTCAACCCCTGCCCGGTCAAGATCGACTTTGGCGACGTGACCATGAATATGCGCAATCTGCTGCGCAAGATGGACAAGAAGAGCTTCCGTCCCGGCAACAAGCTGGCCATGGCCATGCTCAATGCCACGAACCCCGACACCATCAAGTTCATGCGCACGGCCATGGTGGGCGTGGGCTTCAAGGCCCAGCGCCTGGCGGCCGACGTGCTGGGGGCTGTCGCCAAGAAGCAGACCGCGCATCCGCCCGCATCCGTGGGCACGGCTCCCATCAAGGAGCAGGTGATTCACTTCATCAACAAGAAGCTGCCCGGTGGTCTGCCCACCAAGACGGCGCGCGCCTTGCTGGATATCGAAGACAAGGATTACGTGCCCATCATCCGCGACCCGCAGGCCACCAAGTCGGACACCGAGGCGGTGTTCTACTTCCCCGGCTGCGGCTCGGAGCGCCTGTTCAGTCAGGTGGGTCTGGCCACGCAGGCCATGCTCTGGCATGCCGGCGTGCAGACCGTGCTGCCACCCGGTTATCTGTGCTGCGGCTATCCCCAGCGCGGTTCGGGCCAGTTCGACAAGGCCGAGAAGATGATCACGGACAACCGTGTGCTCTTCCACCGTGTGGCGACCACGCTCAACTATCTGGACATCAAGACCGTGGTGGTGAGCTGCGGTACCTGCTATGACCAGTTGCAGGGCTACCAGTTCGACAAGATCTTCCCCGGCTGCCGCATCATCGACATCCACGAATATCTGCTCGAAAAGGGCATCACGCTGCAGAACAAGGGTGCTTACCTGTACCACGACCCCTGCCATACGCCCATGAAGCAGCAGGACCCGATGAAGACCGTCAAGGCCTTGATGGGGGACAACGTGCTCAAGAGCGAGCGCTGCTGCGGCGAATCCGGCACGCTGGGGGTGACGCGTCCCGATATCTCCACGCAGATCCGTTTCCGCAAGACCGAGGAGATTCGCAAGGGCGAGGCCGCATTGCGTGACAACGGCCAGCTGGGTGCCCAGGACAACGTCAAGATCCTGACCAGCTGCCCCAGCTGCCTGCAGGGCCTGAGCCGCTATGGCAACGATCTGAACAACGGTCTGCTCGAAGCCGACTACATCGTGGTCGAGATGGCGCGCGACATTCTGGGCGAGAACTGGATGGCCGAGTATGTCAATCGCGCCAACCAGGGCGGTATCGAGCGTGTGCTGGTGTGATGCCCCCTGAGTCGCTCCGCTCCTTCCCCAAGGGAGGCCGGGGCGGACCTGCCTCGGTGTCTCCGGCCTTTGCTGGGGTCACATCGAGAAGCATTGCAATGGAGATTTCAGATGCTGGTTGAAAATTGTCCTCTGTGCATTGCCGATGGCGGTGCGCTGGTCTGGCGCGGCGACAAGCTGCGTGTGATCCGCGCAGCGGAAGCTGGCTTTCCGGCCTTCTATCGCGTGGTCTGGAATGAGCATGCGGCCGAGTTCTCGGATCTGAGCGCGGCGGATCGCATTGTCTGCATGGATGCCGTGGCTCTGGTCGAGCGCGTGCTGCGCGAGCAGCTGGCTCCGACCAAGATCAACCTGGCGGCGCTCGGTAATATGGTGGCACATCTGCACTGGCATGTGATTGCGCGCTATGACTGGGACAGCCACTTTCCCGCTTCCGTCTGGGCTGCGGCCCAGCGCGAGCGCGATGAAGAGCGCGAAGCTGCGATTGCCCGCCAGCTGCCGCAGGTGGATGAAGTGCTGCAAAAGGCGTTGGCCCTCTGGGCCGCGTGATGTTTTTCGTCTCCGACGGGAGATTCAAAGGGCAGCTTGAGGCTGCCCTTTTATGCATTGATTAGGAGAGAACCATGGCAGGACTGCAAGCCAATACTCCCACCCCCCAGTCATTGACCGTGCATGGCGCATCGCGCGTGCTGGAGGTCTCTTATTCGGACGGCAAGACTTTCCGCATCCCGTTCGAGTTGCTGCGCGTGTACTCGCCCTCGGCCGAGGTGCAAGGCCATGGCCCGGGCCAGGAAGTGCTGCAGACCGGCAAGCGCGATGTGGGCATCAACACCATAGAGCCGGTCGGCAACTACGCCATCAAGCCCTTCTTCAGCGATGGGCATGAAAGCGGTCTGTACACCTGGGAATACCTCTACCAGCTGGGCAGCCAGCAGGATGCTCTGTGGCAGCAATATCTGCAGCGCCTTGAAGAGGCCGGGATGGAGCGCGACACGCCCATGCCCGAGAAGGGCGCCGGCGGTCATGGCTGCAGCGTGCATTGAGCTTTGACTCCCAGGGGCTTGCATGTCGGCTCAAAAGCCGGCAGCAACGTCCCGTACACGCCACATAGCCCATGCATACGGTACAGGGTTATTGAGGCTGGTGCTATATTTCCAATAGCTGGCAGCGCATGTGAAATAAGCGCTCAAGGCGAATTCCTTCCAAAAACCATAGTGCTTCAAAGCCTGTAGCCATACGGGGTTGTCGCTGTACGCGCAAGCACTGCCTGCTTAGCATTCTTTGTTATGAGCTCCACACACTTCGGATTCCAGACTGTTGATGAAAGCGAGAAGGCATCGCGCGTACGCGGTGTGTTCGACTCCGTGGCTTCCAAGTACGACGTCATGAACGACGTGATGTCGGGCGGTCTGCACCGCGCCTGGAAGGCTTACACGCTGATGGTGGCCAACCTCAAGGAAGGCGACAAGGCGCTGGATATCGCGGGCGGCACAGGAGATCTGTCCCTGGCTTTTTCCAAGAAGGTGGGCGCCAGCGGTCAGGTGGTGCACACCGACATCAATGAAGCCATGTTGCGCGTGGGGCGTGACCGTTTGACCGACAAGGGCGTGATCCTGCCCACGCTGGTCTGCGATGCTGAAAAGCTGCCTTTCCCCGACAACTATTTCGATCTGGTCAGCGTGGCCTTCGGTCTGCGCAATATGACGCACAAGGATGCAGCGCTCAAGGAAATGAACCGCGTGCTGCGTCCCGGCGGCAAGCTGCTGGTGCTGGAGTTTTCCAAGGTGGCCAAACCGCTGGAGAAAGTCTATGACTGGTACTCGTTCAAGATTTTGCCGACCATGGGCAAGATGATTGCCGGCGACGCCGAAAGCTATCGCTATCTGGCTGAGTCCATTCGCATGCACCCAGGCCAGAAGGAGCTCAAGGCCCTGATGCAGCAATGCGGCTTTGGCCATGTGGACTATCACAACATGACAGGAGGCGTCTGTGCCTTGCATGTGGGAATCAAATGTTAAGTGCGCCCTGTGCGCAGATTTGTAGCGACTTTCTATAAGAAGGGAGATGAGATGAAGAAACTTTGGTCAATCGCCTTGGTGGCAATGCTGGTGGTGGCACATGGTCAGGCCGATGCAAAACGCATGGGCGGTGGCTCATCGTTCGGCAAACAGTCGGGCAACGTCACTCAACGCGAAGCGTCTCGTGCTCCCGCTCAGAATACCCAGCAGGCTCCGCAGCAGAGTGCGGCGCAGCAAAACCGTGCTGCTCCGCCTGCAGCGGCTCCGGCCGCTGCACCCAAGAAGCCATGGGGCGCCATGCTGGGCGGCCTGGCCGCAGGCCTGGGCCTGGCCTGGCTGGCCAACTCGCTGGGCATGGGCGAAGCCTTTGCCAATCTGCTGATGTTCGGTCTGCTGGCCATGGTGATCATGGTGGTGGTCGGCATGATCATGCGCCGTCGCAAGGCAGCGCCTGCCGTGCAGAGCACCAGCAGTCCATTCGCCTTTCAGGGCGCAGGCAATCTGGGCGGTGATGTGAATGCACCTCAGGCACGCCAGTACAACCCCGAAAAAGTGGGCAATGACGCGTCGGCTCGTCCTTGGGAACAGAACCATATTCCCGAAGCCGCAGCTGCAGCTGGCGGCTCCATGATCGGCTCTGCCCTGTCGGGTTCGCAGAACTGGGGCGTGCCTGCAGACTTCGATGCCGAAGGCTTTCTCACGGCAGCCAAGCGCAACTTCGTGACGCTGCAGTCGGCCTGGGACAGGTCCGACATCACCACTCTGCGCTCCATGATGACCGACGAGATGCTCGCGGAAATCCGCAGCCAGCTGTCCGAGCGCGAGAGCCAGCGTGCCGGTGAACCCAACCACACCGACGTGTTGATGATCGATGCGCAACTGCTGGGCATCGAAGATCTGGGCAATGGCTATATGGCCAGCGTCGAGTTCTCCGGCATGATCCGCGAAGAGGCATCGGCAGGCCCCAGCCCCTTCCGTGAAGTCTGGAACATGACCAAGCCCAAGAGTGGTACCAGCGGCTGGCTGGTGGCAGGCGTGCAGGCGCTGCAATAAGCGCCGCCCCGCAGCGATGGTGCCGTCCCCCTTGGGGGGAAGGCGCAAAGCGCCACAGGGGGGAATCAATTTCATGAATAATCGGGGACTATGGCAACACAGTCCCCTTTTTCTTTTCTGGGCGGTCTCGTCGAACGCGTGATGGCCGGTCCCCAAGCTCCCGAATGGCTGGTGAGTGAAATGCACCAGCGTCTGGTGCTTTTCCTCAATCACGTGCTGATGCAGGAAAAAGAGGCCATGGACCGCCTCGTGCGCCAGAAGGGGCGTATTGCTCGCGTGCAATGGCGCCAGTATTCGGTCGCCTTGCTGGTCACTCCTGCTGGCCTGTTCGACGTGGCTCCTGCGGAGGCTGCACCCGATCTGATGCTGGAAGTCACCGAGACCTCTCCTCTGTCGCTGGCCCAGACGGCCTTGCGTGGCGACAAGCCCAGCATTCGCATCGAAGGCGATGTGCAGTTTGCCGCCGAGATCAATTGGCTGGTGGATAACGTCAAGTGGGATGTGGAGGAAGATCTGGCTCGCCTGATTGGCGATGTGCCGGCCCACACCATTGGCAAGGTGGCACGCACGGCCGCACAGGGGCTGCGTCAGTTCGTCGGCGCACGCATGGGCAGCAAGTCTGCCTCTGCTGCCGATGTCGCCAATCCTGCCGGCACGGCACCCGTGGCAGCCATGCCCGGGGCCGATTACACACAGCCATGAGCCGCTTTCTGCGGGGCTGGGCCATCCTCTGGGTGGTGTTTCGTTATGGACTCGATGAGCTGGTGCTCTCCGGGATTCCGCATCCGCGCCTGCGCAGCCTGCGCGGCGTGCTGACCTTTGGCCGCAAGCTGGACAAGCCACGTGGCGTGCGCCTGCGCGAAGCGCTGGAAGAGCTGGGACCCATCTTCGTGAAGTTCGGTCAGGTGCTGTCTACGCGCAGCGACCTGATGCCGCCCGATGTGGCCGAGGAACTGGCCAAGCTGCAGGACCGCGTGCCGCCGTTCGATTCCCAGATCGCGGTGGACACCATCGAGCGCTCCTTTCGCAAGCCGCTGGAGCAGATCTTCATCAGCTTCGAGCGTGAGCCCGTGGCCAGCGCGTCCATCGCCCAGGTGCACTTTGCCAGGGTTCGCGACAAGTCCGGCGTCGAGCACGACGTCGCCGTCAAGGTGCTGCGTCCGGGCATGAAGTCCGTGATCGACAAGGATCTGGCGCTGATGCACATGATGGCGAGCTGGCTGGAAAAGCTCTCCCATGATGGCAAGCGCCTCAAGCCCAAGGAAGTGGTTGCCGAGTTCGACAACTATCTGCATGACGAGCTGGACCTGATCCGCGAAGCCTCCAATGCCGCGCAACTGCGTCGCAATATGGAAGGGCTGGATCTGGTGCTGATCCCCGAGATCCACTGGGATTACTGCCACACCGACGTGATGGTGATGGAGCGCATGAAGGGCGTGCCCATCAGCCAGGTCGAGCGCCTGCGCGAAGCCGGCGTGGACATCCCCAAGCTGGCGCGCGATGGCGTGACCATCTTCTTTACCCAGGTGTTCCGCGACGGCTTCTTTCATGCCGACATGCACCCGGGCAACATCATGGTCAGCCTGGAGCCCGATACCTTCGGGCGCTATATCTCGCTGGACTTCGGCATCGTCGGCACGCTGACCGAGTTCGACAAGGAATACCTGGCGCAGAACTTCCTGGCCTTCTTCCGCCGCGACTACAAGCGTGTTGCCGCCTTGCATGTGGAAAGCGGCTGGGTGCCGGCCACGACGCGCGTCGAGGAGCTGGAGGCGGCCATCCGCGCCGTCTGCGAGCCTTATTTCGACCGGCCTCTGGCCGAAATCTCGCTGGGCATGGTGCTGATGCGCCTGTTCCAGACCTCGCGCCGTTTCCAGGTCGAGATCCAGCCCCAGCTGGTGCTGCTGCAAAAGACGCTGCTCAATATCGAGGGCCTGGGCCGTCAGCTCGACCCCAACCTCGACCTCTGGAGCACGGCCAAGCCATTCCTCGAGAAATGGATGCTGGACCAGATGGGACCGCAGCGCCTATGGCATGAGCTGCAGGCGCAGGCGCCGCGTTACGCCAAGATCCTGCCCGACATTCCGCGTGTGCTGCACCAGTATCTGTCCAGGCATGGAGCCGGCAATGACAGCGAGACCCTGCTCAAGGAGCTGCTGCAGCAGCAGAAAACGACAAACCGTCTGCTGCAGGCCATCCTCTGCGGCGGCATCGGTTTCGTCATCGGTCTGGTGGTGCTGCAGGTTCTGCTGCGCATCCGCTTCTGAGCTTTCCCTTTCTTTAGAGTTCGAGGAGTGCCAGCGTGCTGCTCTCATTGGTGATCGTCTACCTGTTAGTGACCATCGGCATCGGCCTGTGGGCCGCCAGACGCGTGAAGAACACGGCGGATTTCGCCATTGCCGGCCGTCATCTGCCGCTCTACATGATCATCACCACCACATTCGCGACCTGGTTCGGGTCCGAGCTGGTGCTGGGCGTGCCTGCCAAGTTCATCGAAGGCGGTCTGCATGCGCTGGTGGAAGATCCGTTTGGCGCGGGCATGTGCCTGATCCTGGTGGGCGTCTTTTTTGCGGCCAAGCTCTACCGCATGAATCTGCTGACCATCAGCGACTACTACCGCTCGCGCTATGGCCGAGCTATCGAGGTGGTCTGCTCGCTGATCATCATGCTCAGCTATCTGGGCTGGGTTTCGGCCCAGGTCACGGCGCTGGGCCTGGTATTCAACCTGCTCTCGGGCGGTGTCGTCAGCATTCCCATGGGCATGACGATAGGCGTGCTCTCGGTGCTGGTCTACACCCTGTTCGGCGGCATGTGGTCCGTGGCCGTGACGGATTTCGTGCAGATGACCATCCTGGTCGCCGGCCTGCTGATACTGGCCTTTTTTGCCGGTGACATGGCGGGCGGCGCGGGCAAGGTGGTCGATCTGGCCACCAGCCGGGATCTGTTCAAGTTTCTGCCCGAGCCCTCGCTGCATGAAATCGTTTTCTTCATCGGCGCTGCCGTGACCATGATGCTGGGCTCGATTCCGCAGCAGGACATCTTCCAGCGCGTGATGTCGGCAGACACCGAGAAGTCGGCCGTGCGCGGCACCATCATCGGCGGTGCCTGCTATGTGATCTTTGCCTTCGTACCCATGTTCCTGGTGGCCAGTGCGCTCATCATCATGCCCGCCGAAGCCACGGCCCTGCTGGCCGATGATCCGCAGAAGGTGCTGCCCACCCTGGTGATGGACAAGATGCCGTTTGCCATGCAGGTGCTGTTCTTCGGCGCGCTGCTCTCGGCCATCAAGTCCTGTGCGTCGGCCACCTTGCTGGCTCCCAGCGTGACCTTTACCGAGAACATCTGGCGCCAGTTCCGTCCCTACACCACGGACAAGGAAAACCTCAGGACCATGCGCATCAGCGTGCTGGTGTTTGCGGCCTGTGTGCTGGCCTATTCGATAGCCATGGAGGGCACGCCCATCTATGAGCTGGTCGCCAGCGCCTATCAGGTGCCGCTGGTGGGGGCCTTCGTGCCGCTGGTGTTCGGCCTGTACTGGAAGCGAGCCACCACCCAGGGTGCCATCAGTGCCGTGGCGCTGGGCATAGGTGTGTGGCTGGTCTTCATGGTCACGCCCGCGCTCAACCAGGCTTTTCCACAGCAGCTGGCTGGTCTTTTGGCTGCGGTTGCCGGCATGCTTGCAGGCTCGCTGCTGCCCCAGTGGATCAGCAACCATCACCGTGAAATCGAGTCCCTGGCCGAGATCAAGGCTTGAGAGAGCAAACCGGCTGCACCGGGGCTTGCTTGCGCAGCGCAGCAAAACCAGGGGCGGCGCCTATAATTGAGGGTTTTTGCACTTTCTCCGTTTTTAGCGCTATGCCTATCTATGCATACAAGTGTGGCTCCTGCGGTCACGCCAAGGATGTGCTGCAGAAAATCTCGGACGCGCCGCTGACCGTGTGCCCAGCTTGCGGGGCCGAGGCCTTTTCCAAGCAGCTCACCGCTCCGGGCTTTCAGCTCAAGGGTTCTGGCTGGTATGCCACGGACTTCAAGAACAGCGGCAGCAAGCCGGCTGCAAGCACCTCTTCATCCAGTGACAGTGCCGCTGCACCTGCAGCAGCTGCCCCTGCCCCTGCCCCTGCGCCCGCCAATTCCTGAGGCTTACCCACACTATGTCTGCATTGCGCAAGTGGCTGATTGCCGGTTTGCTGGTCATCGTTCCCCTGGTGATCACGCTGGGCGTGCTCAACTGGATCATCGGAACGCTTGATCAGACGCTGGCCATTCTTCCCGAGGCCTGGCAGCCCGACAGATTGCTGGGCATGCATATTCCGGGCTTTGGCGTTATTCTGACCTTGCTGATTCTGCTGCTCGTGGGCGGCATTGCCAGCAATTTCATCGGCCGCAAGCTGGTGGGCTGGGGTGATGCGCTGGTGCGTCGCATTCCCGTGGTGCGCTCCATCTATTCCAGCGTCAAGCAGGTCTCGGACACCGTGTTCTCCGACAGCGGCAACGCTTTTCGCACGGCAGTGCTGGTGCAGTGGCCGCGCGAGGGCGTATGGACCGTGGCTTTCGTCACAGGCCAGCCCAGCGGTGAAGTGGCGGCTTTGCTGCGCGATGAATATGTGAGCGTCTTCGTGCCCACCACACCCAACCCCACCGGGGGTTACTTCGTGCTGGTGCGCAAGAGCGAGTGCATCGAGCTGGAGATGAGTGTGGATGCGGCGCTCAAATACATTGTTTCGATGGGCGTGGTGGCTCCGCCAGACCTCGCCCTGATCGAAGAATCCAAACAAACAACCTTGTCGCACCCCTAAGGTGCAGGAAGAATTTTCATGGCAATGCGTTCTCAATACTGCGGTCTGGTGACCGAAGCCCAAATGGGCGAAACCGTGACCCTGTGCGGCTGGGTGAATCGCCGCCGTGACCATGGTGGCGTGATCTTCATCGACCTGCGCGACCGTGAAGGCTATGTGCAGGTGGTCTGCGACCCCGACCGCGCCGAGATGTTCAAGGTGGCCGAAGACGTGCGCAACGAGTTCTGCGTGCAGGTCAAGGGTGTGGTGCGTGCGCGTCCCGCCGGCACCACCAACGACAAGCTCAAGAGCGGTCAGATCGAAGTGCTGTGCCATGAGCTGAACGTGCTCAACGCTTCCGTCACGCCTCCTTTCCAGCTGGACGATGACAATCTGTCGGAAACCGTGCGCCTCACGAATCGCGTGATGGATCTGCGTCGTCCCGTGATGCAGCGCAATATGATGCTGCGTTACAAGACCGCCATCCAGGTGCGCAACTTCCTCGACAAGGAAGGCTTCATCGACATCGAGACTCCCATGCTGGGCAAGTCCACGCCCGAAGGCGCCCGTGACTACCTGGTGCCCTCGCGTGTGCATGACGGCGAATTCTTCGCGCTGCCCCAGTCGCCCCAGTTGTACAAGCAGATGCTGATGGTCTCGGGCTTCGACCGCTACTACCAGATCACCAAGTGCTTCCGCGACGAAGACCTGCGCGCTGATCGTCAGCCCGAATTCACGCAGATCGACTGCGAAACCTCTTTCCTGAACGAAGAGGAAATCCGCGCCATCTTCCAGCGCATGATCAAGGAAGTGTTCCAGACCCAGTTGAACGTGGATCTGGGCGAGTTCCCCATCATGACCTACCAGGACGCGGCCTTCCGCTTCGGTTCGGACAAGCCCGACCTGCGCGTCAAGCTCGAGTTCACCGAGCTGACCGACATCATGGGCGATGTGGACTTCAAGGTCTTCTCCACCCCCGCCACCACCAAGGGCGGCCGTGTCGTGGCCCTGCGCGTGCCCGGCGGCGCTGCCATCTCGCGTGGCGAGATCGACGGCTACACCGAGTTCGTCAAGATCTACGGTGCCAAGGGCCTGGCCTGGATCAAGGTCAACGAAGTGGCCAAGGGCCGTGAAGGCCTGCAGTCGCCCATCGTCAAGAACCTGCACGATGCTGCGCTGGCCGAAATCGTCAAGCGCACCGGTGCACAGGATGGCGACCTGCTGTTCTTTGGCGCCGACAAGGAAAAGATCGTCAACGACTCCATCGGCGCCCTGCGCCTGAAGGTCGGCCACAGCGAATTCGGCAAGAAGAGCGGCCTGTTCGAAGACAAGTGGGCGCCTCTGTGGGTGGTGGACTTCCCCATGTTCGAACATGACGAGGACAGCGGCCGCTGGGTGGCCGTGCACCACCCCTTCACCTCGCCCAAGGATGGTCACGAAGACCTGATGGACACCGATCCAGGCAAGTGCATTGCCAAGGCCTACGACATGGTTCTGAACGGCTGGGAGCTGGGCGGCGGCTCGGTGCGTATCCACCGTGCCGACGTGCAGGCCAAGGTGTTCGAAGCCCTGAACATCACGCCCGAGCAGCAACGTGCCAAGTTCGGCTATCTGCTGGACGCGCTGCAGTACGGTGCGCCCCCCCATGGTGGTCTGGCCTTCGGCCTGGATCGTCTGATCACGCTGATGACGGGCTCCGACTCCATCCGCGACGTGATTGCCTTCCCCAAGACACAGCGCGCCCAGGATCTGCTGACCCAGGCTCCCTCGCCCGTGGACGAGAAGCAGCTGCGCGAGCTGCACATCAAGCTGCGTAACCCCATGGTGGTCACCACCGAGGCTTGATTCCCAAGCTCCCCGTGAACAGCGCCGGTCGCTGTTCACACCCGGGCGCCAGTTCGCGAAAGCGGCTGGCGCTTTTTTGTTGCTTTGAAATCGGGAGCTGCTTGCGCCTGTCAATCTTGAGACTCAGATGGTTTTCAGTCTGAATTCAATGATTGGAAAGCGGTTGAAGCTATGAATATTGATGGCTATCAAGCAGCAGGGCGACTCAGCCTGCTGTCATGCTGGCCGCGCTAATATGCTGCGATGGAAGTCAGGCCCTACAAGATTCCGCAGTCCGTGCTGGTCGTGATCTACCGCGAAGACGGGCAGGTGTTGCTGCTGCGCCGAAGCATCGATGCGCCCGAGGGCGAGCCTTTCTGGCAATCCGTCACGGGCAGCAAGGACAGCCTGGACGAGGATTGGCATGAAACCGCGGTGCGCGAGGTGCTCGAGGAAACCGGCATCGACGCGCTGGCGCCGGACTGTTGCCTGACCGATTGGGAACTCGAGAACGTCTACGCCATCTATCCGCAATGGCTGCATCGTTACGCGCCGGGCGTCAGCCATAACCAGGAGCGTGTCTTCGGCCTCCGTGTGCCACCTCACATGACCGTGCACTTGAATCCCAGGGAGCACACCGCACATGATTGGCATGATTGGCGTGAGGCAGCCCAGCGCTGCTTTTCTTCTTCCAACGCAGAAGCTATTTTGCTGTTGCCGCGCTTCGAGCCGGCGCTGGTCGAGCGCCGCTGCAGGCAACAGCCTTGAAACCCACAGTGCCTATGTCTGAAGTTCAGTTGTCTACGCCGCCAGAGCCGCAGATCCTGCGCGTGGCTACCTACAACATTCACAAGGGTGTGCAGGGCCTGGGCCCTGCCAGGAGGCTGGAGATTCACAATCTGGGACTCGCGGTGGAGCAGCTCGATGCGGACATCGTCTGCCTTCAGGAGGTTCGCAAGATGAACCGCAAGGAGGAGCAGTATTTCGACCGCTGGCCCAATGTGCCTCAGGCCGAGTATCTGGCTCCCGAAGGCTACGAGTCCGTCTATCTGACCAATGCCTACACTCGGGACGGCGAGCACGGCAATGCGCTGCTCAGCCGCTGGCCGGTGATCGGCTACCAGCACGAGGACATCTCGGACCATCGCTTCGAGCAGCGCGGCCTGCTGCATGTGGAGCTGGACATCCACGGCAAGCGCGTGCACTCCATCGTCGTGCACCTGGGTCTGATTCCGGGCAGCCGCATTCGCCAGATCGCGTTGCTGCAGCGTTTCATCGAGCGCGAGGTGCCGCCCAATGCACCGCTGGTGGTGGCGGGCGACTTCAATGACTGGGGCAACCAGATCAAGCGCATGCTGGCGGGTTTCGGCCTGTTCGAGTACGAGGAAACGCAGGGCATTCTGACCTATCCTTCGCGGCTGCCGATTGCGCAGCTCGACCATATCTATGTGCGTGGCCTGACCCCGCTGGGGCTGCAGGTGCCCAAGGGGCGCATCTGGTGGCGCATGTCGGATCATCTGCCGCTGATTGCAGAGTTCAAGCTGTAGCAGCCCTGAGCCCGGCCCCGCGCCCGCTGCTCGGGTGGGCGCGACAGCCTCGCCGCGCGGCGGCGCTTGCTCGCTGTCTCTGGTCGGGTGCATGCTTATTTTGAGATTGCTCCTGAAACCATAGCTTCCAATGCCTTGTAAACATGCATCTGGACGGCAAATCCTTTGTAGCTTCGGGAAGTTGATTCACTGGTACCATTCTTGGATGTTCAGAGATCTCGCCGACATGAAAAAAGACAACTCAGCCGAAGGAACACCCGTTTCGGTCAAGATCCGCGAGCGGCTGCAGGCAGCTAAAAAACGTTTCCACGCCAACGACAACATTGCCGAATTCATTGAGCCCGGCGAGCTGGAGAAGCTGCTGGACGAGGTGCAGGAGAAGATGCAGGGCGTGCTCGACTCCATGGTCATCGACACCGTGCATGACCACAACACGCGCGCCACGGCCCGCCGTGTGGCCAAGATGTATGTGAATGAGGTGTTCCGCGGCCGTTATGTGCATCAGCCGGCCATCACCGAATTCCCCAACGCCGAACACTTGAACGAGCTGATGATCGTCGGCCCGATCACCGTGCGCAGCGCCTGCAGCCACCACCTGTGTCCCGTGATCGGCAAGATCTGGATCGGCGTGCTGCCCAACAAGAACACCAATGTGATCGGTCTGTCCAAGTACGCGCGTCTGGTGGACTGGATCATGGGTCGTCCGCAGATTCAGGAAGAGGCCATCATCCAGCTGGCCGACCTGATCATGGACAAGACCCGACCCGACGGGCTGGCCGTGGTCATGGAAGCCTCGCATTTCTGCATGTCCTGGCGCGGCGTGCGCGAGATGGATTCCAAGATGCTGAATTCCGTCATGCGCGGCGCTTTCCTCACCAACTCCGAACTGCGCCGCGAATTCCTGTCGCTCATAGCAGCTAGAAAATAAATGCCCCCTGTGGCGCTTTGCGCCTTCCCCCGAAGGGGGACGACACCTTCGCCGCGAGGCGGCTCTTGCTCGGTGTCTCTGGCCTGGGGCACGCTAGTTTGTGGGTTGTGTTCTGTGTTGAAAACTGATCTTTGGAAGGGCTGCGCATCGCGCGGCCTTTTGCATTTCCGGCTCTCATGTCCCTGCAAGCGTTCACTCTCATCATTTTGGCCGGCCTGATCCATTCGGGCTGGAATATCGTGGCCAAGAAGGCGGGCGGAGATGCCCGTTTTTCGCTCTACACCGCCATTTGCAATGCCGTCATCTGGCTGCCGCTGGGCTGGTGGCTGGGCAAGGATGTGGTGCCGGGCTGGGGCTGGATGGAGTGGGCCTTCGTCACCGCCAGTGCCGTGCTGCATGTGGCTTATTTCGTGGTGCTGCTGCGCGGCTACCGCGTGGCCGATCTCACCGTGGTCTATCCGCTGGCGCGCGGTAGCGGGCCACTGATCTCATCGCTGGTGGCGGTGATGTTTTTGGGGGAACAGATTTCAACGCTGGGGGCTGCCGGCATTGCGGGCGTGGTGCTGGGTGTGTTCCTGATCGCGGGCGGTCCGCGCATGATCGTGGCCATTCGCGACGGACAGGACCTGGAGGCGCGTCAGCGTGTGCTGGCGGGCCTCTACTACGGCCTGCTGACGGGCTTGTTCATTGCCAGCTACACCGTGGTGGACAGCTATGCCGTCAAGATGCTGCTGATGTCGCCGATTCTGGTGGACTATATGGGCAACCTGATCCGCCTGGTGATTCTGGCACCGCTGGCCGCCCGGGACTGGCCCGAGACCAAGCGCCTGTGGCGACTGCAATGGCGCTATGCAGCCGTGGTGGCTTTCTTCAGCCCCATTGCCTATGTGCTGGTGCTCTATGCCGTGCAAAGCGCGCCCATCTCTCACGTCGCACCGGCGCGCGAGGTGTCCATGTTGTTCGCAGCCCTGATCGGCGGCAGGTTGCTGGGCGAGGGCGACCGGGCCCTGCGCATTGCCGGGGCCGTGATGATTGCCCTGGGCGTGACGGCACTGGGGCTGGGTTGAAGTGAGTCGTTTGTCGAAAAGGCCTGTAGCCCTTGTTGATGAATCGCAAATAGCTATTGTTTTTGAAGAGAGCTGAAAATGCCGACCTGGGAAGTCCTGATCACATTCTTTGGCGTGGCCTTGCTGCTGGGGCTGAGCCCCGGCCCCGACAACCTGTTTGTGCTGGTGCAATCGGCACAGCGCGGCTGGCGCGTGGGGCTGTGCGTGGTGCTGGGCCTGTGTCTGGGCATTGTCGGACATACGGCCGCCGTGGCGCTGGGGCTGGCGGCCGTGGTGGCCACATCGCCCATGCTGTTCACGGCGCTCAAGCTCTGCGGCGCCGCCTATCTGGCCTATCTGGCCTGGGGCGCATGGCATGCGCCGGTCAGCGTCGAAGAAAGTGCCAAGGCGCAGGAGCAGCGCGATGTGCTGACTCTGCGCTCCGCCATGGGCTGGGTGGGCAGAGGCGTAGTCATGAACCTGACCAACCCCAAGGTGCTGATCTTCTTTCTGGCCTTTTTGCCTCAGTTTGCCGACCCCGCTCGCGGCAGCGTGCCAGTGCAGGTCATGGTGCTGGGCAGCGTCTTCATGGCAGCAGCTTGGCTGGTCTTTGGCTCTATCGCCTGTTTCTCGGGGCTCTTTGGCCAGATCCTGCAGCGCTCCGTGCGCGCCCAGCGCTGGCTGAACCGCATCGCTGCGACCGTTTTCGGTGCGCTCGCACTTCGTCTTGTGATGGTGCAACGCTAGAGGCAAACACTCTTAAAACTGGCGCGACTCAAAAGGCCAGGACAGCGAGGAAGGGTCTGTGCCGGCTGCAACGCCCCGCAGCGAGGCTGTCGCCCCCTCCGCCCCCCCTCCCATAGTGTGCGAAGCACGTAGAGAGAGGGGCGCCCGGCCAGAGGGAAGGCGCATGGCGCCTCAAGGGGGGCTTGTCGTTCTTATCCCCAGGACAGAGCAGACAAGTCATTCACAAACACTGGCATGTCCTTCCACAGCCCGCGCAGCTTCTTGTTCGCCACGGTCACCCACTGCGGGGTGTAGAGAAAGCCGTGCACCGAATCATGCGCCAGCAGGCGCTGGGCATCGCCAAGCAGGCGTGCGCGGTCGGCGGGGCGCGGTGTGTGCTTGATCTTGTCGAAAAGCTCGTTGAATTCCTGGGATTGGTAGCCCCAGTAGTAATCGGGCTTGGCAAAGTTGCCCAGATCAAACGGCTCCACATGCGAAATGATGGTCAGGTCGTAGTTCTTGTTGGTGTAGGTGCCCGACAGCCACTGTGCCCATTCCACATTCTGCAGCTTGAGCTGGATGCCGATCTTGGCCAGCTGGGCTGCAATCAGCTCACCGCCTTGGCGCGCATAGGGCGCGGGCGGCAGCGTCATGGTCAGCGTCAGCGGGGTCTTGACGCCAGCTTCAGCCATCAAAGCCTTGGCTTTTTCCAGGTCAAAGGGGTTGACACCTGTGGTGTCCACATAGCCAAAGGCCGTGGGCACATAGTAGCTGCCGATGGGCACGCCATAGCCATCGGCGGCACCGGCAATCACGGCCTTGCGATCGATGGCGGCGGCAATGGCACGGCGCACGCGGATATCGCTGAGCGGCTTTCGCGCATTGTTGATGGCCAGAATGGTCTTGGCGCGCGAGTTGCTCACCACCACCTGAAAGCGGGCATTGGCTTTGAACTGGGGCACGCTGCGTGGCGAGACGCGCGGGAAGGCATCGACATCGCCGGCCAGCAGGGCTGCAACCTGTGCTGCAGGGTCGGGGATGAAGCGGAACACGGCGCGCTTGATGCGAATGCTCTGTGCCGAGCGATAGCCGGGCCAGGCGGTCAGCGTGACCGATGCGCCCTTGGCCCAGGCCGCCAGCTTGTAGGGGCCGGTGCCCACGGGCTTGCTGGCGTTGGTGGTGACGCTCTTGGGTTCGACAACGATGGAGGTTGCCTGACCCATCATGAACAGAAAGTCGGGATCGATTTCCTGGTTGGTCAGCACCACCGTATGCTCGTCGGTGACCTTGGTGCTCAGATTGGCAAAGGTGCGCTTGTCCTTGTTGGTGCTTTTGTCGGCGGCCGCGCGGTCGAACGAGAACTTGACGGCAGCAGCGTTGAAGGGCTCTCCGTTCTGGAACTTCACATCCTTGCGCAGGCGAAAGGTATAGGTCTTGAGATCGGACGAGACTTCCCAGCTTTCGGCCAGCAGAGGCGAGACGCTGCCGTCGGAGTTGATCTTGGTCAGCGTCTCAAACACGTTGTAGAGCACGACTTCTGCAATCGAGGAAGCAGCCCCGGCCGTGGGGTCCAGTCCTGGCGGCTCCAGCGTCATGGCCAGCGTGACACTGTCTTTCTTGGCCTGGGCCATGGCAGGCCAGGCAGCGAACAAGGGCAAGCTGGCAGCCGAGCTGGCCAGCAAGGAGCGGCGATTGAGCATCAACAAAGTCTCCGATGGGGGGCTGGCCGCATGGGGCCATCAAAAGCGCTGCAAGTCATCGCGGGGAGCGGACTTGTTTCATATGCGTTTTTACACCAGTCGGAGCAGTCTTTGCAGTGGTCGCAGGCATATCGCTGCTGCGAGTGTGAACAACTGTTTGCCGGCCCGGTTCAGATGACTCGCGGTGCGGCCTTGACCAAGGCCTGGGTATAGGGGTGCTCGGGGGCGGAGAACAGCTTGCGCGGTGTGCCGCGCTCCACCACTTCACCCTGATGGAGCACGATGACCTGATCGCAGACATGCTGGACCACGGCCAGGTCATGGCTTATGAACAGATAGGACAGGCCCAGCTCGCGCTGCAGGTCCTGCATGAGATTGAGCACCTGGGCCTGCACCGAGACATCGAGCGCACTGACCGGCTCGTCGGCCACGATCAGGCGGGGGCGGGTTATCAGAGCGCGGGCAATGGCGATGCGCTGGCGTTGGCCGCCGGAGAACTCGTGCGGATATTTGTCGGCGTCCTGCGCGCGCAGACCGACCTGGTCAAGCACGCTCAGCACCTGCTGGCGCCTGGCAGGGCGACTGAGCTTCTCATGAGTCGTTCCCAAAGGCTCGCTGATGATGGCTTCCACTGTCATGCGCGGGTCCAGCGACCCATAGGGGTCCTGAAACACCATCTGGAAGTCGCGCCGCGCGGCGCGCAGTTCCTGTTCGGACAGCAGGTGCAGATTGCGGCCCAGCAGTTCCACCCTGCCTTCGCTGGGGCGGTCCAGAGCCATGACCAGACGTGCCAGCGTGGACTTGCCGGAGCCCGATTCGCCGACCACGCCCAGGCTTTGTCCGCCCTGCAGCTCGAAGCTCACGCCGCGCAGCGCCTGCAGCGGCTCGGGCTTGTGCCACAGCGATGTACGGGGGCGTGAATATGCGCGTTTCAGGCCGCTAACCCTGAGCAAGATTGCGCTGCTGGTTCCAGCTTCAGAGGCTTCGGCTGGCTTGTTCATGTCCTTGCTCCTACCGTCAGCACCTGTTCATACAGGCAGCGTGCCACATGGGGCTGGCGCCAGGAAGCGAGAGAGGCAGGTGCCGCCATGCTGGGCTGGTGCAGCGTGCGAGGCTGGGGGCGCTCCACATAGCACTCGTCCTGAGTATGGGCGCAGCGGCCCGCAAACGGGCAGCCTGCGGGCAGGTCCACGAGCTCAGGCACGGCTCCGGCAATGGTGGGCAGATGGGCTGTACCTTCTGTGGCGTGGAGTTGCGGGCGTGCAGCAAACAGGCCGCGCGTATAAGGGTGGGCGCGCCTGGCGAACACCGCTTCCGTCATGCCGGATTCGACCACGGTGCCGCCATACATGACCAGCAGCTGCTCCGCATTCTGGGCAATCACGCCCAGATCATGGCTGATGAGCACCAGCGCCATGGAATGCTCGGCCACCAGCTCCTGCAGCAGATCCAGAATGCGCTGCTGAACCGTCACATCCAGGGCTGTGGTGGGCTCGTCGGCCACCAGCAGATCGGGACCGCAGGCCAGAGCCATGGCAATCATGATGCGCTGGCGCTGGCCGCCGGAGAACTGGTGCGGATATTCATCGAGCCGCTGCGCAGCCTGTGCAATGCCCACTCTCTCCAGCAGCTCGGTGGCGCGGGCGCGGGCCTGGGCGCGGCTCATTCCCAGATGAAGCCGCAGCGGCTCTGCCACCTGGCGGCCGATGCTGTGCACGGGGTTGAGGGCGCTCATGGGTTCCTGAAACACCATGGCCATGCGGTTGCCGCGCAGGGCGCAGAGCTGGCGCTCGCTCAGGCCCAGCAGTTCCTGGCCGTCCAGCTGGATGCTGCCGTCCACTTGCGCGTGCTCGGGCAGCAGGCCCATCAGCGCCAATGCCGTCAGCGATTTTCCGCAGCCCGATTCGCCGATCAGGCCCAGCGTGGCACCGCGCTCCAGCGTAAAGCTCACATCGCGCACGGCCTGGGCCCGGCCGCGATGGGTCTGCAGATTGATGGTGAGGTTGGAGACTTCAAGCAAAGCCATGGTGATTCAGCGCTCGCGTGTCAGTCGGGGGTCCAGCAGGTCGCGCAGACCGTCGCCCAGCAGGTTCAGGCCCAGCACCGACAAGGCGATTGCCAGGCCGGGCCAGACGGCCAGCAGCGGCGCCTGGAACATCAGGGTCTGGGCTTCGCTGAGCATGCGTCCCCAGGATGGCTGGGGCGGCTGCGTGCCCAGGCCCAGATAGGATAGGGCGGCTTCGGCCAGAATGGCCAGCGCAAACTGAATGGTAGCCTGCACGACGAGTACGGCCGCAATATTGGGCAACACATGCTGCAAAGTGATGGCACTGCGGCTTTTGCCGCAGGCGCGCGCGGCCAGCACGTAGTCGCGTGCCCAGATGGCGTTGGCCGAGGCGCGGGTGATGCGCGCAAAGGTGGGGATGTTGAAGATGCCGATGGCAATGATGGCATTGATCATGCCGGCTCCAAACACGGCTGTGAGCATGATGGCCGAGAGCAGGGCTGGAAAGGCAAAGGTGAAGTCCGCCAGCCGCATGATGATTTCCTCCACCCAGCCACGGCGTGCAGCGGCGACCAGGCCCAGCACCACGCCCAGCGTCAGACCTATGCCCACGGCGATCAGGCCCACGGCAATCGATGCACGTGCGCCGACCAGAATCTGCGAGGCAATATCGCGCCCGAAGGCATCGGTGCCCAGCCAGTGCTGGCTGCTGCTGGCCTGCAGGGCTGCGTCCATATCCACTTCATAGGCCGAGCCGGGGGTCCAGGCAAAAGACAGCAGCGCGGCGGCAACCAGCAAGGTCGTGAGCAGGGCGCCGAGCACAAAGCTGCGGTGCTGCAAGGCGCGTCGGCCAAAGCTTTGGGGCTGTGTGCGCGTGAAGGCGCGTGTCGGGTAGTCGCTCACGCTGGCGCGGGTATCGGTCTGCCTGCTCATATATCGCTGGCCTTGATGCGGGGGTCGATGGCGGCATAAAGCACGTCGACGACAAAATTCACCACCACCACCATGGCGGCCAGCAGCAGCACGCAGTTGCGCACCACGATCACATCTCGGTTGGAAATGGATTGAAAGATCAGTCGGCCCAGGCCCGGCAGATAGAACACGTTCTCCACCACGATGGTGCCTGCCAGCAGGTTGGCGAACTGCAGGCCCATGACGGTGACGACGGGAATCATGGCGTTGCGCAGCACATGACGCCAGAGCGCCGCGCCGCGTGACAGCCCCTTGGCGCGGGCCGTGCGCACAAAGTCCTCGCGCAGCACCTCCAGCACCGCAGAGCGGGTGATGCGTGCCAGGATGGCTGCCTGCACCACGGCCAGCGCAATGGCAGGCAGCAGCAGTGCCTGCAGCGCGGGCCAGAAGCCGCCGCCGGCCTCCTCGCTCCAGCCCGGAAAGCCGCCGGCCGAGAACCATTGCAGCTTCACCGAGAACAGCAGGATCAAAAGAATCGCAAACCAGAAGTTGGGGATGGCAATGCCGATCTGGGCCAGGCCCATGAGGCCCACATCGCCCCAGCGTTTGTGGTTGGCGGCCGCAAACACTCCCGCAGCAATGGCCAGCACGGCGGTGATGCACATGGCCATGATGGCCAGCGGCACGGTGACCGCAAGGCGTTCCCAGACCAGCTCGGTCACGGGCGAGCCATAGACATAGCTCTCGCCCATGTCGCCGTGCAGCAAGCCGGCTATCCACTGCCAGTAGCGTGTCAGCGCGGGCTGGTCCAGGCCCAGTTGCTGAGCCATGGCCGTCACGGCCTCGGGCTCGGCATCGGGGCCCATGAGCATCTGGGCTGCATCGCCGGGCAGGACTTCCAGCACGGCAAAAACCACGATGGAGGCACCGATCAATGTGGCGACCAGCGTGAGCAGGCGTTTGAGCAAGAAGATGCTCATGGCGTGGGGCGTTGTTTCATCGTGAAGTGGGCTCAGACGCGGTGTTTGCGTGCTGCGCAGCATAGCGGCAATTGTGCCGTGTCCGAGAGGGGGCGGCTTTGTCCCAGGCGCTGCCATGTCTTGGGGAGCTTGGGATAATGTGGGCCGATACCGAGAACTGCACAGGAGCTGGCACATGGCATTGATGATTACCGATGAATGCATCAACTGTGATGTGTGCGAGCCCGAGTGCCCTAACGATGCCATCTACATGGGCGAGGAGTTCTACGAAATCGACCCGCACAAGTGCACCGAGTGCGTAGGCCATTTTGACGAGCCGCAGTGCGTGCAGATCTGCCCTGTGGCCTGCATACCGGTGAACCCCGAATACATCGAAAGCCATGAAGTGCTGTTCAAAAAATATGAGCAGCTTACGCAAGCCAAGAAAGAAAGTTAAGGCTTTTAGGGTCTGAATTCTTTGTATATCAAGCGCAAATAGCTCCTGATTCAGGAGCTATTTTTTCATTCTGCCTCAGGTTCAGGCTTCGCCACCTGCAGGCTGGACGGCATCGGGCGCCGGCTTGCGGGCAGGCTTGGGGCGGGGCGCCTTGGTGGTGTGGATGGCCAGAGTGGCCTTGTCCATCTGGCCTGCCACCATCTCGGGCCAGGCCTTGAGCGAATGCGCGATGGCGTCTTCGATCAGCTTGAGCTGGTCGGGGGCCGGTTTTTTGAGCACCCAGCTGGCGACCTCGCCCTTGTGGCCGGGGTGGCCTATGCCCACGCGCAGACGCCAGTAATTGGGCGAGCCCAGCTGGGCATGGATATCGCGCAAGCCGTTGTGGCCGCCATGGCTGCCGCCGAGCTTGAGCTTGACCACGCCGGGTTCGAAGTCCAGCTCGTCATGCACGACCAGGATTTCCTCGGGCTGGATCTTGAAGAAGCGTGCCAGTGCGCCTACCGACTTGCCCGAGAGATTCATGAAGGTCTGCGGCTCCAGCAGCCAGACGGTCTGGCCGTGGATGCTGGTGCGGGCCATCAGTCCCCAGTAGCTGCGTTCGGGAACCAGACTGACCTTGAGTTCGCGCGCCAGCGCATCAATCCACCAGAAGCCGGCATTGTGCCGGGTGTCTTCATATTCAGGGCCGGGATTGCCGAGGCCGACAAACAGTTTGATCATTGCTGGATTATCTTCTTGCTAGCAAAGCTGGGCTGGCACGCTGGTTCTGCATGGCCCAAAGAAAAAGCCCACCGAGGTGGGCCTTTTCTTGGAGTACAGCGGCAGGCGCCGTACCGAAGACACAAGAATTACTTCTTGCCCTTCTTGGCGGGGGCCGCTGCGGGAGCAGGTGCGGCGCCTTCGGCAGGAGCCACTTCGGGCAGCTTGATGGAGATCAGCGAAGGGTTCTTGTTGGCGCCACGCACCACAGCCTTCACGCCGTTGGGCAGCTTCAGAGCTTGCAGGCCCAGCACGGACTTGGAAGTCAGGGCGCTCAGGTCCACCTTGATGAACTCGGGCAGGTTTGCGGGTTCGCAGATCACTTGCAGTTCGTGCATCAGAGGAGTCACGGTGCAGTTCTCGACCTTCACGGCGGGGGATTCAGCAGCGCCTTCGAAGTGCAGGGGCACGTTCATGTGCAGCTTGGTGTTGCCGTCCACGCGCTGGAAGTCGATGTGTTGCACCAGCTTCTTGTAGGGGTGGAACTGCACGTCGCGCAGCACGACCTTGGTCACTTGACCGTTGATTTCCATGTCCAGGATGCTGGAGTGGAAAGCTTCCTTGTGCACAGCGTGCCACAGGGCGTTGTGATCGATTTCGATCAGTTGGGCTTCACCAGCACCGTAGACGATACCGGGGGTCTTGCCCGACAGACGCAGACGGCGGCTCGCACCCGTACCTTGCTTGGCGCGCTCAGTAGCGACGAATTGCATAACTAACTCCTAGATGGACGGACCGCGACCAGTCTCGCCCGATTGATAAAAGAATCTGCACCTTGCAGCAAGGCCGTGGATTCTTGCGGTGGCCTCGAAACGGTCAAACCTCCCGAAGGAGGTTTGCTTGGGCTCAAGGCCGAAAAACCAGAGATTTTAAGCGGTAAACAGACTGCTCACCGAATCACCTGTGGAAATGCGGTGAATTGTCTCGGCAAACAGGCCGGCCACGGACAGCTGGCGAATCTTGCCGCACTGCTGGGCTGCGGGGCTCAGAGGAATGGTGTTGGTCACAACCACTTCGTCCAGAGCGCTGCCGTTGCCGATGCGTTCCAGGGCAGGGCCCGAGAAGATGGGGTGCGAGCAGTAGGCGTACACGTTCTTGGCGCCGCGCTGCTTGAGCACTTCGGCAGCCTTCACCAGCGTTCCGGCGGTGTCGATCATGTCGTCCATGATCACGCAGTTGCGGCCGTCGATATCGCCGATCACGTGCATGACTTCAGAGACGTTCGCCTTGGGGCGACGCTTGTCGATGATGGCCAGATCGCAACCCAGTTCCTTGGCCAGGGCGCGAGCACGCACCACACCGCCAACGTCGGGGGAGACGACGATCAGGTCTTCGTAGTTCTTCTGACGCAGATCACCCAGCAGCACAGGGGTGGCGTAGATGTTGTCCACGGGAATGTCGAAGAAGCCCTGGATCTGGTCGGCGTGCAGGTCCATGGTCAGGACGCGCTCGACGCCAACTGCCTGCAGCATATTGGCCACCACCTTGGCGGTGATGGGCACGCGGCTGGAGCGGGGGCGGCGATCCTGGCGGGCATAGCCGAAGTAGGGGATCACGGCACAGATGCGCTCGGCCGATGCGCGCTTGAGGGCATCGACCATGACCAGCAACTCCATCAGGTTGTCGTTGGTCGGAGCGCAGGTGGACTGAACCACGAAAACGTCGCGGGCGCGAACGTTCTGCTTGATCTCGACCGCGACTTCTCCATCGGAGAAACGGCCAACGTCAGCAGCACCAAGAGAGGTGCCGAGGTGCTTAACAATCTCTTCGGCCATGCCAGCATTGGCATTGCCTGTGAAGACCATGAAATCAGAGTGATGTGAATGCATTGTGCGTCCCAGTGCTGTGGGTTGCTATGACGCAAGAAGATGTTTGGCAGGGGAAGAAGGATTCGAACCTTCGCATGCCGGAATCAAAATCCGGTGCCTTAACCAACTTGGCGACTCCCCTACACAGGCCTTTTGTCGAAGACAAACAGCCTTATAACTTGTTCTCTGGAATCCAGCTATTAAGTGGGTGTTTTTCCAGATTTCTGCAAACCTTGATCTGCCATATGCCAGGAGCACAGCTCAGATCAATGCTTTGCGTTATCGGTGCAAATACCGCACTTCCAGAGCCCGTCATTCTAGCATGCAATTTCAGTGATTCGAGCCAGCTTCTGACTTTCATCACCTCGGGCTGCAAGCCTTCAGCGACCGGCTGCAGGTCGTTTCGGCCAAAGCCGAAGTGATTTGCAGCGAAGTCCGCAACTATAGCAGGCTTTGTGTCGCGTTTCAGGAGATCACTGGAAAAAATCTTGCCAGTTTCCAGGCCCTGTTCGGGTTTGACCACCAGGAACTGCTGCTCCGGCAAGGCATTGCGGCCTGTCAGCGGGGTGATGATTTCGCCGATGCCGCTGACCCAGGCCGAGTGACCGCAGAGGAAAAAGGGAACATCGGCGCCGAGCTTCAAGCCTATGCTTTGCAGTTCCTGGCGCGATAGGTTCAGATTCCAGAGGCGGTTCAGCGCCATCAGCGTGCTGGCCGCATCGGATGAGCCGCCCCCCATGCCGGCCTGGGCGGGCAGGTGCTTTTCAACCCCTATGCGCACGCCTTGCGTGCAGCCTGTGGCTTGCTGCAGGGCGCGGGCCGCGCGTGTGATCAGATCATCGGCAGGCAGGTCAACGCCATTGAGGTCTTCACGGCTGATCTGGCTGCTGACCGTGCGCTCGAGATGCAGCACATCATGCCAGTCGATGAGCATGAAGACGGATTCCAGCAGGTGATAGCCGTCAGGCCTGCGGCCGGTAATGTGCAAAAAAAGGTTGAGCTTGGCCGGGGCCGGCACGTCATAAAGCGAGTGCATGGCGTGTATGTGTCAGTAAGAAAAACGGTGCAACGATAGCACCGGGTTGCCGGCCAGTCAGCGAGCGTCCTGATCGAGAACGATGCGCAAGGAGGCCTCGGGTGGCGGGCTGATGCGGTCGGCACGCAGGCGGCCATCGCTGATGCGCGAAAGATCTGTCTGCCAGCCGGTCACAGCCGTGTTCTTGCCTTGCAGCCAGTCGAACAGCGCGGCGACGGGAATCTCGCTGCCGGTCATGCGGGTGATGAGTTCAGGCAGGGAGTCTGACTGGGTGATCTGATCGCCCTGCTGCAAGGTGGCTCCGGCACGCGTCCATTGCAGGCGGGCCATGATGGATCCCAGCGGGTTGAAGACCAGCAAGGTGCCGCTCTCGGGCTGACCCTGCAGCTCGAAACCAGCGCTGAAGGATTGCTGCTGGGCATCCTGGACCTGCAGCGCCATGCGGCCGGACCAGTGGTGGCTGGCCGCTACATCGAGCTGCAGCTGCCGTGCAGGTTGGGCGCAGCCGCCGAGCATGGCCGCTCCCAGGGCCAGCCCGAGGGCTGGAAGAATTTTCAAGAAAGTCGGCCTGCGCTTCATGGCGTCACTTTGTGGCGTTTGAGTGTTTCCAGCAGAGTGTCATTGCTGCTGTCTGCCTTCATGCCCTGGCGCCAGATGAGTTGGGCGCGGTCTTGCTTGCCCTGGGCCCAGAGAACTTCCCCCAGGTGGGCGGCAATTTCCGCATCCTGACGCGTGGCATAGGCCTGCTCCAGCAGTTTTTCGGCTTCGTCCAGATTGCCGCGGCGGAAATGCACCCAGGCCAGACTGTCGGTGATGAATGGATCGCCGGGCTGCATGTCCAGAGCGGTCTGGATCAAGGTCTGCGCTTCTTCAAGCTTGATGCCGCGATCAGCGTAGGAATATCCCAGTGCGTTGTACGCATGCTTGAAATCGGGTTTGCGCTTGATGATGTCGCGCAGCAGGCGCTCCATCTCGCTGAAGTTTCCGGCTCTTTCCGCGAGCAAGGCGGTGTCGTAGGCCAGCTCCACATCATCGGGTGCCTGGCTCAGCAGATGGGCTTGCAGCCCATAGGCTTCCTTGTTCAGGCCTGCGTCGCGCAGCAGCTGCACCTCGGCAATCTGCTTGAGGCGCTTCTGGTTGGGGCCGTTTGCCGGAATGGCCTGGATCAGGGCACGAGCTTCCTTCACCTTGCCCTGGCGAGCCAGCAGATCGGCGCGCCGGGCCTGCACGCTGAGCAGGTTGGCGGCATCGGGAATGCGCTGCAGATAGATGTCGGCTTCGTCGTAGCGTTGGCGCTTCTCGGCCAGCTCGGCCCTGAGCAGATAGAGCTGGGATTCGCCAGCAGCGCGACCCACACCCTCAGGCAGTTTGGGCAGCAGAGCGCTGAACTGTGTCAGGGAAACGTCGGCAGCATCCAGCTCGCCATCCTGCAATTGCAAATTGGCGAGCATGACCCAGGCTTCCGGAAATTCGGGCGCCTCGCGCGTTATGAGCTGCAACTGGGTCTTGGCATCGGCGTTGCGTTTTTGTCCCAGCAGCACGCGGGCATAGGTCAGGCGCAGTTGTGGCGAATGATTCTTTTCAAGATAGCGCTTGACCAGCGGCTCCACTTCGGCAGAACCCGATTCCAGCAGTTCCATGGCCAGCAAGGCGACGGCACCCGATTCAGGACCCAGCTTGGCGCCGTTCTGCAGCGCCTGCAGGGCGGCAGGCTTCTGACCGGCGATCAGGCGCATATGGCCTATGGCGGCCCAGGCCATGGGGCCGTTCTTCGGGTCCTTTAAATCGAATTCCAGCGCTTGCTCGACCACATCGGCGGCCAGAGGCTTGTCCGAGGCATTGTTGTAGAGCTGGGTGATGGCCAGAAAAGTGGCGCTGCGATTGGCTTGAGGGGTCAGCTCGACCTCTCGACGCAGATAGCTGGCCGAGTCTGCAATGCGGTTCATCACCACCAGAATGCGCAGCACTGCGCGGTTGGCATCGCGTGATTCGGGGTAGGCCTCCAGCCAGGCGCGGGCATTGCGCAGTGCGCGGTCGCCCGAGCGGGACTGAATGGCAAGTTCGGTGGCGCGGCGATAGAGCTTTTCGTTGTTGCTGCTGCGCGCGGCCTCCATCATCAGGGCCTGGGCGTCCGTCAGGGCGCCTTCCTGAGCGGCCATCTCTCCCACCAGGATTTCGTAGAACAGCTCGGCAGAGAGGGCTGCTTGCTCATTCTCACGCTCCGCGGCCTGTTCGAGATCGGTGCTTTGCTCGATCTTGTCCTGCTGGGATGGCGGGTCAGCGGTCTGGGCGGATGCGATTGCCGATCCCATGGCCAGAACGGCGGCCACGGCGAGTCCCTGAAAACGTAGAGGATGAACCATCGGCTCATAATAATCCAAGCTTGTTGAACACTTGGCGAAGATGAGATTGCATGCCTGAGTTGCCCGAAGTCGAGGTTACGCGCCGCTCTTTTGCTGACCGCATTGCGGGTGCGCAGATTGAGAAAGCCACCTTGGGAAAGCCCCTGCGCTGGCCTCTGGGGCTGTTGCCGCAGGCATTGGTCGGCAGGGTCGTGCTGGGCGTGCGCAGACGCGGCAAGTATCTGCTGCTGGACCTGAGCGAGGGTCTGCTGCTCATGCACCTGGGCATGTCTGGCAGTCTGCGCTTTGTGGGCCGCGACGAGGAGCCGCTGGGAACTGGCGGAGTGCATGATCACTTCGACCTGCAGACATCGCGCGGCTTGCTGCGTCTGCATGATCCGCGCCGCTTCGGAGCCGTGATCTATGTTCCGGATGAAGGCGATGTCCTGGCGCGCAAGCTGCTTGACCATCTGGGTATGGAGCCGCTGAGCGACGGATTCACGCTGGACGCCTTTCAAGCCGGGCTGGCGGCCAGTCGCTCGCCCATCAAGCAACTGCTGCTCAGCGGCAGCGTGGTCGTCGGTGTCGGCAATATCTATGCTTCCGAGGTGTTGTTTCTCTCGCGGATTCACCCGACAACACCGGCGCGCGATGTGGGCAGGCGCAAGGTCAAGGTTTTGTATGAGGCCATTCGCACCGTGCTGGCCTTGGCGGTGGAGAAAGGCGGCACGACCTTGCGCGACTTTTCCGCGGCCAACGGCATGGAAGGGCACTTTCAGTTGGAGGCCCAGGTCTATGGCCGCGATGGCCTGCCTTGCTCGCATTGCGGCGCCGCCATCCAGCTCATGCGCCAGGGGCAGCGCAGCACCTATTACTGCGCCCGCTGCCAGAAGGCCGCAAAAACTCTCTGAATTTGATAGCTAATACCGCAGTTTGAGTATGCGTTCAGGCATGTTTTGACGTCACAATTTCATTTTGATGCTTGATATGCCTCAGAGGCGTCGCCAGTGCCCAGGCATTGGCGCTGTTCTGCGCCGTTGCGCGCAGATACTTGGCGGCTGGAGATATCAGGCCAGCCTCTGGAAGAGCCGTAGATGCTGTCAAGGGGCAATGCTATATATTGATCAGGCGGTCAGCCTTGGCTGACCCGGCGACTCAGACAAACAAGAGGGGTAGATGTGTCAGCTTCATTCAACGAGCAGTTTGGTCAGTATGGCGCATGGCGACGGGGCTTTGCCACCCAACTGCAGGAGCTGCGTGAATGGTTGATTGCCCAGGATCTGCTGGACGCTTCGGTGCAGGAGCGCTTGCAGAGACTGGAAGAGCAGATGCGCACCGACAAGGTCATGGTTGCCTTCGTGGCCGAGTTCTCGCGCGGCAAATCCGAGCTGATCAACGCTGTCTTCTTTGCCCATTACGGCCGCCGGCTGATGCCGGCCAGTGCAGGCCGCACCACCATGTGTCCGGCAGAGCTGGGCTGGGAGCCGGAGCTGCCGCCTTGTCTGCGTCTGCTGCCCATTGATACCAGAGAGTCGCCGGAGAGCCTCGGCCAGTGGCGCATGCGTCCCGACGCCTGGGTGCAGCAGCCGCTGGATATCGCCGATGCGCAGCAGATATCCGACACGCTGGCCAAGGTGGCGGAGGTGCGCAAGGTCTCCATCGATCAGGCCAGGGCCTGGGGCTTTTGGCATGACGACGAGGCTGCCGACAACCCCATGGTCGATGCCGACGGCTGGGTCGAAGTGCCGATGTGGCGTCATGCCTTGATCAATATGCCCCATCCTCTGCTCAAGCAGGGACTGGTGATTCTCGACACGCCTGGTCTGAATGCCGTGGGGGCCGAGCCGGAGCTGACCGTCAATCTGATACCCCAGGCACATGCTGTGGTCTTTGTGCTGGGCGCCGATACCGGCGTGACCAAGTCCGACCTTGCCATCTGGCGCGACCATGTGCTACCGGCAGGAGCCGGCAAGGCGGGGGGCGATGACGCTCTGGCAGCATCGCGTCTGGTGGTGCTCAACAAGGTGGATACGCTGTGGGACAGTCTGAGTTCTGGCGCGCAGGTGCAGGCCCAGTTGCGCCGTCAGCAGCAGGACTCGGCCCAGTTGCTGGGGGTGGCGCTGGAGCGCGTGCTGCCCATCTCCGCCCAGAAGGGGCTGGTCGCCAAGGTGGGGCATAACGACAGCCTGCTTCAGGCCAGCGGCCTGCCCGCTTTTGAAGACCTTCTGGCCAATGGCATCATGGGGCAGCGCCAGAAAGTGCTGCAGGCTGCTGTGCGCACCAATGTGCAACAACTGCAGTCGCAGGTGGAGCGTGTCATCAATATGCGCCGCGGCGATCTCGACGACCAGCTGGCCGAGCTCTGCGGCCTGCGCGGCAAGAATGCGACGGTGATTGCCAGCATGCGTGCCCGTATCGAGGCCGAGCACAAGGGATTCGACCAGAGTGCCAGCCGCATCCAGGCCATGCGCAATATCCATATGCGCATGCTCAAGGAGCTTTTCCTGCTTCTGAGCTCGAGCACTTTGAAGGCCGAATTGGCCGAGCTGAAAGAAGCGCTGGATCAGCGTGGGCTCAAACTTGGCCTGCGCAAGGTCTATGAGCAGACTTTCGAGCGCCTGCATGCCGTGGCTGCAAAGGCGCAGGACCAGGCCGATGAGATCCAGGCAATGATGAGTTCCTCGTTCAAGGAGCTCAATGCGGAGTTTGGCTTCTCCCTGCAGACACCTCCGCAGCTGGTGCTGTCCGAGCTCAAGGACGACTTGCGCAGCATCGAAGGCAGTTACACCCAGTATTTGGGGCTTGGCAGTGTCATCAGGCTCGGCAGTGCCGACTTTTCGCAGCGCCTGATCAAAGCTCTGGCGCTGCGTCTGCGCACGGTGTTTGAAGCGGCATCGAACGACGTGGATATGTGGAGCAAATCACTGACTGCACCAGTCGATGCACAATTGCGCGAACGTAAACGCAGTTACACGCGCCGCCTGGAGGCTGTGGACCGGATCAGCGGTGCAGCCACTGAACTGGAGGAGCGCATTGCAGACATGGAAAATGCGCAAGCCCGCCTGGGCATGCTGCAGACGCAGCTGATCAGCGCATCGGCGCAATTGCTGGATCCGATTGCGGCCGAGCGGCCGCAGGCCGCGTCCATGCCGTTGGACATCAACCTGGTAGCTTGAAATCTTGACTCTCCCTTCGATTGCCGCAGCCGTAGTGCAGTGGCAGGCCAGCCATGGCCGCAATCATCTGCCCTGGCAGCAAACTCGTGACCCTTACCGCGTCTGGCTGTCTGAAATCATGCTGCAGCAGACCCAGGTCAGCACCGTGCTGGGCTACTACCAGCGCTTCCTGGACGCTTTCCCGGATGTGGCCAGCCTGGCGGCTGCACCGCAGGATGCCGTGCTGGCGCTGTGGAGCGGCCTGGGCTACTACAGCCGCGCGCGCAATCTGCATAAATGCGCGCAGACCGTGATGGAGCAATGGGGCGGGGCTTTTCCGCAAACAGCCGAAGAATTGGCGACCTTGCCAGGCATTGGCCGTTCCACGGCCGGTGCCATTTCATCGTTCTGCTTTTCCGAGCGGGTGCCGATTCTGGATGCCAATGTGCGACGTGTTCTCACAAGGGTGCTGGCGTTCGATGCGGATCTGGCTCAGTCCAGAAATGAAAAGCAGCTGTGGGAACACGCCCAGCAACTGTGTCCCACCGAGAATCTGCACGAAGCCATGCCGCGCTACACCCAGGGCATGATGGATCTGGGCGCCAGCGTCTGCACATCGCGCAAGCCCACCTGCCTGGTGTGCCCTCTGCACTCCGAATGCCGGGCGGCCCGCGCCGGCAACCCGGAGAACTATCCCGTGCGCACGCGCAAGATCAAGCGCAGCGCCGAGTCCTGGTGGCTGCTGCTGGCGGTGGACGCGCAGCGCCGCGTATGGTTGCAAAAGCGTCCGCAAGCCGGTATCTGGGCCGGGCTTTACAGCCCGCCGGTCTTTGAAGACTATGCGGCACTGCAAAGCCATGCGCAGGCCGCATGGCCTCAGGACGGGACCCGGAGCTGGCAGGACCTTCCCGGCTTTCTGCATGTGCTGACCCACAAGGATCTGCACCTGCATCCGGTTCTTGTGCCCGTCGATCAGGCGCATGCCGCCCTGGTCTCAGAGGCTGATGAATCCTGCTGGGCGGATGCCGCGGCCTGGGCGGAGCTGGGTCTGCCGGCCCCGATCCGCAAGCTGCTCGATGCCGAGCTGGCTTGCACGCCTGCCGCATGAATGAAAAAAGGTGACGGGCGGCGTCACCTTTTTTGATGGCTGCAGATTTCAGAAGCGCAATCTGGGCATCAGCATGGAGCAGCGCAGTCCCATCAAGGCCAGCCACAGGACCCTGGCCTGCGGGTTGCCGCGCTGTGTCTGCAATTGCCGGCCCGCGGCCACCACCTGCTGGCGCAGGACTTGCTGCGCCTTGCGGTCGCCTTGGCTTTGTGCGCTCAGCCAGAGTTGCTGGTACTGCTGCACGCTGAGCTGGCAAGGCTCGCCAAGCAGATGGCGCGACGAAGTGTTCAGCAAGGCCTGAGCCTGCGGGGTGTGTCGTGACTGGTTCATGCGGCCTCCTCTTGTTTCGAAGACTTGTTTGGCGCTTCGCTCTCGCTGCGTCCAAAGGCGTACCAGTCCACATGACGCGTGCAGATCATGACCAGGGCCAGCACGCCGAACAGGGCGATGGAGCCGACGACCAGAGCGGTCTGCTCCAGCTGCAGCAGCACATACAGCAGGCCGTACAGGGCCGAGATGGCAATTGCGAACGGCAGGCCGCGTCTGATGCTGCCCAGAATATGGCTGGCATAGAAGGCCAGCAGAGCCACGCAGGAGCTGGCCGCAATCGCATAGGCCGTGGCAAAGCCCAGGTGTTCGGACAGGCTGATCAGCAACAGGAAGAAGCTGCACAAGGCCGAGCCGACCAGCAGGTACTGCACGGGGTGAACGCGCAGCTTTTTCATGACTTCGAACAGGCCGACCGCGACAAAGGTCAGGATCACAAAAAGAATGCCGTACTTGGTGGCACGCTCGCTCAGCGAGTAGACATTGACGGGGTTGACGAACTCCGTGTCCATGGTTTCGAGGCAGGGGCCGCTGTCGTCATGGCCGCGGGCTGCAGAGGCGGCATAGGTTTCCGAGCTGCCCCAGTAGCCAGGGCTGCAAAGACGTTGCTGGCGGGTAAAGGCCGTGCTGGCAGAGGTGGCCAGCGAGGACAGCTCCCAGCTGGCGGTGAAGCCGCTGTCCGTCACTTCGCGTCGGCTGGGTAGAAAGCTGCCGCCAAACGAGGGATGAGGCCAGTCGGCCGTCAGCGTGACCTTGCTTTCCGTGGCGATGGGGCTGAAGGCGAGCTGCTCCGTGCCCAGCAACTGCAGCTTGAGTTCCAGATTCAGGGCTTCGCCTTTTTTCAGCAGGCTGGAGTCAATTTCCGCCTGGATGCCCTTGCCGTAGCGCTCCAGCGGAGTGCCGGACTCGACCGCCAGATCCTGGCCGTTGGCCTGCAGCGTCGCACTGCGGATGCCGCAAAGACTTTCTTGCAGCGCACCACGGCGTTGGGCTCGCTGGGTTTGGGCAGCTCCGCATACTGCGCGGCATTGGCAAAACCGGCCGAGATCTGGTCGTGCAGCACATAGGTGTTGATGTGGTGCAGGCCGCGTGAGCGCTCTTCCATTTTGGCGTTGGCATCGTGGTTGAGCGTGTCGGGCAGCAGCATGCGCTGGAATTCGCGGGTGCTGTACTCGATTTTCTTGCCATTGGTCGTGCTGGTGGTTTCCGTGCAGTTCTGCACCAGGGCCGGGCCGATCAGCGTCTGCGTGCCGGCCAGGCTGGAGACCACGCTTTGCACGGCGTAGTCGCGGTTGCGGATGCGGTCTTTCACCACATCCTGAATCATGGACAGGCCGGCCATGAGCAAGGCCAGAACGATCAGCAGTGAGACTGTCTTGAACAGCAGTCGGTTTTTCATGCGTGCTCCTGAATGAGGGGTTTCAGGACGCAGTGTCGGCAGCGACTGTGTGGGCGCAATGAAGTCTGTGAAGCGGGTGTGAAGTCCTGCTCGAAAGCCTTGGCTGCTCAGCTTTGGGGAGCAAAATCCAGTGTCACGGCGAGGCCGGGGTGGCGATTTCGGACCTGCATGCTGCCGCCATGAAGATGCATGATGCGAGTGACAATGGACAGGCCCAGCCCGGTGCCGCTGCGCTCTCCGTTAGGTCTGGGGGTCGTGAAGAAGCGCTCGCCCAGGCGGGCCAGCAAGGGCTCGGCCACGCCCGGACCCTGATCGCTGACGGTGATGCGGTGCGGGGCCAGCTCAAGCTCGATCACGCTGTTCTCTGCAGAGAAATCCAGGGCGTTCTGCAGCAGATTGCTGATGGCCAGAGTGACCAGGCCGGCCTCCCAGGGGCCGCTGCTGTCCACACCGCTCAGGTGCAGGGCCATGCCGCGTTGCTCGGCATGGCTTTGCAGCGCAGCCATTGCTTGCCGGGCACATTCCATCAGGCTGCAGCCATGGCTGGTGTCCAGTTGCTGGCGCTGCTCGAGGCGGCTGAGCTGGAGCAGCTGGTCGATCAGATTCTGCAGACGCAGGCTCTGGTCCACCACCTGTCCGGCAAACATGGCCCGGTCCTGGGGCGGCAGCTCTTCCTGCAGCAACTCGCCCGCGCCGCGTATGGCGGCAACCGGGCTTTTGAGTTCGTGGGTCAGGGCGCGCACATAGCCCTCGATATAGTCGCGCCCCTCCAGGCGCTTGCGCATATTGTCCATGGCCTGTGCCAGCTCGCCCAGCTCGCCGGGCATGTCGGGTATGGAAGCAGGGGCAGAGGTCTGAGCGGGGTGGGCAGACTCGTTGAGCGTGGGGGCCTGCACCTGCTGTGCGTAGTTGCGCAGCCGGCGTACGTGAAGCACAAACCACCAGGTGACCGCACAGCCCACGGCGGCGGACAGCAGCACAAACAGCAGGCCGCCGCGCAGAATCTTCTGCTCCGCGCCGTCGACGATTTTCTGTACCGAGCTGGAAGGCTTGGAGGTGGTCAGCACCCCGGCAATCTGGCCGTCCACCATGATGGGCGCGGAGACATACATGACGCTGCTGGATTCGTCCTCCTTGACGGCTCGCGTGGTGCGTGCGCCATATTCACCGCGCAGCGTCAGATAGACATCGCGCCAGCGCGAGTAGTCGGCGCCCTGGTCCCTGCCCTGGGAGTCGAACAGCACTATGCCCCGTGCGTCAGTGACGGTGATGCGCAGATCCAGCGTGGTCTTGCGCGTGTCCCAGATCCAGGCCTGTATCGGCTTTTGTGTGTAGCCGTGCAGCTGGGTGGCAAACGTGCTGTCCGCACCGGCTTGCAGCAGGCCTTTTTCCATGTCGGCACTGGCCAGCGTGGCAAGCGCATAGGCGGTCTCCACCAGCGTGTCCTCGGTCACCTTGCGCACGCTGGGCTTGATCTCCACCATGAAGACGCGCAGCACGAAAAAGGCGGCCAGACCGTTGATCAGGAAGAAGGCGAAGAAGAGACGCAGGCCCAGACGCATACCGGCTATCCGGGCTGGTTCAGGCTATAGCCCAGACCGCGGTGGGTGACAATGAGCTCCTGATCGGGCAAACGCTCGCGCAGTTTGGCGCGCAGGGTCTTGATGTGGGTATCCACCGTGCGGTCGGTGCTCTCGCTGTCCAGCCCCCAGATTTGCTCCAGCAAGGCGTCGCGGCTCAGGATGCGGCCTGCCGCGTTGACCAGGCTCTGCAGCAGCTGATATTCGCGCCTGGTCAGATCTAGTGCCTTGCTGTGGATCAGGACACGCTGCCCTTGCTCATCTATTTGAAGTGCTCTTGCAAGCTGGGCGGGCGCTACAGGCTGGAATTGCCTGGAGCGGCGCAGCAGGGCGCGGGTGCGCGCCAGCAGCTCGCGCGGGCTGAAGGGCTTGGTCAGATAGTCGTCCGCGCCCAGCTCCAGGCCCAGAACCTTGTCCATCTCCTCGCCTCTGGCACTGAGCACCAGCACCGGAACAATGGAGCCGGCAGAGCGCAGCTCGCGGCACCAGTCCAGGCCGTTGCCGTCGGGCAGGCCTACGTCCATGAGCAGCACATCAAATGCTGTCCTGCTCCATTGCTGACGCGCATCGGCGATCAGCAGACTGTGGGTGACGGCAATGCCCTCGCGCTCCAGAGCGTAGCAAATCGTTCTTGCAATGGCTGGGTCGTCTTCGAGCAGCAGCACCTGCATGGCTGACGTCTGAGGGCTGAGCATGCGGGTCAGCTGATCGGGTGGATGGCGTCCGGGGCCAGAAACTGCTGAGAGACCTGGATGAATTTGTCGCGAAAATCCAGTGAGCGGTGGCGGCGTACGGTGGGCCACTGCTTCTCGAAGTGCCTGGCGAGGGCTTCGACGAGAAAGACCGAGCGGTGCTGCCCGCCCGTGCAGCCTATGCCCACGGTGACATAGCTGCGGTGGTCTCTGGCCAGCAGCGGCAGCCAGCGTTCGAGGAACTGCTGTATATCCAGCTGCATCTGCTGCACCTCGGGCAAGGCGCCCAGATAGTCGGCAACCGGCTTGTCCAGGCCCGTCAAGGCACGCAGTTCCTTGTCGTAGAAGGGATTGGGCAGCATGCGCACATCAAACACATAGTCAGAGTCTGTAGGCATGCTGTGCTTGAACCCAAAGGACTGGAACATCAGCGTCATCTGCCCTGTGGGTGCTTCGATGATCTGCTTGATATAGCTTTGCAGCTGCGCCGACTTGAGGTCGCCGGTGTCGATGACGATGGAGCGGTCGCGCAGCAGGCCCAGCAGCTCGCGCTCCTTTTCGATATCGAGCTCCAGTGCCTGGCGCTCGTTCGTCAGGGAGCCGGGGGACAGAGGATGGCGCCGGCGGGTTTCCGAAAAGCGCCTGATCAGGGTGCTGCTGTCGGCATCGAGAAAAATCATGCGCGGCATCAGCCCCTGCTTTTTGAGGCGATGCAGCTGATCAGGCAGCTGAGGCAGGCCCTTGGCGCTGCGTGCATCCATGGCAATGGCCACTTTCTCGTCCTGATGGTTGAGCTTGAGCTCCACAAAGGACTGCAGCAGTTCCGGGGGCAGATTGTCGACGCAGTAGTAGCCAGCATCCTCCAGCGCATGCAGCGCAACGGATTTGCCCGATCCGGACATGCCGCTGATCAGAACAATCTCCATGGACATGATTTCAAACTCCTCTGACTTTGCTGCTTTTGCGTGCTGTAGTGCTGGCCTTGGCACTTCGGGCCTGGGTGCCCGATGGACGCTGGGCGCTGTTTGCGGCCTGCTTTGCAGGCAATCTTGCCATGGCCAGCATTTCTCTGGCATGAGCCATGGTTGCTTCGGACAGGTGCTCGCCGCCCAGCATGCGGGCCATTTCCATCTCGCGCTCCTCGCCAGTCAGCGGATCCACGCTGCTGATGGTGGTGTTGGACTTGGGGCGCTTGGTCACCCGGTAGTGCTGGTCTGCATAGGCAGCGACCTGGGGCAGGTGAGTGACGGCCAGCACCTGGCGTGAATCGCCGAGCGAGTGCATGAGGCGGCCCACGGTTTCGGCCACGGCTCCGCCCACGCCGGAGTCCACCTCGTCAAAAATCAGGGTCCCGGCCTGGCCCAGTTCGCTGGTGGTCACGGCAATGGCCAGCGAGATGCGCGACAACTCGCCGCCCGATGCCACCTTGGCAACGGGTTTGGGCGTGGCGCCGGTATGGCCTGCAACCAGAAAAGTGATGCTGTCCGTGCCCGCGGGACTGGCGGCATCGGCATGTTCGAGCTGCACTTCGAAACGGCCGCCCTTCATGCCCAGGCTTTGCATGGACTGGGTGATGGCGCGTGACAGGCGTGGTGCAGCCAGGGTGCGCTGCTGCGAGATTTTGCGCGCCTCGGCCTGATACCTGAGGTGGGCGGCTTGCTCTTTGGCGCGCAGCCCCTCCACATCGACGGCAGCATCCAGCTGGTGCAGCTCCTGTTTCCAGCCTTCGAGCAGGGTGGGCAAGTCCTCGGGTGTGCGCTTGTAGCGGCGCGCCAGTTGCATCCACAGCGACAGGCGTTCATCGAGATCGGCCAGCAGCTCGGGATCCAGATCGGCGCGGCGCAGATAGGCCTGCAGCGAGTGACGGGCATCGTGCAACTGGGCCACACAGGAGCCCAGTACGTCGGCAATGCTCTGAAACTCAGGCTCAAGATGCTCCTGGTCCTGCAGCAGGTGGTGGGCCCTGCCCAATGGGGTGGCCGCTCCCGCATCGTCATCCTCCAGCAGTTGCAGACAGGACTGGGCCGAGTCCATCAAGGTCTGCGCGTGTGACAGACGTGTGTGCTGGGCATTGAGCTCATCCCACTCTTCGGCGCGCGGCGACAGCTTGTCCAGCTCGGAAATCTGCCATTGCAGGCGCTCCCGTTCGCGTTGCAGATTGTCCTGGGCCGATAGCGCCTGCTCCAGTGCCTGATGGTTCTGGCGCCAGTCCAGCCAAAGCGATTTGAGCTGGGCCGTTTCAATGCCGCCGTAGGTATCCAGCATGGCGCGTGCTGCATCCGGGCGAGTCAGGCTTTGCCAGGCATGCTGGCCGTGAATGTCGATCAGCTGATCGCCCAGATGGCGCAGCTGCGTGGCTGTTGCGGGAGAGCCGTTGATCCAGGCGCGGCTGCGGCCCAGACTGTCGATGACGCGGCGCAGCAGCAAATCCTGCTCCTGCGCAAAACCCGACTCTTCCAGCCATTCATGAAGATGGGGTGGGCAATCGAACTCTGCGCAAATATCGGCCTGAGGGCAGCCTTCGCGCACCACCTGTGCATCGGCTCGTGCGCCCAGAACCAGTTGCAGAGCGTCGAGCATGATGGATTTGCCGGCCCCGGTTTCGCCGGTAAGCACCGTGAAGCCGGTCTGCCAGTCCAGATCGAGTGACTGGACGATCACAAAGTCCCGCAGGACGATGCGCTTCAAGGCCATGGTCAGACGCCTCCCTCGTTCCAGCCCAGTTTTTTGCGCAGGGTGTCGAAGTAATTCCAGCCCTTGGGGTGCAGAAAGTGCACGCTGTGATCGGCGCGCGTCACCAGGATGCGGTCACCATGCTGCAGCGATTTCAGTGACTGCATGTCAAAGTTCGCGCTGGCGTCGCCTCGGCCGCCCACCACCTCGATAGTCACTTCCTGAGCGTCGGAGAGCACGATGGGGCGGTTGGAGAGGTTGTGCGGCGCGATGGGCACCATCACCCAGGCAGGAATCGAGGGGTGCAGCATGGGGCCGCCGGCCGAGAGCGCATAGGCGGTGGAGCCCGTGGGGGTGGCCACGATCAAGCCGTCCGCGCGCTGGTTGGAGACAAAGCTGCCGCCGACCTCGATGCGCAGCTCCACCATGCCCGAGGTCGAGCCACGGTTGACCACCACATCATTCATGGCTTGGGCTTCAAACACGCACTGGCCGTCGCGCATGACGCGAGCATTCATCAGGGTGCGTTCGTCTTCCTCGTACTCGCCCTGCAGTATGGGCGTGATGGAGGCTTCGAATTCATCCAGGGCGATATCGGTGACAAACCCCAGGCGGCCCTGGTTGATGCCGACCAGCGGCGTGCCATAGCGCGCCAGATGGCGGCACACGCCCAGCATGGTGCCGTCGCCGCCCACCACCAGGCCGAGGTCGCAATGCCTGCCCAGACCGTCAACGTCCATGCTCGGGTAATCGGGCAGGCCCGCATAGATGGCGGACTGGGTATCCAGAATCACCTCACAACCCAGGCTGCGCACGTAACCGGCAATCTGTTGCAGCGCTTCGCTGGCTGCATCGGACGGAACGCCTGCTGCGGGTGTGTGGTACTTGCCGATCAGGGCAATATGGTGGAACGTGGATGTCATCTGGGAAATTACATCATTAAAATGAAATCATGCTCGACGAACGTGCCAAGTTATTGCTCAAAGCGCTGATCGAGCGTTACATCGCTGACGGTCAACCAGTCGGCTCGCGCACTCTTTCACGTGCATCCGGGCTTGAATTGTCGCCTGCCACCATACGCAATGTGATGGCCGACCTGGAAGAGATGGGTCTGATCATCAGTCCTCACACATCGGCAGGCCGCGTGCCGACAGCCAGGGGATATCGCCTGTTTGTCGACACCATGCTGACTGTGGACCGCTGCGATCTTGTAACGCCCGGCCTGATGCCTGAACAGCCGCAGAAGGTGATTGCCAATGCGGCCAATCTGCTGTCCAACCTCTCCCAGTTCGTGGGTGTGGTCATGGTGCCGCGTCGAAGCTCCGTCTTCAAGCATATCGAGTTCGTGCGCTTGTCGGAGCGGCGCTTTCTGGTCATCATCGTCTCACCCGAAGGCGATGTGCAAAACCGCGTGATCTTCACGGATGTGGATTACGAGTCCTCGCAACTGATAGAAGCCTCGAATTTCCTCAATCACCATTACGCCGGTTTGACAATGGAGGAGGTGCGCACGCGGCTGCAGACCGAGGTGGAGCAATTGCGGGGCCAGGTTGCCAGCCTCATGCAGGCAGCGGTGAATGTAGGCACTGAGGTCATGAGCAACCATGATCGCGAGGATGTGGTGATCGCCGGCGAGCGCAATCTGCTGTCCGTGAGCGATTTTTCCAGCGATATGGGCAATCTGCGCCGCGCTTTCGACCTGTTCGAGCAGAAAACGCAAATCCTTAGGTTGCTGGACTTCTCCAATCAGGCTGATGGCGTGCGCATTTACATCGGCGGCGAGAGCCAGACCGTGCCGTTTGAAGATTTGTCTGTAGTGAGTGCTCCCTATGAACTCGACGGCAAGGTGGTCGGCACCTTGGGGGTGATCGGCCCCACGCGCATGCACTACGACAAGATGATCCAGATTGTCGATATCACATCCAAACTGGTGAGCAATGCTCTGAGTCACAAGCGTTAGGCCCTACAATGGCGAAGTTTTTCTGGTGGCAGCCACGGCTGTTGTCAGTGTTGGGGCGTTAGCTCAGTTGGTTAGAGCAGAGGACTCATAATCCTTTGGTCGTCGGTTCAAGTCCGCCACGCCCTACCAAACTGCATGAAAGCCTGCCGTCTTCATCGATGGCAGGCTTTTTCTTTGCATGAACGCGAAAAAGTTGTCGATTTGGTTCGAGAGCCGTTTTTGCACTGCTAGAATACAACCCTGTTGCGGCTGTAGCTCAGCTGGATAGAGTACTTGGCTACGAACCAAGGGGTCGTGGGTTCGATTCCTGCCAGCCGCACCACAAAACGTCAAGCCTCAGAACTGAAAAGTTCTGAGGCTTTTTCGTTTCTGGGCTCAGGCTTTGGGTATCAGCAAGGTGAAGCTGCTGCCTTGGCCCAGCTGGCTGCTTATCTGCAGGCTGCCGCCATGACGCTGTGCCACGGTGCGCGTGAAGGCCAGGCCCAGGCCCACGCCATCCATGCGCTGGTGTTGCTGCAGGCGCTCGAAGGGCTGGCTGAGTCTGGCCAGCGATGCCTCGTCCATGCCGGAGCCGTGATCGCGCACGGCGATGCCCCATTGGCTGTCTTGCTCGACAACGGCGATTTCCACTTGGGCACCGCCATCCCCAGTCTGTGGCTTGCCGTATTTGATGGCATTGCTCAACAGGTTGATGACGGCGCGGTGCAGCAGGCCGGGGTCGCCATGCACGCAGGCTTCGGCATCCGGCAGCTCGAACACCAGTTGCATGTTCTGCTGCTGGGCAAGGGTCCAGCAATCCGAGACGGCCTGATCCGCCAGCAGGCCCAGGTCCAGGACTTCGCTGCGGTATTGCTGCTGCTGGGCTCTGGCCAGATGCACAAAATCGTCTGCCAGCTGAAGAGACGACTGGGCATAGCCCTCAATGCGGTCAAACAGTGCATCTTGCGAATCGATGCGCTTGCCTGTGCGCTGCATCTCCAGCAAGGTGATGATGGAGCCTATCGGTGCACGGATATCGTGGGAGATGAACTGCATGGCTTGGTCGCGCTGGGCCTGTGCGCTGCGCAGGTCGCTGATATCGACCAGGGTGATGAGCCAGCCCGAGGTGGGCGGTGCCTCGAAGCTCTGGCTCAGCAGCATCAGATGGCGGCCCTGGGTGTCGCGCCCTTCGCTCTGGCGTGACAGAGTAGCTTGCTGCAATGCGCTGTGCGTGAGCAGTGGCGTGCTGCTGGCAGCGCGGCCGCCGTCGCTGCTGGCGCTGTTCAGGCCGTGGAGCAGGGCGACCAGATCGTCACCTTGCTGGAGTTTGTGCTCCAGGCTCTCGATATAGCGGTGCGCGGCCGTGTTGGCAAGCAGCAGCAGCCCTTCGCGGTCGCAGACAAAAGTGGCCGAGGGCAGCTGGCGCAGGCTTTCGCTGACGAAGTGATGCAATGCGCGCAGCTGGCGCGAGGCTTGCTCCACAGCGTCGATCCGCTGATCGAGTGCGTCGCTCTTGAGCGAGGGGGCGGGCAGGCCCTGGCCTTGCAGATCGCGCAGCTCCAGCGCCAGAAAGCGTGTGGCGGCGCGCAGGCGCAGCCAGCTCCAGAGCGGGTAGGCAAGCGACAGGCCCAGCAGTGCCGCCGCGGGGGCGGTCTGCACATGACCCCAACGCGGCGCCAAACCGGCTATCGACAGACTGAGCAAGGCCAGCAGGATGCTGGAAATCAGCCCGCCAGAAGGGCCGAGCCAGGCCAGAGCCAGCAGGCCCAGCAGCACGGGCAGCACATTGAGGCTGCGGTTGAGCGTGGCAGTGGCTGGCTCCAGATGTGTGTCCTCAAGGATGCCATTGAGCACATGGCCCAGCATCTCCACATTCGAGATCAGGCGCGCATCAAAGCCGATAGGGGCCGTGAATTTTTCGCCAAGACCTGCGGCAGTGGCTCCAATCAGCACGTATTTGCCGCGAAAAGCGACCGCTGGGATATTGCCGCGCAGGATGTCGATATAAGAGTAGGTGGTGAACGGCGAGCCCGGGCTGTTCTGGCGGTCCCGCGAAGCCCGGGCAAAAGCGATGAACTGGGGCTGCAGCTTTTGCCAGGAGTTGGCTGCAACCGAGTCTGCTGGAGGTGGGGCAGATGGTTGGCAGGGTCGGGTGGTCTGGCCCACGCAGTGCAGGCTCAGCGCCATATGCCACCAGAGCTGGCCGGCCTTGCCTTCCTGTGCATAAAAGCGTCGCACCACACCATCGGCATCCATAGGCATCTGGGTGTGCCCCAGAGCAGCAGCCTCGCTGGCAAGGCTCTGTAAAGGGGCGGTGGCGGCGCTTTGCGCGGCGCGCGTGACGGGCAGCACTACGTTGCCGCTTTTTTGCAGTGCTCGTTGCAGCAGCAGATCGTCGCCGGGGTAGTCCCAGTCTTCCTCGCCGAAGACCACATCCATGCCGATGGCGCGGGGCTGTCCTTGAGTGATGCGCTCCAGCACGGCGGCGTGCAGTGCACGCCGCCAGGGCCAGCGGCCTATGCTGTCGATGCTGTCATCGTCGATGGCCACGATGACAACATCGGGCGAGGCTGGACGCTGGTGAAGCCAGGCCGAAGTGTCCTGAATAATGCCGTTGAAACGTGCCAGCTGCCCCGGGCCGCTGAGCCACCAGGTCATGCCGAGCAGGAAAGCGCTGAGCAGCAGCCAGCTCAGGCGCAGGTCCTGCAAGCGGTTTTTACGCAGGCCGGGCGCTTCAACCATGTGGGTGACTCGGTGAGAGGCTCATAAAACAATAGCTTCCAGCGCTTGTCATATAAGCGATCAAGATATGAATCCTATGAAGCTTCATGGAATTCAAGCGCTGGCAGCTATGGTTTTTACTGGCGCATCAGGCGTGAACCGTCGCCGGAAGTCAGCGCCTGCCCCTCGGACGAGGTCACCCAGTTGCCGGTCTGGAATTGGCGCGCGACAGAGAGATTGCTGCGCAGGCCGTTGGCATCCTCGACCTGCATCTGCAGATAGTAGGTGCCAGGAGGCAGATCCTGCGTGCTCCACTGAGGCTGGGTTATCCAGGTGTCGATCAGGGGCGCAGTGAAACCGGCGTCGCTGGCCACCACGATACGGTAGCGTTGACCCTCTTCACCTGCCCAGTGAATATGGCTGCTGCCTTCGCCGGGCGCGCCGCCGATCTCCAGCTCGGGCGATTTGGGTGCCAGGGCCAGTTTCATCTTTTGCGGGGCTGCGAAAGGACCCGCATCCGGCTGGCCGTTGCCGAGCTTACGGATGCTGCCTACGCGCCACATATATTCGCCGACAGGCAGCTTGGCCAGCGCACTGGCAGGCAGGGCGCAGTCCTTGAGGTCGTTGGCGTCGATCAGCGGCTGGGCAAAGCTGCCGTCGGCGGTGGCTACCTGGATACGGTAGGCCGAGGCTTCCGCCACCTGGGTGCATTGCAGGCCGTGCTGGCCCTGTCCGATGGTGGCTTCAGGTGCTGGAGACTCATAGAGCGGCGGCACCGGATGAGCTTTGACGCGCAACACTTGCAGGCTGCGTTTGCCAGGAATGCCGTTGGCGTCAATGGCGCGAATGGCCGCAATGTAGCTGCCGTCTTCGACACCCGTCAGGCGTGCAGGTGACCTTGTGAACATGCCGCCGCGCACGATCTGGGTCAGCTCCTTGTCCTGAGCGAGCAGCACTTGGTAGCGCACGGCACCAGCCATGGCTGGCAGGGGCAGGCTGACCCAGTTGGCGTCTTCGACAAGAGCGGGCCAGGCCGCAATATCGGGAGCCCCCAGCATGGCTGTGGGCTTGCCGATCTGGCCGTTTGCGGAGACGGACAGACCTTGACCTGGCCTGAGCAAGGCTGAGGGCTGGCCCGTCTGCACGGCGACCGAGCCTTCGTCGACGGCAGCAGCCGTGCGGCCCTCGTCATCACTCATCACCAGAAACTGGGTGCCGCGCACGCTGGTCGAGGCCGCCGGGGTGCGCACCTCGAAGCGGCGCTCGCCATTGGCTTGCCTGGACACTTTTGCTTCAATTGCGCCCTCGCGCAGATCGATGATGGACTGCAGACTGCCGGCTCGGCCTTTGCGGCGCATCTGGCGCAGCTCGACATCGGATTCGGACTGCACGCGCACCAGTGAGCCATCTGCCAGGCGCACGGAGACAAAGGCGTTGGCCGGAACCTGGAGCGAATCGCCTTCCTGCAGCAGCTGGCCTTTTTGCACGGGCTGAGGCGGCGCGTTGACGGAGTCTGCGAGATGGCTCGCAGAGCGTGTGCTTTGCACATCGCCTTGCACAAACACCACCGAAGCCATCGCTGCGCGCAACAGACGCGTGGGAATTTCCAGCACCGAACCGGGGCGCAGGCGCAGGGGGTTTTCCACCTTGTTGTGACTTTGCAGCGCTGTCCAGCGCTTGTGGTCGCCCAGATAGCGTGCTGCCAGCATCTCCAGCGTATCTCCAGTCACCACGCGGTGGGCAATGACATCGTTGCCGCGGGGAGTGATCTGGGCATGGGCCAGACCTGTTGCCGTCATCCCTCCAAACGCCACCCACAGCATGCCTGCACCCAGAATGGGCGCCGGGGAGTGGACGGAAAAGAGGTTTTGACGTAAATCAGGCATTTTTTAAAGCTAGGTTATGGGGGCTGCCGAACTCAGGCAGCTGGGGCTGCGGGCTGCGCAGCTTCGGGGACATCCAGGCGGTAACCATAGCCATAAACGGCTGAAATGGCATAGGGCTGACCGGCGCGCAGGTTCAGCAGATTGCGCAGGCGCGAGACATGGGTGTCCAGCGAGCGCGACTGCACCTCGGCGTTATGGCCCCAGACGACTTCGCGCAGATGATCGCGCGAGAGCAAACGGCCCTGGTTCTGGAACAGCGTCAGTGCCAGAGTGTATTCACGGTGCGTAACCTCCACGGGCTGGCCGTCCATCTCTATCCCATTGGTGGTGGTGAGAAAGCGGTAGGGGCCGAAGTCCAGCACGCTTTGTGCGGTCAGCGGATAGGCGCGGCGCAGCAGGGCGGAGATGCGAGCACGCAGCTCGCCCGCACGTATGGGCTTGATCATGAAGTCATCGGCGCCGCTGGCCAGGCCTTCGACAATGTCGGCCTCTTCGCTGCGGTGGGTCACGAAGATGACCGGCACTTCCTTGCTGATCTGCTCGCGCACCCAGCGCACGATATCCGGACCGCTGCTATCGGGCAGCTCCCAGTCAATCAGCAGCAAATCGAAGCTTTCGCGGCGCAGGGCTTGCTGCAGGGCGGCCCCCTTGAGGTAAGAGTGACAGCTATGTCCGGCTTCCGTCGCGACTTGTTGCAACAGTTCCAGTTGTAGCGGATCGTCATCCAGAGCAGCAATACGCATCGGTAGTTCCTTTAGTGCGAAGGATTACATCCACGCTGTCCTTTGAATTCGGAGGCAGCGTCCATCGGGCTGCGAGGAGCTATTGCTCGGCCGCCTCACGCAGTTGTTCCAGAGCCTGGATCACCAGGTCATCGCTGACACCATCCAGTGTCTGCAGGCACGGCTTGATGGCGGCCAGAGCCGTCGCGCCTTCGCGCTGCAACCGGGCGATGTTCTGCCCCGCTTCCTTGGGGGCGGTAAAACCCAGGCTTTGCAGCAGCAGCTGACCGTCAGCGGCCACCAGCTTGAAGTAGAACTGGCCATCGGATTCGCGATACTGCTTGAACTGGGGCAGTGCAGTCTTGGCAGCCTTGGTCTTGGCCTTGCTGGCTTGCGCCAGGTTGCGGATGCCGACGGCGCCGCGCAGTTGCTGCAGCAAAGGAGTCGCCAGCTTGCGTGCCTTGATGGCACCGGCCTGAAGAATCTCTTCCAGCTCTGCCGGGTGGGCAATCAGGTATTCATAACGCTCGCGCATGGGGGCGATTTCACGGTCGATGCGCTCGAACAGGATCTGCTTGGCATCGCCCCAGGCAATGCCTTCGGCATATTGCTGGCGCAGGGCGGCACTTTCCTCTTCGCTGGCAAAGCCTTGATAGATCTGGAACAGGGCGGAGCCTTCGACTTCCTTGGCCTCGCCGGGGGCGCGCGAGTCGGTGGTGATGCTGTTGATGAGCTTCCTGAGTTGTTCACGTGGCGCAAACAGCGGAATCGTGTTGTTGTAGCTCTTGCTCATCTTGCGGCCGTCAAGGCCGGGCAGGGTGGCGACGGACTCCTCCACCACGGCCTCAGGCAGCGTGAAGTACTCGCCGCCGTAGATGTGGTTGAAGCTCGACGCCATGTCGCGCGCCATCTCCAGGTGTTGCACCTGATCGCGGCCCACAGGAACCTTGTTGGCGTTGAAGATCAGAATGTCGGCGCCCATGAGCACGGGATACATGAAGAGACCGGCGGTCACGCCGTCGTCTGGTTCGCTGCCGGATGCATTGTTCTTGTCCACCGCTGCCTTGTAGGCGTGGGCGCGGTTGAGCAGGCCCTTGCCGGTCACGCAGGTCAGGAACCAGGTCAGCTCCGGAATCTCGGGGATGTCCGACTGGCGGTAGAAGGTCACATGCTCGGGGTCGAGACCAGCGGCCAGCCAACTGGCGGCGATTTCGATGGTCGAGCGTTGCACGCGCTCGGGGTCCTGGCACTTGATGAGCGCGTGGTAGTCGGCCAGAAAGTAGAAGTTCTCCACATTTTTGTCGCGACTGGCTTCGATGGCGGGGCGCATCATGCCTGCGTAGTTGCCCAGGTGTGGGGTTCCGCTGGGGGTGATGCCGGTCAGAAAACGGGTGGTGCTCATAGGGATCAACAACAGATATCAGTAGCAGACCAGGCGCTGGGTTCAGCGCAGCAAGGCCATGAAGGGGTAGAGGATCAGATCGATGGCCGAGTAGCCCAGGCTCATCAACGGGCGCAGCCAGTAGCTGCCGACCACGCCGGCAATCACCAGTGCCATGACGATGAAAAAGCCATAGGGCTCGACACGCGCCACCAGTTGCGCCTGCTTCCAGGGCAGCAGACCGACCAGAATGCGGCCACCGTCCAGAGGCGGCAGCGGAAAGAGATTGAAGGCCCACATCACCAGGTTGACCAGAATGCCGGCGCGGCACATCTCTAGGAAAAAGCGCTCGTGCAGACCTGTGCCTACCAAGACGATCAGCAGCAGGCCCCAGAACACGGCCTGCACGAAATTGGAGGCAGGGCCGGCCAGCGCTACCCAGATCATGTCGCGCTTGGGGTGGCGCAGATGGTCAAAGCGCACGGGCACGGGCTTGGCATAGCCGAAAAGAAACGCGCCCGAGGTAGCGAAATACAGCAGCAGCGGCATCAAGATGGTGCCGATGGGGTCGATATGCTTGATGGGGTTGAGCGTGATGCGACCCATCATGGCTGCGGTGTTGTCGCCAAAGTGACGCGCAGCATAGCCGTGCGCCGCCTCATGAATGGTGATGGCGAACAGCACGGGCAGTGCGTAAATCAGTACGGTTTGTATGAGTTCGATGAGTTCCACGCACTGATTGTCTCAGACGCCGCGCCAAGCTGCTGTCTTGTACCGGGACAAGCCGTTTGCTGTTGCAGAAATACGGGTTGCACATAGTTGTGTGGTAAACCAGATGTTGCAAAATGCAACTCGCGCAAATCCGTGGTTGCTGCCTGCACAGCGGAACAGGTTTTGTGCGGGTTGACGAAATCAATACATAACACGGCGTTCGGCAGGACAGGGCAAGGGGATCAATATGACGGTAAGCAAGCGACTGGTGATTGCATTTGTCAGCATCAGTGTTTTTGTCCTGGCTTTGATGGGAATTGCCTGGTCAGCGATGTCTGATGTGCTGGAGGTGCTCAAGGCGGGATCGCTCACGGCGCAGCAGTCGCAGAACTTGATGGCGGAGGTCGAGCGTTCGCGCTGGTGGCTGCTGGCACTGGGCGCCTGGGTCTGCATTTCCTGCACGTGGTCCTGGATCAGCCTGCGCCGCCGCATCGTGGCGCCATTGCAGGAAGCCATCCTGATTGCCGAGACCGTGGCAGCAGGTGATTTGAGCAAGGAGTTCTCTTCGAATGCCGAAGGCGAGTTCGGTCGTCTTCTGACTGCGCTGAGCACCATGGAAGACACGCTGACCGAGTTGGTGGGTCGCATCAAGCAGTCCACCGATTCACTGGCCGTTTCGGCCTATGAAATCGATGCGGGCAACATCAACCTCTCCAGCCGCACCGAGCAGCAGGTCAGCGCGCTGACCGAAACCGCAGCCAGCATGGAGCAGCTCACCGTCACAGTGCGCCAGAACGCAGAGCGCGCTCATTCGGCCAGCTCTCTGGCAGTCACTGCATCGGCCACGGCCGGACGTGGCGGTGATGTGGTGGACCAGGTCGTTCACACCATGGATGCCATCAGCGGCAGCTCGCGCAAGATTGTGGACATCATTCAGGTCATTGAAGGCATCGCCTTCCAGACCAATATCCTGGCCCTCAATGCGGCCGTGGAAGCGGCCCGCGCCGGAGAGCAGGGGCGTGGCTTTGCCGTGGTGGCCAGCGAGGTGCGCTCGCTGGCGCAGCGCAGTGCCGAAGCGGCCAAACAGATCAAGGAGCTGATCACGGCCAGCGTGACTCAGGTGGAAAGCGGCTCTGGCCTGGTGGGCCAGGCCGGCAGCACCATGAAGGAAATCATGCAGTCCGTAGGTCAGGTCACAGGTCTGCTGAGCGAAATCTCCGGTGCGCTGCAGCAGCAAAGCGAGGGCATCGCCCATGTGAATACGGCCGTGGCTCACATGGACAGCACCAATCAGGAAAATGCCGCCCTGGTCATGCAGGCCACGCAAGCCGCTGCTGCGCTCAATGCGCGTACGCAGGATCTGCAGCAGGCGGTGGGGGCCTTCAAACTCGATGACGATGAGTCACCTTGTCTGGCTCCTTCTGCCATGCCGGCTCCGCGCGGAGCCGGGGCCGCGCAGGCGCGTCCAGCTCGTGCCCGCGAGCTGGCCTATGAAGAGCTTTGATTCAGCGAGCTTCGTGCAGATAGCCGTAAATGGCCACGACGGTAAAGCCGAAATGGAGGCAGATAGCCGTTCCCAGCAGGACCCTGCGGCGCAGTATGGAGTCATCGGCCTGTGCCGACAGCCCTGGCGAGACATGGAATGACTTGCCTCCGGCATAAGCCCGAATCGTCCATGCCGTCCAGAGGGTGGCCAGGGCATAGATCAGCCATGCCTGAGACGCCTGCCAGAACAGCACCGCCACCATCACCGAGTAAGCGCACAAAGAGACGATGAGCCAGGGCCAGTGGCGCTGAACAAAGTCTTGCGGCAGCTGCTGTTCGTGCATGAGGCCGCGCCTATTCGGGCTGAAGGCCTATGTCTTTCAGGCCGCCCATGCCCTGGCGCACCACGACGGGGGGATTGTTCAAGGCCATGGGCGTGAGGTCCAGCACCGTGGTGGGTTGCTGCGGGCAGGCACCGGAGTCGACCACGGCGTCCAGCTCATGGGGGAAGCGCTCCAGAATCGACTCGGCATCATTGAGCGGCTCGGTCTCGCCGGGCGCAATCAAGGTGGTGGCCAGCAAGGGCTCGCCCAGTTCTTCCAGCAGCAGTTGCAGACCTTTGCGATCCGGCACGCGCAGGCCGATGGTCTTGCGCGAAGGGTGGCTCAGGCGCTTGGGCACTTCCTTGCTGGCTTCAAGAATAAAGGTGTAGGGGCCTGGCGTGGCCAGCTTGAGCAAGCGGTACTGGCGGTTGTCCACGCGGGCATAGTTGGCCAGCTCGGACAGGTCGCGGCACAGCAGCGTGAGGTGGTGCTTGTCGTTGATCTGCCGGATGCGGCGCATGCGGTCCACGGCGTTCTTGTCGTCCAGGTGGCAGACCAGGGCATAGCTGGAATCGGTGGGTACGGCAAGAATGGCACCCTTGCGCAGCATGTCCGCCGCCTGCTTGATGATGCGGGGTTGCGGGTTCTCTGGATAGACTTCAAAAACGGTGGTCATGCAATCTCTCTCTGTGATTTATGCACGCTGTATGCGGTCCTGCAGCAGCTCCCAGACGGGAGTGAGCTGACTGGGCAGATAGGGCAGCTGCCCCAGGTCTATCTGCGATTCATCGGGGCTGTGAAAGTCGCTGCCGCGCGATGCGGCCAGGCCGAATTCCAGGGCCAGATCGGCATAGATCGCATATTCGTGCGGACGGTGGCTGCCGGTCACGACCTCCACGCCCTGGCCGCCGAGTTCCTTGAACTTGGAAAACAGCGCATATTCCTCGTTATGGCTCAAGTCGTAACGTGCCGGGTGGGCAATCACGGCCACGCCGCCGGCATCCACGATCCAGCGCACGGCGTCCTCCAGATTCGCCCAGACATGGGCGACATAACCGGGCTTGCCTTCTGTCAGATAGCGTTTGAAGACCTCATAGGTGTCGCTGCAGACGCCGCTCTCCAGGAGAAAGCGCGCGAAGTGGGTGCGCGAGATCAGCTCGGGGTTGCCTGCATGGCGCAGTGCTCCTTCATAGGCGCCGGGAATGCCGGCCAGTTCCAGCTGCCTGGCCATTTCGCGGGCGCGTGGGCCGCGGCCGTTGCGAGTGTCGTACAGGCCTCGGGTCAGCGCTGCGTTATCGGCGTCAAAGCCCAGGCCCACGATATGTACGCCGCTGCCCGAGAAGCTGACGGAAATTTCAGTGCCTGTCAGATAGTCCAGCCCTGCTGACCTGGCTGCGGCTGCTGCCCGGTGCTGGCCGCCGACCTCGTCGTGATCGGTCAGCGCCCAGAGCTCAACCCCTCGCTCGGCAGCACGCAGAGCCAGTTGCTCGGGCGTCAGAGTGCCGTCGGAGACGACGGAGTGGCAGTGCAGATCGGCGTTCAGATAGGTTTTGGGCACGGCTTGATTGTAGGCGGCTGTACGCAATCATGATTTGTGTCATAACACGAGCGCTATTGCGGTCGTAGCTTGTAACAAAGCTCAAATCTCCCGCCAGTATGCCGATTAAGGATTGGCTACAGCGCTTGTGAGTTTCTGAATTCGTTAAGGCTGCCACGGTGTTGCTTGATCTATTGAGATGGATAAAAAATGAAATTGAATCAGTTCTCTGTGTCACAAAAGCTGTGGGCTTTGGTGATTGGCTTGCTGGCGGGCTTGCTGCTGGTGTCTGCAGGCAGCCTGATCTATCTGGACCGCGTGTACGTGAGCATCTCCAAGGAGGCCACGCGTACCCGAATGGCAGCCAACATTGCCAGCGAGTGGCGTCATCTGACCGAGCAAAGCGTGGATCGCTCCATCGTCGCGGCCATTTCCTCCGAGGAAAACCTGGTGGAGCAGCAGCGCAAGCTGATGAGTGACGGGATTGCGCATATCACCGAGCTGCAGAAAAAGCTCAACGAACTGGTCACTGACGATGAATCGCGCAAGGTGCTGGACGAGGTCGCCGAGCGCAGGCGCGTGACGCTGGAGAGCAATGCAGCCGTGCAGGCCGCGCGCAAGGACAATGATTTTGCGGCGGCCTTCGATCTGGTTGAAAAACAGCTGCGTCCCAACGCCAAGGTCTACGTGGATGCGCAGCGCAAGTTTGTGCAGTTGCAGGAGCAACGCAGCCAACGTGTGGTTGCCGATGGCGAAGCAAGCCAATCTCAGGCCTATGTGGCTATCGGTCTGGTCTGCGGCCTGATCGTTCTGCTGGGGCTGGCGATGGCGGCTCTGATCCTGCGCTCGATCATCGCTCCGTTGAATGAGGCGGTAACTCTGGCCGACTCCATCGCTGCCGGCGATTTGACGGCAACGGTGCGCAATGACCGTCATGACGAACTGGGCCGTCTGCTCAAGTCCCTGAACGCCATGGCCGAGCGCTTGCGCTCCGTCGTCGGCCAGGTGCGCTCGGGCGTGGAATCCGTCTCTTCGGCCTCGGGCCAGATTGCCACGGGCAACCAGGACCTGTCGGCCCGCACCGAGCAGACGGCGGCCAACCTCGAGGAAACCGCAGCCAGCATGGAAGAGCTGACGGCCACCGTCACCCAGTCTGCCGATACTGCACGTCAGGCCAATCAGTTGGCATCGACAGCCGCCCAGGCGGCCGAGCAAGGCGGTCGCGTGGTGCAGCAGGTGGTGCAGAGCATGGGCCAGATCACCGACAGCAGCCGCAAGATTGCCGACATCATCGGCGTGATCGACTCCATTGCCTTTCAGACCAATATCCTGGCCCTGAATGCAGCCGTCGAGGCGGCACGCGCCGGTGAGCAGGGCCGTGGTTTTGCCGTGGTGGCGGGCGAGGTGCGCAGCCTGGCGCAGCGCAGCGCTGAGGCGGCCAAGGAGATCAAGCAGCTCATCACCACCAGCGTGGACAATGTGCAGTCGGGCTCGCAGCAGGTGGAGCTGGCGGGCCAGAGCATGAGCGAGATCGTGGCCAGCGTGCGCCGTGTCAGCGATCTGATCGGCGAGATCACGGCCTCGTCCACCGAGCAGCGCGACGGCATCAATCAGGTCAATCAGGCGGTGAGCAATCTGGACCAGATGACGCAGCAGAACGCAGCGCTGGTGGAGGAGTCCAGTGCGGCAGCGCTGTCCATGCAGGAGCAGGCGCGTCGTCTGGCGGAAGTGGTCTCAGTCTTCAAGCTGGGACGCAATGCCGAGGCTTTCACGACCGTGTCCGCAGTGGTCCCCAGGCCGCTAGCGACGATCAAGGCGCTCAACCCGGCCGCTCATCCTGCCGTTGCAGTTCCCAGGCCGGTAGCGTCCAGGTCCAAGGCGCAGTCCCTTGCAAGCACTGCGGAGGACGATAGCTGGGAGCAGTTCTAAGTGACGGGCACAGCGTGAAATGGGCAGCCGCCACGTTCGCTGTGGCGGCGGTCCAGGCTGGGGCGAGGATCAGAAGCCCATGTTGCCGGCACCACCCTCGAAGTCCTGCGCGGCTTCCACGAGAAACTGCACCTTGCGTTCGCCGCGCCATTCGTTGATGTCCAGGCGATAGGCCAGGGTGGTGCGCGCGGGCAGCGGGTCGGTGTGGTTGAACCAGATGCCGTCGATCTTGGAGCCATGGTGCAGCAGCTCCAGCTTCAGATGCTTTTCGCCGACCAGGCGCTGCGAGGTGATTTCCAGCTCTTCGCTGAAAGTCGGCGCGGCAAAGCCCTGGCCCCAGACGGCCAGCTGCATTTGTTCGATCAGGCCGGTGTCCAGCCATTGGGGCGACAGCGGGCCATCGGTCTCCAGCCTGCGCGTCAGCGTGGCGGCATCCAGCCATTCCCTGGCGACCTGGGCAAAAGCCTTTTCGAACTCGTCAAAGTGCGCTTCCGCGATGGTGCAGCCTGCTGCCATGGCGTGGCCGCCAAAACGCAGTATCAGACCGGGGTGGCGCTTGCTGACCAGATCCAGCGCATCGCGCAGGTGAAAGCCTGGAATGGAGCGGCCCGAGCCCTTGAGCTCATGCTCCTTGCCCGGGGCGCCGCTGGCTGCAAACACAAACGTGGGCCGGTGCAGCTTGTCCTTGATGCGCGAGGCCACTACACCGACCACGCCCTCGTGAAAGTCGGGGTCGAACACGCTGATGGCAGGCGGCGGCGTCATGCCGTCCTCGCAAAGGCCTTCGGCCATGAGCAGGGCATGCTCGCGCATGCTGACTTCGATCTCGCGGCGCTCGCGGTTGATGCTGTCCAGCATGCGTGCCAGATTGTCGGCGCGGCTGACATCTTCCGTGGTCAGGCACTCGATGCCTATGGTCATGTCTGCCAGACGACCGGCGGCATTGATGCGCGGGCCCAGGGCAAAGCCGAAGTCGATGGTGGTGGCCATGTCGAAGCGGCGGCCCGATGCCTCGAACAGCGCGCGTATGCCGGGCTGCATGACGCCTTTGCGAATCTGCTTGAGACCCAGTGCCACCAGGCGGCGGTTGTTGGCATCGAGCTTGACCACGTCGGCCACCGTGCCCAGTGCTACCAGAGGCAGCAATTGCTCGAGACGGGGCTGGTTGTGGCGGTCAAAGCGGCCGCGATTGCGCAGCTCGGTGCGCAGGGCCAGCAGCACATAGAACATGACTCCCACGCCGGCCATGGATTTGCTCGCGAACTCGCAGCCGGGCTGGTTGGGGTTGACGATGGCATCGGCCAGCGGCAGGTGGTCGCCGGGCAGATGGTGGTCGGTCACCACGACCGACATGCCCAGCTCCTTGGCCACGGCCACGCCTTCGACGCTGGCAATGCCGTTGTCCACGGTGATCAGCATGTCGGCACCGGTCTCCTTGACTCGGCGCGAGATGGGGGCCGTCAGGCCATAGCCGTCGACCACGCGGTCGGGCACCAGATAGTCGGCATGAGCCGCGCCTAGCATGCGCAGGCCGCGCAGGCCCACGGCGCAGGCCGTGGCGCCATCGCAGTCATAGTCGGCGACGATGCACAGGCGCTTTTGCGCGGTGATGGCATCGGCCAGGAGCTGTACGGCAGTATCGATGCCGCGCAGGCCCGAGGGCGGCAGCAGGCGCGCCGGGGCATCGTCCAATTCGTCGGCCGAGCAGACGCCTCGCGCTGCATAGAGCTGGGCCAGCAAGGGATGAATCTTGGCCTGCAGCAGTGCAGAGACACTGCCGTCGGGAATGGACCTGGGGATTATTTTCATAGCATCTCTCGCAGGTCAGGTAAGCGTTTCGTGCCAAAAACACTCTTGATCTTGTCCATCAGGCCACGTGGCTGGCTTTGCCATTGCACGGCATTGCGCTCGCCGCAGAGCGTGAGCTTGACGGGCTCGCCCCGGGCGGCCCGCTGCTGCAGCTCGGCGATCAGGCCGCTGTCCAGCGCCTGCCAGGCTTTTTTCCAGCCTTGCACATTGCCCTGCAGCGCGGTGTGGCGCAGATCATCGACACAGACTGCGGCAGGGTTCGCTGTGGGCAGGCTGCTCAGGCTTCCCGTGCCATGTACCCAGAAGGAGTTGATGGGCGGTAGACCGCGTGCTGCACGCTGGTCGTTGAAGACATGGGTGTAGAGCAGCATCTGCAGCTCGGTCTGCAGACGCTGGATGATGGCACCCTGGATGGGCTCGGGCATCCAGGGGCGCACGTCGCGACCCAGTGCCCGGTCCATCGAGGCGGTAGCCAGGTCCTTGAAGGCCGCCCCGCGTGCCAGCCAGAGGTCGGCGCGCAGATATTCCAGCGTGATGCCGTCGTCGCTGAACCAGGGCGCGATCAGCGCCAGCAACTGGCGGGATTCGTCTTCGTCCAGTGGCGCGCTGGCCGGGTCGGTCTGGTGGACCTGGTCCGGCGTGATATGCCAGTGGCAGGGCGTGATGAAGGCACAGGCCTGGCTGCTGTCTCCGGCCACCAGCGCTGCCCAGGGAATCAGCCCGGGTGTATCGGGCAGCTGCATGCTGCGGGCCAGGGCGCGTTCATGCGGGGGAGAGAAATCCATCTCGTCGCCCTGCACCAGCGTGGTCGGGGCCAGCGTTGCCAGCAAGGCCTGCAGGTGAGGGAGTTGCAAACCGTCCCATGCCTGGGGAATGTCGGCAGGGCCGCTGGCATAGGCAACAATGATTTCAGAGGCGCCTGTGCCCAGGGCTTGGGCGGCAGGCAGCAAAGGCGCGGTCAAAGACATGGGCGCTATTGTCGGGCATGGCCGCCGCCCGGGCATGGTGCGGGGTGCTTTGTCACCTCGCCGGCATATTTTTCAGGGTGTAGACCAGGCTGTAACTCGCATCATCGGCAATGGCGGGCATGCTGGCATTCCAGTCGTCCCAGCGCTGTCGCATGGCCTGCATGCGCTCGGGGTGCTGTCCGGCCAGATTGGCACGCTCGCGTTCGTCCTGTGCCAGATTGAACAGGTATTCGTTGTCTTCCACGCGCAGGTATTTCCATTCGCCTTCGCGCAGCGCACGCTGGTTGCGGTAGAGCATGCGCCAGTACAGAGGCCGGGCAAACTCCGCACCGTCGGTGCGCAGCACGGGCAGGATGGAGATGCCGTCCAGCGGGTAGTCCGGATCGGCGCTCACACCGGCTGCATCCAGCACCGTGGCCGACCAATCCATGCTCATGCATTGTTGGGCGCTGCTGCGACGGGCCGCGATCACGGCAGGCCAGTGGGCGATCCAGGGCACGCGGATGCCGCCTTCGGTCAGGTCCATCTTGCCGCCCACGAGAGGCCAGCTGTCCGAGAAGCGCTCGCCGCCGTTATCGCTGGTGAAGATGATCAGCGTGTTGTCCAGTTGGCCGTTCTTGCGCAGTGCTTCGACGATCCAGCCTATGCCCTCATCCATGTGATGAATCATGCGGCGGTACTGGTGAATATTGCCGCCCGCCAGATGCGTGATGCCCGCCCCCAACTGCTCGGCAGTCTCACGGTCATCACGGGTTTCCCAGGGCCAGTGCGGGGCCGTGTAGTGAAGGCTCAGGAAGAAGGGGGAGTCGCCTTCGCTCATGCGGTTGACGAAGTCCACGCTGCGCTGGGACAGCAGGTCGGTCAGATAGCCTTCGTCGTGATGCTCCTCTTCGCCCACCCACAGATCGTGCTGGCCCGAGCTGCTCAGATGGGTGAAGTAATCCACGCCGCCCGACATGGGACCGAAGTATTCCTCGTAGCCCGAGCGCAGCGGGCCGAAGTGGGGAGGGTAGCCCAGATGCCATTTGCCTATCAGTGCCGTGCGATAGCCCGCGCCCTTGAGCAGCGAGGCAACGGTGGGGATTTCGGGCGGCAGGCCCAGCTTGGCGCCCAGCGGCGTGCCGCGCGTCTTGCTGTTGATGGGCTCCTCGGCCGCGCCGCGCAAGCGGTATTGATAGCGGGCCGTGGCCAGGGCAAAACGCGTGGGCGAGCACACGGGTGAATTGGCATAGCCCTGGGTGAGCCTGAGGCCGTTGGCCGCCAGACGGTCGAGCACCGGGGATACCGGGCCGAACTCGGCATCGCGGCCGCCGTAGCAGCCCAGATCGGCATAACCGAGATCGTCGGCGACGATAAAGATGATGTTGGGGCGAGTCATGAAATGCGGGTCGTTGTCATGGGGCTGATGGCTGGCGCAAGCGCTCATTCCATCTTCATGCCGGTGGCCTGGGCCAGAACCCGGTAGCGGTCGGCCAGGGCCTGAATGCGCTTGACGGCCGCATCGCCTGTCAGCCCTTCGTAGACCATGTCGTTGACACGCATGCGTTCACGCAAAGTGCCGTCCTTCATGGCCTTCTCGAACTGTGCCTGGATTTTCTGCACCAGTGGCTCGGGTGTGCTGCTGGGCACCCAGGCGGCGAAAAGCACTTCCTGCTGCAGCTCCTTGTGTCCCAGTTCGGCCACCGAGGGGACTTCCGGCAGCAAGGGGTTGCGCTGGGCCGTGGTCACGGCCAGCGCCGTGATCTTTCCAGTGGTCACATGGGGCAGCATGGCGGTGGAGCTGATGACGCCGCCGTCCACCTCGCCAGAGAGCATGGCTAGCGTGGCAGGTGCATTGCCTTTGTAGGGCACATGGTTGACCTTGGCTCCGGTGGCGTAAGTCAGGATGCTGGAGGCCAGATGGCCGGGGGTTCCATAGCCGGCGGACCCTAAGGTCAGGCCCTTGTCCTTGCCGCGGGCGATGAACTGCTCCAGTGTCTTGATATTTGTCTTGGGACTGACGGCCATCAGCATGCCTTGCGAGGCGAACACCATGACAGGACGCAGGTCGCCATTTTTGAACGGCATGCTTTTGTAGATCAGCGGGTTGACCGTGAAGCTCGTGTCCAGGCCGATCAGCATGGTGTATCCGTCGGCGGCAGCCTTGGCGACGTAATCGGCTCCTATATTGCCGCCAGCGCCGGTGCGGTTTTCAACAACGAATGGCTGCTTGGTCTCACGTTGAAGCACTTCTCCGACGCCGCGCGCCAGTATGTCCACAGCCCCACCGGGAGCGAAGGCTGCTATCAGCCGAACTGGCTTGTGAGGCCAGGCGGCGACGGCTGCGCCATCGGCAGGCTGGGCCTGGGAGGCGAAGGCGGAGCAGCCCAGCAGCAGAGCCAGGCTGGTTTGAAGAAGGCGGCGGGGTGCAGTCAGGCGAGCCATGGAATCACTCTCTTGTCTGAGGGAAGAGCCGGCATTTGCGAAAATCCCCAGCACTTCCCTTTGTCTCTGTATTGGGAATGCACACTGTAGAAGTGACATCCACAATTGATCTAATCAACTCATCCCCGTGAATACCCGACAACCCACCTCCATTCAGCAGATGCTGCTGTTTCGCATCAGCCGCTTTTTTGGCGTGGCGGGCGGCATGGCCATGCGCATGTGCGAGGCCCGCTTCGGCCTGACGCGCCGTGAATGGGGCGTGATGGCGACGCTGGCGACGGAGGAGGGTTTGCTGTCCTCCGAGCTGGCGCAGAAGGTGCAGCTGGACAGGGCGCGCACTTCGCGGGCGCTCAGCGGCCTGGAGGAAAAAGGCTGGGTGCTGCGCAAGCCTCTGGATGGAGATCGTCGGCGCGTGGCCATTTACCTGACCGAGGAGGGGCGGCGCATGTACGGCCTGATCCTGCCCGAGATGGTCAAGATTCATGCCGACATCGTGTCCGTCCTCAGCGATGAAGAGCTGGCCTTGTTTGACGGCCTGCTGGCCAAGCTTCAGGCCCATGCGGTGACGCTGGAGCAGCAGGAGCAATACGCGGATCTGCCACGCATAGGGCGCAGCAGGCCGCCCCGATAGAGGGGCGGCGGGCAGTCAAATTGCATAAGGCTGGCGCCGCCGGCAGGGCATTGCCGGCAATGCCACAATGCTGGCAACATGCAATTTCCCTACGAACTGGCCGTGGGCTGGCGCTATACCCGTGCAGGGCGCGCCACACGCCGCAATGGCTTCATCTCCTTTATCTCGGGTGTCTCCATGCTTGGCATTGCGCTGGGCGTGGCGGCGCTGATCATTGTGCTGAGCGTGATGAACGGCTTCCAGAAGGAAGTGCGGGATCGCATGCTCAGCGTCGTCTCCCATGTAGAAATCTACGCCCCGCAGGGCGCGCCTCTGCCTGATGTGGAGCGCACCATGCGCGAGGCCAGGGCCAACCCCGATGTGGTGGGGGCCGCGCCTTTTGTGGCAGCTCAGGCCTTGCTGGCGCGCGGCGAGGATATGAAAGGCGCCTTGGTGCGCGGTATCGATCCGGCGCGTGAGGGCGAGGTGACCGATCTGGCGGCCACCAGCGGCGAGGTGCTCAAGCGTCTGGTGCCTGGCGAGTTCAAGGTGGTGCTTGGCATCGAGCTGGCGCGCAATCTCGGTGTGAGCGAAGGCGATGTGATCACGCTGATCGCTCCCAGCGGACAGGTCACTCCGGCCGGCGTGCTGCCGCGCATGAAGCAGATGACGGTGGCCGGCACCTTCGATTCCGGTCACTACGAATATGACTCGGCGCTGGTGATGATGCATTACGAGGATGCACAGCGCATCTTCCGCCTGGAAGGGCCGACCGGCATTCGCCTCAAGCTCAAGGATTTGCACGAGGCCCCGCGCGTGGCGCATGAACTCGCTGACACCTTGACGGACCGCTTGTTCATCCGTGACTGGACGCAGCAGAACAAGACCTGGTTTGCCGCCGTGCAGCTCGAAAAACGCATGATGTTCATCATCCTGACCCTGATCGTGGCCGTGGCGGCTTTCAATCTGGTGTCCACCCTGGTGATGAGCGTGCAGGACAAGCGTGCCGATATTGCCATCCTGCGTACCCTGGGGGCCTCGCCCTCGTCCATCATGGGAATCTTCATGGTGCAGGGAGCCATGGTCGGCGTCATCGGTACCTTGGCCGGTCTGGCGCTGGGGCTGGCGATTGCCTTCAATATCGACGTCATCGTGCCGGCCATAGAGCAGGCGCTGCATGCCAACTTCCTGCCCAAGGACATCTACCTGATCAGCAAGATGCCCAGCGAGCCGCAGTCCACGGACATCGTGCCGATCGCCGTGATTTCCCTGATTCTTTCTTTTGTGGCCACGATTTACCCCAGCTGGCGTGCCAGCCGCGTGAACCCTGCGGAGGCACTGCGTTATGAATGATGTTGTGATGGGCCAGAGCGTGCTGGAGGCACGCGGCCTGACCAAGCGCTTTGCCGAAGGCAAGCTGGATGTGACCGTGCTGCAGGGAGTGGATCTGCAGGTTCAGGCGGGCGAGACACTGGCGATTGTCGGCGCCTCGGGTTCGGGCAAGTCCACCTTGCTGCACTTGCTGGGCGGGCTGGATGCTCCCTCCACCGGCAGCGTCAGCCTCATGGGCCAGCCCTTGCACCAGCTCAGTGCGCAAAAGCAGGGCGCGCTGCGCAACCAGCATCTGGGCTTTATTTACCAGTTCCATCATCTGCTGGCCGAGTTCTCGGCCCAGGAGAATGTGGCCATGCCGCTGCGCATTCGCCGCGATGCCAAGGAGGACTGCATGGATCGCGCCGCCGAGATGCTGCGCGCCGTGGGCCTGGGCCAGCGCATGGCGCATCGCCCGGCCGAGTTGTCGGGAGGCGAGCGTCAGCGCGTGGCCATTGCACGTGCCCTGGTTACGCGTCCGGCCTGCGTGCTGGCCGACGAGCCCACGGGCAATCTGGATCGCGGCACGGCCGATACGGTGTTTGCGCTGATGCTGGAGCTGGCGCGCAGCCATGGCACGGCGTTTGTGATGGTCACTCATGACGAAGGACTGGCAGCGCGTTGCGATCGCATGGTCAGGCTGGGGCAGGGACAGCTGGCCTGACCTCCTGCCTGCCGACGGGCAAAGGCCCGGTCGCTGCCTTTGCAGCGCCGGGCCTTTTTCATGAAGTGCCTGGGGCGCTTTTCCTGTTTCAATAAGCGCCGACTGCCGCGTTCCGGATGGCGATCGTGGCCTGCTCGCGGGCCGAAGCCTGCAGCGGCACGGCAGGGCGCGGCTTGACCGAGCCTGGATTGGTCGAAACATCCTGCGCCGTCAGATCGTCGGTGACCTCGCGCAGCCTGGCGGACTGGGCCAGCGAGGTCTGCACCACCTCGCCCATGATCTGCGTGACCTGGCGCGAGGAGTTCACGATCTCGGCCATGGTGGTGCCGGCCTCGCGCACCTGGTTCACCCCCTGGGTGACCTGGGTGACCGAGGTCTGGATCAGCTGCTTGATCTCCTTGGCGGCTTCGGCGCTGTGCTGGGCCAGCTGGCGCACCTCATTGGCCACCACGGCAAAGCCGCGCCCCTGGTCGCCGGCGCGGGCCGCTTCCACGGCGGCGTTGAGCGCCAGCAGATTGGTCTGGAAGGCGATGGAGTCCATCATGCCGATGATGTCGCTGATCTTGCGGGAGCTGGCGCTGATGGATTCCATGGTGGTCACCACATCCTGCACGGTGCGGCCGCCGGCCTCGGCCACGCTGCAGGCGTCCTGGGCTAGCTCGTTGGCCTGGCGCGCATGGTTGGCGCTTTCGGTCAGACCTTCCACCGTGGCACGCAGGGTTTGGGCTGCGGTCACGCGGCGCGTGATGTTGGTAGCGAACTTGACAACCTTGAAGGGGCGGCCTTCGGCGTCGAGTATGGGGTTGTAGCTGGCTTCGATCCAGACCTGGCGACCGGCCTTGCCTATGCGCAGGTACTGGCCGGCATCATGATGGCCCAGGGCCAGCTTGTGCCAGAAATGCTGATAGGCCGGGGACTGGCGCTCGTGCGGCTGGACGAACATGCTGTGGTGCCTGCCCACGACTTCGGCGAGGGAGTAGCCCATGGTCTGCAGGAACAGATCGTTGGCCGTGAGGATGTTGCCGTTCAGATCGAACTCGATGATGGCCTGTACCTTGGCAATGGCCTGGAGCTGGCCGCGGGCATCGTCTTCGTGCTGCTGCTGCTCGGTGATGTCGGTAGCGTACTTGATGACTTTGCGCGGCTGGCCCTGGCTGTCGAAGATCGGGTTGTAGCTGGCCTGCAGCCACACGTCCTCGCCCTGGCTGTTGATGCGGCGGTAGCGTCCGCTGTCGTGCAGACCCGCTGCCAGGCGCTGCCAGAACTGGGCGTACTCGACAGAACCGCGGGTTTCCTCATCGACGAACATGCGGTGATGCTGGCCGATGATCTGTTCGGGGCTATAGCCCATGGTGCGCAGAAAGTTGTCATTGGCCGTCAGCACATGACCTTGCAGATCGAATTCGATCACGGCCTGCACCTGATCCAGCGCGGCCAGCTTGCCCTGCATGTCGGCGCGCTGATGACTTTGGCTCAGGCGTTGCCAGAGCGTGCTTTGCAGAAGTCCCGTCATAACTTGCTCCTTTGGCCGGTCGCGCAGGGTAGGGGGTAAAGTTGCTTAATGTTTTATTTGTTTCAATATGTGAATCGTAGGACAAGGCAGGAAACTGTCTGTAGTCACTTGACGTGTCATCGGCCGAGGCCGGGCTGCGCAAGCAGCCCAGCCGATGCATGATGTGTGGATGCCAACCTGGATAGATACTCATTGCCATCTGGATGCGCCCGAGTTCGCACCTGACAGAGATGCCGTGCGCGCCGCTGCGCAGGCCGCAGGCGTCACGCATCTGGTCATTCCTGCCGTACAGCGCAGCCACTGGCAGGATGTGATTGCGCTTGCCCATCGCCATGGCGACAGCTATGCGCTGGGCATTCATCCGCTCTACACGCCCGGCGCGCAGGAGTCCGATATCGCGGCGTTGCGCGAGCTGCTGCATCAGCAGAGCGGCGACCCGCAACTGGTGGCGGTGGGCGAAATCGGTCTCGACTTTTTTGTCCCCGGACTGGACGAGCAGTGCCAGATCTGGTTCTACGAGCAGCAGATCCGGCTGGCACGTGAATTCGAGCTGCCCGTCATCCTGCATGTGCGCAAGAGCAGCGATCGTCTGCTCAAGACCTTGCGTCAGCACAGGGTTGTGGGTGGCATTGCCCATGCGTTCAACGGCAGCGCCCAGCAGGCGCAGGCCTTCATCGATATGGGCTTCAAGCTGGGCTTTGGCGGTGCCATCACCTATGAGCGCGCGCTCAAGCTGCGTGAGCTGGCGGCCAGCCTGCCGCTGGAGGCGCTGGTTCTGGAAACCGATGCTCCCGATATTCCGCCGCACTGGCTCTACACCACGGCCGAACAGCGTGCGGCCGGCCAGCCCCAGGGGCGCAACAGCTCCGCCGAGCTGCCGCGCATTGCGGCGGAGATCGCGCGGCTGCGCGGCATGGGCATTGAGCAGCTGGCGCAGGCCTGCACGGCCAATGCACGTAAGGCGCTCAAAGGGCTGCCGGCACTGCCGTAGATGGGGCAGTAGCTATCCTTTGCAGGCAAAGAGGCTCATGCTCATCTTTTTGAATGTCAGCCCAAGATCCAGGATGATGATGGCTGGGCGACAATAGGGCATGACCGAGGATTCTTCTGCCACTCCAACAGAGACTGGCCTGCGCTGGCAGGGGCTGGCAGCCGTGGCCGATGAGCGCACGCGTGCGCTGGTTCTGGGCAGCTTTCCGGGCATGAAGTCGCTGCAGCAGGCCCAGTACTACGCCCATCCGCAAAACCAGTTCTGGCCGCTGCTGCAGGCCTTGTGGCCCCAGCACCTGCAGCCGCCACGTAGTGATTACGCGGGCCGCTGCGAATGGCTGCTGGCACGCGGGCTGGGTCTGTGGGATGTGTATGCGAGCTGCGAGCGCGAAGGCAGTCTGGATAGCTCCATTCGCGCTGCCCAGGTCAACGACTTTGCCGGACTGCGTCAGCGCTGCCCTGATCTGCAACTGGCGTTGCACAACGGCGGCGAGAGCTACAAGCATGCCCGTCAGACAGAGGCGCTGGGGCTGATCGCCCTCAAGCTGCCATCCACCAGCCCGGCCAATGCCGGCTGGTCGTTCGATAGAAAACTGCAGGCCTGGCGCCATGCGCTGGCGGCCCATGGCCTGCTTTGAAGATTGGTGTGAAACGTGATCCGTAAAACCCGTGGCGGTGCCAAATCCGCGCAAGACAAGAATGTGGCCAGCGTGCAGGAGCTGCCAGAAGTCAGCGTCTCCGACGACGGCGATATCCGCTATCTGCATCTGGGCACGCCCTGGGTCCAGGGCTCCATGCGTATTCGCGATCCTTTTGATATCGATCTGGAGTATGTGCAGCGCATGATGGGCTGGCTGCTGTTTGCCGAGCCTGCTGAAGTGCCCCGGATGCACGCCATGCAATTGGGTCTGGGAGCGGCCGCCATCACCAAGTTCTGCCACAAGAAGCTGCGCATGAAGACCACGGCGGTCGAGCTGAACCCTCAGGTCCTGGCCGTGTGCCGCAGCTGGTTCAAGCTGCCGCCTGACAGCAGCACGCTGCAGGTGGTGCTGGCCGATGCAGCCCAGGAAATCAAAAAGCCCGAATGGCAGGGCACGGTCGATGCACTGGCAGTCGATCTGTACGACCATGAGGCTGCGGCTCCCGTGCTCGACAGCGCCGAGTTCTATGCCGATTGCCGCAATCTGCTGACCGAGGACGGCATCATGACCGTCAACCTCTTTGGGCGCTCCTCCAGCTTTGACAAAAGCCTGGATCAGATGGCCCAGGCTTTTGGCGAGGACGCGCTCTGGGCCTTCCGCCCCACACGCGAAGGCAATACCGTGGTGCTGGCACAGCGCACACCGCGTGTGCTGCAGGGCGCCGAGCTGGATCTGGCCTGCGATCAGGTGCAGGCCCGTTGGGACCTGAACACCACCCGCTGGGCCAAGGTGTTTGTGCCTGCACGCGATGCAGAGGCAGGCAGCAAGACGGCCAAAGCCAAAGTCAGCCGCATCGGCCGGGGCGCTACCGTGTAATTGCAAAGCCTGAGTAAAGTGCTTGTGTCGGCCTTGATGGTGGCGGTTTTCTGCCGATGATGTGGACATGACGATCAGTGCCATTTCCTCCAGTTCTGCCGGTTCAGCCACTTCGGGGGGCGGCATTGCATCGCGTATCCAGCAGCTGCAAAGGCAGATCAAGGATGCCACCAACGAACTCAAGGAAGTTGCCAACAGCGACGCTGATGCCAAAACCAAGGAGCAGCAGGCGCAACTGCTGCAGACCAAGATCCAGATGTTGCAGGCCCAGATAGAGGCATTGCAGAACCAGCAGGCACAGCAAGCCCAGCAGGCTGCCCAGCGCGGGACCGAGGCAGTCCAGCAAAAGCAGGATGAGCAGATGCAGAGCAGAAGTCGTGGCAATCCGGGCCAGGGCGGCCTGGGCGGACTGCTGGACGAATATGCCTGAGCTGCATCAGAGATGAGTGCCATCGTTCGCCTGCTTTGCATCGTCCTAGTCAGAAGCGCGGGCCGATGGCGGTACAGTCAAGGCAGTTTTGTTGCCACTGCCGCCCATGTCATTGACTGAATCCCTTCTGCCACAGTCCATCAAGCCTGCTCAATACCAGGGACCGCTGGACTGGCGCAAGCTGGTGCAATGGTTGCAGGAAGACGCTGTGATCACGGCGCAGGAGGCCGAGCGCACGATTGCGCGCTGCTCGGCCGCAGAGAGCGCGCAACTGCCGCTGGTGCGGCTTGCCAATGTAGGTGTTGTCGGCGCCCAGACGCGTCAGCCGCTGGATCTGGAGACCCTGACCCAGTATCTGGCACAGCGCAGCGGTCTGGCCTATCTGCGCATCGATCCGCTGCGTGTGGATGTGGGCCGCGTGGGTGAGGTCATGAGCGCCAGCTATGCCGAGCGCCACAAGGTACTGCCCGTGCAGGTGACCGCCAAGGAGGTGGTGATTGCCACGGCCGAGCCCTTCATCAGCGACTGGGTGAGCGAGGTGGAGCGGCAGGCACGCCGCAGCGTGCGCTGCGTGGTGGCCAATCCGCAGGATATCAAGCGCTATACGGCAGAGTTCTTCGCCCTGGCCAAGTCCGTGCGTGCGGCAGAGAAAGCCGGTGGAGCGACCGGCGGCGCCAGTTTTGAACAGCTGGTGGAGCTGGGCAAAAGCAACAAGCAGCTCGATGCCAACGACCAGGGCGTGGTGCGCGTGGTGGACTGGCTGTGGCAGTATGCCTTCGACCAGCGGGCCAGCGACATTCATCTGGAGCCCAGGCGCGAGCAGGGCGTGATCCGCTTTCGCATCGACGGCGTGCTGCATCCGGTCTACCAGATGCCCATGGGCGTGCTGAATGCCATGGTGGCGCGCGTCAAGTTGCTGGGGCGCATGGATGTGGTGGAAAAGCGCCGGCCGCTGGATGGCCGTATCAAGACGCGCAACCCGCGCGGCGAGGAAGTGGAAATGCGCTTGTCCACCTTGCCCACGGCTTTTGGCGAGAAGATGGTGATGCGCATCTTCGACCCGGAGAACACGGTCAAGAACCTGGATGCGCTGGGCTTCAGTGCCCATGACGCGCAGCGCTGGGAAGATCTGGTCAAGCGCCCGCACGGCATCATCCTGGTCACCGGCCCCACGGGATCGGGCAAGACCACCACGCTGTACTCCACGCTCAAGCGTGTGGCGACCGAGGAGGTCAATGTCAGCACGGTGGAAGACCCCATCGAAATGATCGAGCCCAGCTTCAATCAGACCCAGGTTCAACCCCAGCTCGACTTCGGCTTCACCGAAGGCCTGCGTGCGCTGATGCGTCAGGACCCGGACATCATCATGGTGGGCGAGATTCGCGATCTGGCCACTGCCGAGATGGCGGTGCAGGCTGCACTGACCGGCCACCTGGTCTTCTCCACGCTGCATACCAATGATGCGCCCAGCGCCGTCAGCCGCCTGATGGAGCTGGGCGTGCCCTCCTATCTGATCAACGCCACCTTGCTGGGCGTGCTGGCCCAGCGTCTGGTGCGTACGCTGTGCTCCAGCTGCAAGGTGCGCGATGAAGACGCAAAGCCCGAGGATCTGGCCGAATCGGTCAAGCCCTGGAAACTGACCGGCAGTTACCAGCCCTACAAGCCCGTGGGTTGTGAGGACTGCCGCATGACAGGCTACCGCGGCCGCATGGGTCTGTACGAGTTGCTGATGGTGACCGAGGCCCTCAAGAAGCAGATTCACGATGCCCCGTCCATGGACGTTCTGCGCCGTCAGGCCGTGCAGGACGGCATGCGCCCTCTGCGCCTGGCCGGGGCTTTGCACGTTGCTGAGGGCGTGACCACCTTGCCCGAGGTGCTGGCCTGCACGCCGCTGATGAGCGAAATCTGAAAGTCCGGGTGCTAGTGCTTGCTTCTTGGCTGGTGTAGCAAGTGCAGGCCGGCATTGGCCTGGGTTGAATGCGGTAAATGTGTACAAAGCGTCGGCATTAGGGTATGCCCTCTGTAGGTGGAATCCACATCAATTTGGCATTTCTATGAAACGAGAATCGCCAAGTCGTGATTTCCGTAAGGAGACGTTTTGTGAAAATCAAGAGCCAAAAAGACTTTTTCTCCGGTCTGATGTTCTTGGCCGTCGGTCTCGCATTTGCGATCGGCGCGTCCAACTACACCATTGGCACCGGCGCCCGTATGGGTCCAGGTTACTTCCCTCTGATCCTGGGTGTGCTCATGGCCATCCTGGGTGCAGCCATCTGCGTCGGCGGCCTGACCAAGGGCCCCGAAGGTGGTGACAAGATCGGTAAGTGGGCCTGGAGGCAGGTGTTCTTCATCCTGGCAGCCAACTTTGCCTTCGGCATCTTGTTGGTGGGCGTGCCTGCTGTGGGTATTCCTCAGTTCGGTCTGATCATCGCTATCTATGCGCTGGTCTTCATCGCCAGCCTGGGCGGTCATAGTTTCAACTTCAAGGAAACAGCAATCCTGGCCACCGTGCTGGCAGTGGGTAGCTATTTCGCTTTCGTGTGGGCGCTGAATCTGCAGTTCCCCGTGTGGCCTAGCTTCATTGCAGGCTAATCAGGAGCATCGTCCATGGATCTGATTCAGAACTTGTCGACGGGTTTTGGCGTGGCTTTCACGTTCCAGAACCTGATCTACTGCTTTGTGGGCTGTTTGCTCGGTACGCTGATCGGCGTGCTGCCCGGCATTGGCCCCGTGGCGACCATCGCCATGCTGCTGCCCGCCACTTACGCTCTGCCTCCCGTGGCGGCGCTGATCATGCTGGCCGGTATCTACTACGGCGCCCAGTACGGTGGCTCCACCACTGCCATTTTGGTGAACCTGCCAGGTGAATCCTCGTCGGTGGTGACCGTGATCGACGGCTACCAGATGGCGCGAAAAGGTCGAGCAGGCCCTGCGCTGGCAGCGGCTGGTATCGGCTCCTTCTTCGCAGGCTGCGTGGGCACCGTCATCCTGGCTGCCTTCGCTCCACCCCTGACCGAAGTGGCTTTCAAGTTCGGCCCCGCTGAATACTTCTCGCTGATGACCCTGGGTCTGATCGGTGCCGTGGTGCTGGCTTCCGGTTCGCTGCTCAAGGCGATCGCCATGATCGTGCTGGGTCTGCTGCTGGGTATGGTCGGAACCGACGTGAACTCCGGTGTGGCTCGTTACAGCTTCGACATTCCTGAACTGACCGACGGCATCGACTTCGTCGTGATCGCCATGGGTGTGTTCGGCTACGGTGAAATCATTGCCAACCTGTCCAAGCCAGACGACGAGCGCGAAGTGTTCGCTGCCAAGGTGACGGGTCTGCTGCCCACAAGCGAAGACTTCAAGCGCATGCTGCCAGCCATGCTGCGCGGTACGGCTCTGGGTTCGGCCCTGGGTATCTTGCCCGGTGGCGGTGCCATGCTGTCGGCCTTCGCTGCCTACACCATCGAAAAGAAGACCAAGCTGAAGCCCGGCGAAGTTCCTTTCGGTCAAGGCAATATCCGTGGTGTGTGCGCTCCTGAATCCGCCAACAACGCCGGCTCTCAGACATCGTTCATTCCTCTGCTGACCCTGGGTATTCCTCCCAACGCCGTGATGGCGCTGATGGTGGGTGCCATGACTATCCACAACATCCAGCCCGGTCCTCAGGTGATGACCAGCAACCCCGAACTGTTCTGGGGTCTGATCGCCTCCATGTGGATTGGCAACCTGATGCTGATCATCTTGAACCTGCCGCTGATCGGCGTCTGGATCAAGCTGCTGACCGTGCCTTATCGCTGGCTGTTCCCGTCCATCGTGCTGTTCTGCGCGATCGGCGTGTACGGTACCAACAACAACGTCTGGGACGTGTGGATGGTCGGTATCTTCGGCTTCATCGGCTATGTGTTCCACAAGCTGGGTACCGAACCTGCTCCTCTGCTGCTGGGCTTCATCCTGGGCCCGATGATGGAAGAAAACCTGCGTCGAGCCCTGCTGCTGTCGCGTGGTGACTGGTCCGTGTTCGTGACGCGTCCCATCTCCGCCTGCCTGCTGGCTGCCGCCGTGGTGCTGCTGGTGATCGTGCTGATGCCTGCAGTGAAGAACAAGCGTGAAGAAGCTTTCGTGGAAGACTGATCGTCAACCTGATCGCTGATCATCGTTAAAGCGGCCCTTCTGGGGCCGCTTTTTTTATATGAGGACCTTTGTTTCGGGGACTATGGATTAGGGCGGCAAAATAGCTGCAGTTATTCGAAAGATTGCATGGCCTTGTCTTTATTGCCCGCGCAGCACCCTCAGCGGGTCTTGCTGCACAACGAAATTCATGCCCGTCCTGCGGAAATCATGCAGGCCCCTCTGGCCATCACGCATATCGTGATGCTCACCGATGCGGCACAGCGTGAAGCCAGCCGCGAGCATGTGGCGGCCCTGCTGCGCAACCACCATCGTCCTCTGCCCGATGCGGCAACCACCCATGTGCTGATCGACCTGGGCGCGTTTCGCCTGCGTTGGGAACAGCACACCGAGTTCGTGGCCTGGACCTTCACCACGCCCATGGCGCAAGCCGGCGTGGCCGATGTGCGCGAGCCCGAGACAGCCATCGACGCCGTGCCGCGCGACTGGCTGGCAACCCTGCCAGGGCAGTGCCTGAGCAGCCTGCACCTGTGGGCGCTCAACGAGCAGGATGTGGACCCGCAGTATCTGATGCGTCATATGTTGCAGGCCGATACTCTGGTCGGCTCGCGCGTCTCCGGCGGTGCGGGGGCCATCTTTACCGACTTTGCGATTCACCCCGATGGTTTCTCGCGAATGTTGCTGCTTGCGGGCGCCGATCTGTCTCCGCGCCGCCTGGGCCGTCTGGTGCAGCGTGTGCTGGAGATTGAAACCTATCGCATGGCGGCGTTGCTGGGTTTGCCAGCCGCACGCAAGGCAGCAGCCGTGCTGGCCACGGCCGAGCGTGAACTGGCCGAGCTGGCCAATGCCATCCGTGCGGCAGACCGCGACACCGAACCGGCGCTGCTGGACCGACTGACCCGCTTGGCCGGGCAGGTGGAGAGCGAATATGCGGCCACGCATTCGCGCTTCTCGGCCAGTTCCGCCTATTTCGAGCTGGTGGACAGGCGTATTCAGGAAATTCAGGAGACGCGGGTGGATGGCATTCAGACCATCCGTGAATTCATGGACCGGCGACTTACACCTGCGCGTGCCACCTGCGAATGGGCGACACGCCGCCAGAATGCGCTGTCCGAGCGAGTCTCCCGTGTCAGCAGTCTGTTGCGCACGCGTGTCGAGATCGAGCAGCAGCAAAGCAGCCAGCAGCTGCTGGGCACGATGAACGACCGCCAGGGCACCCAACTCAAGTTGCAGTCCACGGTGGAAGGCCTGTCGGTCGCGGCCATCACCTACTACATCACCGGCCTGATCAGCTATCTGGCCAAGGGCGGGCAGAAGCTGGGCTGGCCCTGGTCGCCCGAGTCGACGGCGGCCGTGGCCATTCCGGTTGTGGCACTGGGCGTCTGGTGGTCGCTGCGCAGGCTGCACCACAAGCTGTTTCATGGTCGCAGTCATTGAGCATGACATTGGATGCCAGCGCTTTCTGATAAAGCTCTAGCAGTTATTGATTTTGATAGCGTCGGGCAGTTTGTCCGGCTTGGAAACTGTGTGAAAGGACACTGACATGGACTTTGGTATCGCCGGGCGCTGGGCTCTGGTCTGCGGCGCCAGCAAGGGGCTGGGTTTTGGCTGCGCCAAGGCTCTGGCCGAAGAGGGAGTGAATCTGGTCATCAACGCCAGAAACGCCGAGGCATTGCAGCTGGCCGTGCAGAAGCTGCAAGCCATTGCTCCTCAGATCAAGGTCATCGGTGTCGCTGCAGACATCACCACGCCAGAAGGCCGCGCGGCAGTGTTCGAAGCCGCCGGCGGCCCGGGCAAGGACTACGACATCGTCGTGACCAACGCCGGTGGCCCGCCTCCTGGCGACTTCCGTACCTGGGATCGTGAGGCCTGGATCAAGGCGGTAGACGCCAATATGCTGACCCCTATCGAGCTGATCAAGGCTACGGTGGATGGCATGGCCGAGCGCGGCTTCGGTCGCATCGTCAACATCACTTCGAGCGCGGTGAAGGCGCCCATCGACATCCTGGGCCTGTCCAACGGCGCGCGCAGCGGTCTGACGGGCTTTGTGGCTGGTCTGGCGCGTTCGGGCATTGCCGCCAAGGGCGTGACCATCAACAGCATACTGCCCGGCAAGTTCGACACCGACCGTCTGGTGGCAACCCATCAGGCGGCGGCCAACAAGACCGGTCAGGACCTGGATGCCGTGCGCCAGGCCCAGGCTGCCCAGATCCCCGCCAAGCGCTTTGGCACGGCCGAAGAGTTCGGCGCCATCTGTGCCTTCCTGTGCAGCCGCCAGGCCGGCTATATGACGGGCCAGAACATCCTGCCCGACGGCGGTCTGTATCCCGGCACTTACTGATCCGTGATCGAGTGCTGAAACGACAAAAGCCCCGCATTGCGGGGCTTTTGTCTGGGTGGGCAGCCGTTTATTTGCGGGATGACACGACGATGCCGGTCACGATCAGCGCAAACGCAAGCGCGTGGTAGAGGTGCGGGGTTTCGCCGAGCACGGGAATCGACAGCAGGGCCGTGAACAGCGGAATCAGATTGCCGAAAAAGCCCGCAATGGCGGGCGTGGAGCGCTGCACGCCCATGCCCCAGAAGCGGTAGGCCAGAATGGCCGGGCCCACGGCGATGAACAGCAGGCTGCCCAGCAGCGGCCAGCCCGGCACCAGGCGGAACTCGCCCAGCAAGGCTTCGCCGCCCGTGAAAAGGCCGGACCAGAGCAGGCCGAAAACGATCTGTGCGAGCAGAAAGCTGGCCCAGTGCGACTTCACTTCCTGGGGGCCGGTGCTGCGCGACAGCAGCCAGGTGTAGAAGGCCCAGGCAATCGTCGCCAGCACCATGAACAGGTCGCCGGGCACAAAGCGCAGAGCAAGCAGCGTCTGCCAATCGCCGCGCGACATTACCACCGCCACGCCCAGCACCGACAGCAAAGCCCCGCCCATCTGCCGGCGGCTGACACGAATACCCCAGCACAGCCGACCTATGGCCAGCATCCATACCGGCATGCTGGAACTCACCAGCGTCACATTCAGCGGGGTCGAGGTCTTGAGTGCCAAGTACAGCAATGCGTTGTAGCAGCCTATGCCCAGCAGCCCCAGCAGCATGTACTGCCGCCACAGCGGCCAGATCGGACTGTCTTTGCGCAGCACCCGCCATGCCAGCGGCAGCAGCAGCACAAAGGCGATGCACCAGCGCAGGAAGTTGAGTGCAAAGGGCGAGATCAGATCGTGAGCGAGGCGGCCCACGATGGCATTGCCGGCCCACAGTGCCGGAGCCAGACTGAGCATGGCGACCGTGGTGGGTTTCAGGGGGGAATTCATGGGTTGTCACTGTAACGTGCGGCAACTGGCCTCCGGATCTTCAGCGCGGTGTGGCAGCGGCTGTTGCCGGCAAACTGGCGACCATCAATAGTGATGCAAGCCTTCCCGTTTTGCGAAGCTGAGCACAATGCAGGCCAGGGAGATTTTTCATGAAGCAGCAAACCACGTCGCTCCAGCAGCAATGGCTGCAGTCACAGCAGGCCATGGCCAGCAGGCAGCCTCTGCGCCCGCGCCAGCCGCTGTGCATCGATGATCAACAGGTCGGCAGTATCGAGGAAGACTTTGCGCGCAAGCTGGGGCCCGACCTGCTGGCAGCGCATGGAATAGCGCTGAGGCTGCTGGCCGGGCAATGGCGGCTGGAAGGCCGGGGCGGGGCGACGGACAATCTGAACCGGCTGGCACAGGCCATGCGCAGCGCCGGTCTTGCCGGTGCCTGGCGCAACGAACAACTGGCGGTCTGCAATGCCGAGGGCCGGCAATTGGCCACCGTCGAGCGCGGTGCTGTGCGGCCGCTGGGCATTGCCACCAGAGCCGTGCATCTGGTGGGCGTTTGCGTGGATGGCTCGATCTGGGTGCAGCAGCGCTCGGAGGACAAGGCCAACAACCCCGGCATGTGGGATACCTTGATGGGCGGCATGGTCTCGGCGGCAGATGGTCTGGCCGAGGCGCTGGCGCGTGAAGCCTGGGAGGAGGCCGGTCTGCATGTGGCAGAACTCGGCGAGCTTCGGCACGGCGGAAATGTGATGTTCGCCAGACCCAGCGACGAAGCAGAGGGACAGGGTTATATGGTCGAGCGCATAGACTGGTTTTCGGCCCTGGTGCCCGATGCGCTGCAGCCTGTGAATCAGGATGGTGAGGTACAGCGTTTCGAGCGGCTGGAGCGGACCGAGGTCCAGGGCTGGATGCTGCAGGGGCGTTTCACCCCCGAGGCTTCCCTGGTGCTTGCCGCCTACATGGGCTGGTAGGGCGGCAGAGCAGCTAGCGCTGGTTCTCCAGTGCGGTGGACTTGAGCCGGCTGGGTGCCAGGGCTCCGGCCTGCTCGAGAATCGGGTAGGCCACCGAGCACAGCAGCGAGTTGATGCGCTTGAGGTCGCTGATCATGTCGATATGCAGGGAGCTGGTCTCTATGCTCGATACCGTGTGCTGGGACAGGCGCTCCAGGTGGGTGGCCGAGTAGGCCAGCTCCAGATCGCGAAAGCGCGCTTTTTCCTCGAGCAGCTTTTGCGCCTCGCGCACATTGCCGTTGAGGAAGACGCTCATGGCCAGGCGCAGATTGTCCAGCAGATGCTGGGTCAGCTCGTGAATTTCCTGTTTTCCGGCGGCCGAGAACTGGCGGCCCTTCTTGATCTTCTTGTCTTCCAGGTCCAGCAGCACGCGCTCGATGATGTCGCCGATCTGCTCCATATTGATGGTGAAGCTGATGATTTCCGTCCAGCGCTGACCTTCGCGTTCGTCGAGTTCGGCGCGCGAGATCTTGGTCATGTAGTACTTGATGGCAGAGTACAGATCGTCCACCGTGCCTTCCAGGTGGCGCACTTCCTCGGAGAGCTTGGCATCGTCGGTTTCAGCCACTTTTTGCAGGCCGATCAGCATGGACTCAATCACGTCGGCCTGATGCAGTGACTCGCGCACGGCACAGGTTATGGCCAGCGAAGGGGTGGACAGGGCCGAGGGGTCCAGGTGGCGTGGGCGCAGCAGCTTGGCTGCACTTTCTTCCTCGGGCTTGGGCAGCAAGGCGGTCACCCAGTGGGCCACGAGCTGGGTCAGGCCGATGAAGCACAGGCTGTTGAAGACATTGAACGCCAGATGGAACATCACCACGTTCTGGCCGGCGCTGGGCAGATAGGGCTGGGCGTACTGCGACCACAGCCCGATAAAGGGCGCGACGATGGCCACGCCCATGATCTTGAACAGCAGATTGCCTATGGTGACCTGGCGCTCCTCCACCGCCGATTTGGCGGTGGTGAGCGCCGCGACCAGACCGCTGCCCAGATTGGCGCCCAGGGTCAGGCCCAGAGCCACATCCAGCGGAATGGCGCCGGAGCTGGCCATGGCCGCAATCAGCAGCACCACGGCCAGGCTGGAGTAGGCCAGCACGGCCAGTACCGCGCCCAGCAGCAATTCCATGAACAGATCGCTGCTGACCGAGGCCAGCAGGGTGCGCACGGCAGGGGCCTGCAGCAGGGGCTCGGTGGCTTCCACCACCAGGCGCAGGGCCAGCAGCATCAGGCCCAGGCCGATGAGCACGCGGCCGATACGACCGGGCTTGGAGTCCTTGCGCGAGATATAGAGCACCACGCCGACAAAGATGAACAGCGGCGACAGCCAGGAAAGGTCGGTGGAGAACAGCACGGCCATCAGAGCCGTTCCGACATCGGCACCGCGCATCACGGCCAGGGCCGAGGGCAGGGTGATCAGACCCTGGCCTACAAAGGACGAGGTCATCAGCGAGGTGGCCGTACTTGATTGCACCAGGGCCGTGACGCCCATGCCGGAAAGCGCTGCCGAGAAACGGTTGCTCATGCTGCGGGCGAGAATATTGCGCAGGTTTGCGCCGAAGACCTGCAGAACGCCGGTGCGAACCATCTGAGAGCCCCAGATCAACAGGGCAATGGCTGCTAAAAGATTCAATAAATGCTTCATGTTCTGCCCGCGAAGGAGCGACCTAATATACCCCTGAGTGAGGTCGGTCTGCCCGGATGCCTCACTCTTCACGCACAAATAAGTGCGGAATAAGGAACACAATAGAACAAAAACGAATTATTCGAAACATCGTTTCTACGGATGAGATTTCAGAGGTGACCGAGTTTCCCGTATATCTGCATTGCGTTCGACGCTATTAAAAAGGTGGGTTCATGATTCCTGCCGTGCCCGGTGCTGCTGCAGTGAGCTTTCTTTTGATGTTGCTGGCAGCCATGGCGGCTGTGGGCTGTGGCATTTGCGGCGCGGCAAGCCCAGGCCGCCGCTGCGCATCTGGCAATGGGTGGTGGCGGTATTGCTGTCCATCTCCACGCTGCTCGGGCCGGCGCAGATTGCATGGATCGATCAGCGGCAGGCGCAGCAGATGGCCGAGCAAGAACTGCTGACGCACATCACGCTGGGTCAGTCCGTGGTCCGGGGCTGCATCACCTTGTCTGCGGGCAGCCATATTCAGCGCGATATGCCTGAAGGTGCTGCCGAGCCCGCCTATGAGCCGGCCGAATCCGGCCGGAGCGGGGCGGAATGAGCAAGGCCCGCTGTCTGCTGGAGAGACAGCGGGCCTTGGGCCTTGCCGATGGAAAGCGGCTGGCGCTTACACGCTCTGGTTCTTGGCGCGTTTTGCGCGCAAGAACTCATCCAGGATCAGCAGTATGGCGCCTAGCGTGATGCCCATATCGGCCACGTTGAAGGCCGGGAAATGGCTGCTGCCCCAGTAGAAGTCCAGAAAGTCCACCACATAGCCGTGCTGCAGGCGGTCCACCACATTGCCAATGGCTCCGCCCAGGATGCTGGACAGCGACAGGCAGAACATCTTCTCGCCGGGGTGTTTGCGCAGCTGCCAGACGATGAGCACGGTGGCAATCGCGCCGATGGCCACGAACAGCCAGCGTTGCCAGCCGCTGCCGCCCGCGAGGAAGGAGAAGGCTGCGCCCGTGTTGTGTGCGCGCACGATGTTGAAGAAGCTGGTGATGGGAGTCCAGTCCCCATACTGGTAGTGGCTCAGAATCATCTGCTTGGTGATCTGATCCACGCCGATGATGACAAGCGCCCACAGCAGCCAGGGCCAGATACGGCCAAGGCCTGCGGAGGATGTCTGGGTGTTGCTCATGGCAGCTCTTTGCTAAGGTTTTTTGATAGCGGTTAGCGCTTGATTCAAAAGGATTTCAGCATTAATCAATGCTGAAAATGGCTTCCAGCATGCGCTGGAAGCTCACTTTTTGAAGGCTCAAGCCTTGGTGCGGACTTCACCCGTGCCGTGCAGATTGCTGTCGCAGCGGCCGCAGATCGAGGGGTGCTCGGGGTTCACGCCCACGTCTTCACGGTAATGCCAGCAGCGCTCGCACTTGGCGTGCTCGCTGGCCTTCACGGTGGTGGTCAGGGCATCGCCAGCCACGGCAGTCGCTGCCGAGGTGATGAAGACGAACTTCAGATCGTCCTTGAGGCTTTGCAGCAGGGCCAGGTCCTCGGGCTCGGCCGTGAGCGTGACTTCGGCCTGCAGGGAGGAACCCACGGCGCCGGTGGTGCGCACCACTTCGATGTCCTTGTTGACCTGGTTGCGGATCTCGCACAGGCGCGTCCACTTGGCCAGCAGGCCTTCGTCGCCGGCGGGCAGCTCGGTGAACTTCTCCAGGAAGATGGATTCGCTGTGACCCACGATCTTCCAGGCTTCCTCGGCCGTGAACGACAGGAAGGGCGACATCCAGCGCAGCAGCGCCTGGGTGATCTGGTAGAGCGCGGTCTGGGCCGAGCGGCGTGCCAGGCTCTTGGGGGCGCTGGTGTAGAGGCGATCCTTGAGCACGTCCAGGTAGAAGCCGCCCAGGTCTTCGGAGCAGAACAGCTGCAGCTTGGCGACCACGGGGTGGAACTCGTAGACCTTGTAGTGGGCCAGGATCTCCTGCTGCAGCTGGGCCGAGCGCGCCAGCGCGAACTGGTCGATCTCCAGCATCTCGCCATAGGCCACGGCATCCTTGCTCGCGTCGAAGTCGCTGGTGTTGGCCAGCAAAAAGCGCAGCGTGTTGCGGATGCGGCGATAGGCGTCCACCACGCGGGCCAGGATCTTGTCGTCGATGCCCAGGTCGCCCGAGTAGTCGGTCGAGGCCACCCACAGACGGATGATTTCCGCGCCCATCTTGCTGGACACGTCCTGCGGGGCCACGGTGTTGCCCAGCGACTTGGACATCTTCTTGCCCTGGCCGTCCACGGTGAAGCCGTGGGTCAGCAGGCCGCGATAGGGCGCGCGGCCGAAGATGGCCGACGCCAGCAGCAGCGAGCTGTGGAACCAGCCGCGGTGCTGGTCGTGGCCTTCCAGGTACAGATCGGCCTCGGGGCCGTGGTCGTGGTGGTGCTCGGGGTGGGTGCCGCGCAGCACATGCCAGAAGGTGGAGCCCGAGTCGAACCACACCTCCAGAATGTCGGTGCTTTTGGTATAGCTCTTGGCCTCTTCGGCGCCCAGGATATCTTCGGTGCTGACGCGGCTCCAGGCCTCGATGCCGCCCTGCTCGATCATGGCCGCTGCCTGGTCGATGATCTCCATGGTGCGGGGGTGCAGAGCGCCCGTGTCCACATGCAGGAAGAAGGGGATGGGCACGCCCCAGCTGCGCTGACGCGAGATGCACCAGTCGGGACGGCCGGCGATCATCGCGCGCAGGCGGTCCTGGCCGTTTTGCGGGTAGAAGTTGGTCTGCTCGATGGCGTCCAGCGCGATCTGGCGCAGGGTCTTCTCGGGCTTTTGCGCGGGATCGGTGAACACGCCTTCGCCTTCGTCCATGCGGATGAACCACTGGGCGGCAGCGCGGTAGATGACGGGCGTCTTGTGGCGCCAGCAGTGCGGATAGCTGTGGCTGATGGTGGTGGTGTCCATCAGGCGGCCCGCGACCTTCAGGGCGTCGAGGATGACGGGCACGGCCTTCCAGATATGCTGGCCGCCGAACATGGGCAGGTCGGCCGCGTACACGCCGTTGCCCTGCACGGGGTTCAGGATCTGCTTGTAGTCCATGCCGTTGGACATGCAGCTGTTGAAGTCGTCCACGCCATAGGCAGGGGCCGAGTGCACGATGCCGGTACCGTCGTCGGCGGTGGCGTATTCGGCTAGGTAGACGGGCGAGATGCGGTCAAAGCCCTTGTCCACATGGGCCAGAGGGTGCTTGAAGGGCATGTGGTCGAGCTTCTCGCCCTTGGCGGTGGCGAGCACGCGGCCTTCGAGCTTCCAGCGGGCCAGGCATTTCTCGACCAAGGCGGAGGCCACGATCAGCAGGCCGCGCTCGGTCTCCACCAGGCTGTATTCCAGGTCGGGGTTGACGTTCAGCGCCTGGTTGGCAGGGATGGTCCAGGCTGTCGTCGTCCAGATGACGATGAAGGCTTCCTTGTCGAGCTTGTCCAGGCCGAATGCTGCGGCCAGCTTGGCCGGCTCGGCAGCGGGGAACATCACGTCCAGGGTCTGGCTTTGCTTGTCGGCGTATTCGATCTCGAACTCGGCCAGCGAGGAGGCGCAGTCAAAGCACCAGTACACGGGCTTGAGGCCGCGGTAGACAAAGCCACGCTCCATCACCTTCTTCAAGGCACGCAGCTCGGCGGCCTCGTTGGCGTAGTTCATGGTCTTGTAGGGGTGATCCCAGTCGCCGAGCACGCCCAGGCGCTTGAAGTCCACCATCTGCTGCTCGATCTGCTCGGCGGCAAAGGCGCGGCTCTTGGCCTGCATCTCGTCGCGCGGCAGATTGCGGCCATGCAGCTTCTCGATGGCATTCTCGATGGGCAGACCGTGGCAGTCCCAGCCCGGTGCGTAGAGCGCGTCGAAGCCTTCGAGCTGGCGGCTCTTGACGATCATGTCCTTGAGGATCTTGTTCACCGCATGGCCGATGTGCAGCTTGCCGTTGGCGTAAGGAGGGCCGTCGTGCAGGATGAACTTGGGTGCGCCGCTGCGGGCGTCGCGCAGCTTCTTGTAGATGCCCTTGTCGTCCCATTCCTTGGCCCAGGCGGGCTCGCGCTTGGGCAGGTCGCCGCGCATGGGGAAAGGGGTGTCGGGCATGTTCAGCGTGGCGCGGTAAGCGGACGCTTCGGGCTTGTTGGACTGCGAATCAGACATGGGAAACCTTGAAGGCAATGCAATGCCCGGGCAGTTCTGCCTGGGCGTGAATGGTGAGGTGAGCGCCAGTGCGCTGCTGCGCCTGGGACGTGCGAGCAGCGAGCTTCAAATTCGGTCGCGCGTGGTCTGGCGACGGGTCTCTGTGTGCGACGAGGTGTGAGACGGTATGTGGGCCGAGGCGAAAAACGCGCGCGCGTCATCGCAGTCCTTGGCGATGCCGACCGTCAGGGCATCGAGACTGTCATACTTCAGCTCGTCGTGCAGTTTGTGCAGAAGTTCCACGCGGATGATTTTACCGTAGGCACCTTCTCCACCCAGTTGGGCGGGCCAATCGAAACAGTGGGTCTCCAGCAGCACCCGGCCGCCGTTGATGTCGTTGGGGTCCAGCGAAGGGCGCACGCCCAGGTTGGCCACGCCCTGCAGCGGTTGGTCCGTCAGCCCATGCACCAGCACGGCAAAAATGCCGCTGGCGGCAGGCTTCCAGTGGTCGAAACGCAGATTCAGCGTGCGAAAGCCGTCCTCGGCTCCGCTCATTGATTCGGCCAGCTTGCGACCCAGCTTGCGGCCATGAACCACATGACCCGAGATGCGGTAGGGGTGGCCCAGCAGCTTGGCGGCCTGCTGCATGTCGCCGGCGGCCAGGGCCTCGCGCACGGCCGTGCTGGAGACGCGCAGCCCATGGACTTCATAGCTGTTCATGCGGGCCACATCAAAGCCTAGGGCCTGGCCGGCGTTGTCCAGCATGGCGTAATCGCCGGCGCGCTTGGAGCCAAAGCGGAAGTCGTCGCCCACCAGCACGTATTTGGCGCCCAGGCCCGAGATCAGCACGTCCTGAATGAAGTCCTCGGGACTTTGGCTGGCCAAGGCCTGGTTGAAGGGCAGGATCACGACCTGATCGACGCCGCAGACCTCGAGCTGGCTGAGCTTGTCACGCAGCGTGCCCACGCGGGCCGGCGCCAGCTCAGGCTTGCCCAGCTTCTTGGCAAAGTAGTCGCGCGGGTGCGGCTCGAAGGTCATTGCGCAGCTGGGAATGCCGCGCTGTGCCGCCTCGGCCTTGAGCAGGCCCAGCATGGCTTGATGTCCCCGGTGTACACCATCAAAATTGCCAATGGTCACAGCGCAGGCCGGAGCCAGGCCGGGATGATTGATACCGCGAAAAATCTTCATGGGCTGCTTTGTTATTTGTAGCAACTGGCGCCGATGCATGCGACACAAGCCGTCAATTTGACATAGTTTCAGAGTATATTGCTTCAAATCAGGCAGCTGTGCAGGCTGCACGATTGTGCGCAAAAGCGCCAAGACGCTTGTCCGTTTTCCGTGGTCGATGTTTGACTGTATGGAGGCTGGTTGTGAAAGTCTTGAAGCTGACAGCCCAGGGGCTGCCGCAGTCCTGGGTAACGCTGGAGCAGGCGGCGCTGCATTACGCAGCAGAAGATGTGCGCTGGGAAGCCGGTGTCGAAATCGCCTGCTTTCGCGGTGGCCACAATGCGGTGACCGGCAAGCAGTCAGTCATTCACATCAACTCCATCATCGGCACCAAGGGCATGCCGAACATCAACCCGCATGAGCTGCTGCCGGGTCTGACCAATGGCAAGCTCTTTGCTCGTGACCGCTGCGTCTGCGCCTATTGCGGGCGGCGCTTCCATGAGAGCGATCTCACGCGCGAGCACATTGTTCCCGTGAGCACCGGCGGGCAGCACAGCTGGATGAATCTGGTCACGGCCTGCCGCGCCTGCAACCACCGCAAGGGGGCCAGAACGCCGGAGCAGGCCCGCATGCCCTTGCTCTACACCCCCTACACGCCCACGCTGTGGGAGGACTTCATCCTGAGAAACCGCCGCATTCTGGCCGACCAGATGGAGTTTCTCGTGGCCCATGTGCCGCGTGGATCGCGCTGGCGCAGCTAGGGCGTAAAAAAGCCCCGGGCTGGCGCCGCGGGGCAGGAGCAAGAGGACAGAAACGCGTTCAGACTGTGGTGGAGACGGCTTTTTGCCAGGCTTCGTAGAGGTCTTCGCCCTCGTCGCGCACGCGCTGGCCGATCAGGGCCATCTCGCGCTGCTCCTCGGGCTTGGCCAGTTCCACATAGCCGCGCGAGGCCGACAGATCGTAGGGCTCGCCGTCTTCGTTGGAGTAGGCGAAGTACACCTGTTTCACGCCGGCCAGCAACATGGCCGTGTAGCACATGGAGCAAGGGTAGCCGCTGGCATACATGACGGCCCCCGACAGGTCGGTGCTGCCCTGGGCCTTGGCGCCTATGCGCAGCGCCTGCATCTCGGCGTGGGCCGAGGGGTCGCAGAGCTCATCGACCTGGTTGACGGCGCGCGCCAGCACCTGGCCGTCCCTGACCAGCACGGCGCCGAAGGGCCAGGTGGGCTGCTGGCGGCCTTTGACATTGCCCATGGCCAGGCGTATGGATTCAAGCAGGTATTTGCCGCTGTCGTTTTCGTTGTTCATCGAGTCGTTCTCCTTGGTAAAAAATCAGCTGCCGCGGTAGGTGTTGAAGAACCACGGCGAACACAGCATGGGCACGTGGTAGTGCTGGGCCGCGTCGAAGATGGAAAAGCGCACCAGCACTTCTTCCGACAGCGCCGTGGGCTCCTTGAAATGCTCGCCTGTGTAAAAGCGCAGCTCGAAGTCCCCGGTGCGGGCCGCGGCGGCGGGCAGCATGGGGGCGTCGGTGCGGCCGTCGGCATTGGTGCGGGTGCTGTTCAGACGCTGCGCCGGGGTCTGCGCCACGTCGTAGAGTTCCACCCGCATGCCGGCTATGGGGCGACCGGTGGTGAGGTTGAGTACATGGGTGCTGATGCCTGCCATAGTGGTCTTTCGATGGGTTGCGATAGAGCGCGGATATGCCGGCTCAGCTGCCGCGCGAATAGGTGTAGCTCCAGGGGCCGAACTGGATGGGCAGATGGATGCGCTCTGCCGTGTTCACGATCTGGAAGCGCACCGGCACCTTGGACAGAAAGGCCGGGCGCGGCAGCTTGGCGCCCTTGGCAGCAAAGTACTCGTCCACGTGCAGCAGCATTTCGTAGCGCCCGCTGCGGTAGCTGTCGTCGATCAGCAGCGGCTCGTCGGCCCGGCCGTTGGCGTTCACGACAAAGCTGCGTATCGGCACATAGGTTTCGCCGTCGAAGCGCGAAAAGTCGATGCGCAAGCCCGTGGCTGCAGAGCCATGGAAGGTGTCCACGGCATGCATGGTCAGGCGCGGGCTGACACCATGCAGCACGATGGGACCGGTGGCCTGGGCCGGCACTGCCGGGTGTGTGTCGGCGGCCAGCGCGCCGTGTGCGCCCGTCAGGGCCGAGGCGCCGAGCACGAGGCCCGAGAGTGCGAACTGTCGGCGCGACGGGGTCAGTGTGGGTGTGGGATGCATGCGGGATGACTCCTTCAGGCGTTCTTGCGGCGCTGGATGCGGGCGACGAAGGCGATGGCGAGAACGGCTGCCAGCGCTTCCACGATGGCCACCAGGTACAGGCCCGGAGCGACCTTGCCGGTGGAGGCCTTGATCACGCCCATCAGATAGGGGGCACCGAAGCCGGCCAGATTGGCCACCGAGTTGATCAGCGCCACGCCCACTGCGGCAGCGCCGCCGCTGAGCAGCATATTGGGCATCTGCCAGAACACGGGGATCGCGCTCATGGTGCCCACCAGTGCCAGGACCATGGCCGTCAGCGCCACGATCACGGGGATGCTGTCCATGCCCATGGTGAAGGCCAGGGCCAGCATGCCCACGGCGCCCAGCAGGGCCGAGCCCGCGAAGTGCCAGCGTACCTCGCCACGGTGGTCGGAATGGCGACCGTTGATGATCATGCCGGCCGCGCCGAGCAGATAGGCGGCACCGGCGATCCAGCCCACCTGCATGGGCGAGGTGAAGCCCGCTTCGCGAATCACGGTGGGAATCCAGAAGGTCAGCGTGGAGTTGGCGCACAGCAGGCAGAAGAACACGGCGATCAGCAGCCACACCATGGGGTTGCCGAACAGGGTACGCCAGTCGCTGTGGCGCTCGCCCTGAGCCTTCTGGTCGATTTCGAGCTGCTGGCGCACGACGGCGCGGTCCGTGTCGGTGAGCCATTTGGCTTCCTCGGGGCGGTCGGTCATGTAGAAGTAGGCAAAGATGCCGGCCAGCACCGAGGGGATGCCTTCGATGATGAACAGCCACTGCCAGCCGTGCATGCCGTGCGCGCCTGCGGCCCAGGTCATGATGCCGCCAGCCAGCGGGCCGCCGATGACGCCGGCGATGGCCGAGGCCGACATGAAGGTGCCGAAGGCCTTGGCGCGGCGCTTGGACGGATACCAGTAGGTCAGGTAGAGGATGATGCCGGGGTAGAAGCCGGCCTCGAACACGCCCATCAGAAAGCGCAGGATGTAGAACTGGGTCGGTGTCGTCACCCAGGCCTGCAAGATGCAGATCAGGCCCCAGCCTATGGTGATGCGCATCACCGTCTTCTTGGCGCCTATCTTCTGCAACAGCATGTTGGAGGGCACTTCGAACAGGAAGTAGCCGATGAAGAAGATGCCGGCGCCCAGGCCGTAGACGGCTTCGCTGAATTTCAGGTCGTCGAGCATCTGCAGCTTGGCGAAGCCGATGTTGACGCGGTCCAGCCAGGCCAGCACCCACAGCACGCCCAGAAAGGGCAGCAGGCGCCAGGAAATCTTGGAGTAGGTGGCGTCGACCTGATCGACGGAAGCAGCAGTGCCGCTGATCGGCACATGATGAGCACTCATGGCAAGTCCTTGTCTCGGAAATTTGTTGTTGGGTTTGCGGACACTTGCATGGTCGCGACTTGTGGCGATATGCGAAACTAAGCGCCTGCTATGAGCCGCATAGCAAAATGCATATCTCTAGGGAAAACACGTGTCTCGCAGCGAAGAACCGTTCGATACCTATTTGCTGCGCGTGCTGTGCACCTTGATCAGCGAAAAAAGCGTGTCGCGCGCGGCAATACGCCTCAATCAGTCACAACCGGCCATCAGCGCGGCGCTGCGGCGATTGCGGGCCATCTTCAACGACCCTTTGCTGGTGCGGGACAAGAACCGCATGGTGCCGACGGCGCGCGCGCTTCAGGCCGTGGAGCAGGCACGTGCGGCACTGGGCCTGATCGACGGGCTGCTGAGCGTCGGCAAGGAATTTGTGGCCGAGACCACGCAACTGCGCTTCACCATCGCCATGCCCGACTATCTGGCACCGCCCTTCATGGCGCGTGTGGTCCAGCTCATGCGTGCGCAGGCACCGGGCGCGAGGCTGGTCCTGCTGCCGCTGGGCCAGAACTTCGACTACGAGCAGGCCCTGCAAAGCGGCGAGGTGGATATCGTCATCGGCAACTGGCCGAGCCCGCCCGAGCATTTGCACATGTCCACGCTGCTCGAGGACGAGGTGGTCTGCCTGCTCGACGAGAAGCATCCTCTGGCCGGGCCGGGTCGGCTCACGGCCGAGCACTATCTGCAGGCCGCGCATGTGGTGTTCACGCCTTACTCGCCCGATCAGCGCGGCGTGGTGGAGAGCAGTCTGGGCACCATGCGCGTGAGCCGTGACGGCCGCGTGCAATGCTCGCATTTCTCGCTGGCTCCGGACTTGCTGGTGGGCACCGATCTGCTGCTGACCACCAGCCGCCATTTCGCGGCCTATCACGCAAGGCGGCTGCCGCTGGCCATGGTGCCTCTGCCCATGGGCAACCGCGTCATGCGCTTCTACCAGCTCTGGCATTCGTCCCGGCATCGGGATGCCTCCCATATCTGGCTGCGCGCTCTGCTCAATCAGGCCTCGCAGGTGCTGACGGCATCGACGTAGCCGGCTGCTATACGGGCTATAACAAGCCAGCACTGTGAGGCGGGAAACGCGCTTCCTACACTGGCCTCATGACTAGCACCACTATCTCCTCCATCCCCACGCTCGACGAGCTCAACGTCATGACGCACGCAGACTTTGCGGCCGCGCTCGGCGAGGTTTTTGAATACGCCCCCTGGGTGGCCGAGGCAGCCGCGCAGCAGCGCCCCTTTGCCAGCCTGGACGCACTGCACCAGGCCATGCTGGCCGCCGTGCATGGCAGCCCACGTGAGCAGACCCTGCACTTTCTCTGTGGTCACCCCGAGCTGTCGGCCAGCGCCGTGCGCTCCGGCACGCTGACCGTTGACTCCCAGCAGGAGCAGCAAAGCGCGGGCCTGGGGGATCTGGCGCAGGAGCAGGGCGAGCGCCTGGCCGAGCTGAACCAGGCCTATCGCACGCGCCATGGCTTTCCCTTCATCGCCTGCGTGCGCCACTACACGCGCGCCGGCCTGTTTGCCGAACTGGCCTCGCGCACTGAGCGCGGCACCGAGCAGGAGTTTGCCGAAGCCCTGCGCCAGATCGGCTTCATCAGCCGCCTGCGCCTGGCGCAGCGCGTGAGTGCTGGCAGCCTGCAGGCCGCCTGAGCCCCTATCGCCGCCCAAGCCCCGCAATGCGGGGCTTTTCTTATGCTGGCTGGAGGGGAGCCCTATGTCGGGGGGCGCTGCCCATGTGCAGCAGATGCCGCATGGAGCGTGCTGGCGCGGCCCTGGCTGCCTACTGCCGCAGTGGGAGTTCTCGGCGCTGGCTGAAATCCCCGGATGCTTGTGATTGAATTCGGGTTTAGACCTTATTTCTCGTTTTCATGATCGTCAGAGATCGCCCGTCGGGCTTCAAGCTGCTGTGGATTGTCCGAGGCTCGGTGCTGCAACGCATCAAAGGCGTGCTTGCCGTCAATATCGTGCTGGCCATCATTGTCACCGTGGCGCATGGCACGCTGTTCCACACCAAGATCCCCATCACGCCGATTCCGTTCACCCTGATCGGCCTGCCGCTGGCGATTTTTCTGGGCTTTCGCAACAACACCGCGTATGCGCGCTACTGGGAAGGACGCAAGCTCTGGGGCGAGATCGTGATCTATGCACGCACGCTGGCCCGCCAGTGCCTGAGTCTGATCGAGCTCGATCACCCCATAGACCCGCGCCAGCGGGCCAGCGATGTGCGGGTGCGCATGGTGCACCGGGCCGTGGCTTTTTCTCATGTGCTGCGGGCCCAGCTGCGCAGCCTCAAGGACGATGTGGCGGCCCAGCAGTGGCTGACTCATGCCGAGTGGCAGCGCCTGCAACTGCTGCCGCTGAATCAGCGCACCGATGCGCTGATGCTGGCCATGGGCAAGGATCTGGGCCAGTGCGTGCGCGAGCAGCGCATAGACCCCTGCCTGGCCGTGGAGCTGGACCGCACCCTCAATGGCTTCACGACGGCCGCTGCCTCCTGCGAGCGCATCCGCAATACGCCGATTCCGTTTTCCTACACCTTGCTGCTGCACCGCACGGCCCATCTGTACTGCTTTTTGCTGCCGTTCGGCCTGGTGGACATCACGGGCTTCATGACGCCGTTTGTCGTAGCCATCGTGGCCTATACCTTCTACGGTCTCGATGTGCTGGGTGACGAGCTGGAAGAGCCATTCGGCATGGAAAGCAACGACCTGGCACTGGACAGCATCTGCCGCAGCATCGAGATCAGCCTCAGCCAGTCGCTGGGCGATCCCCAGGTTCCGGCGCCGCTCAAGCCGGTGGACTATCTGCTGACCTGAGGTCCTCCAGAATGCAAAAGCCCTGAACTCGTCATTCAGGGCTTTGTTCATGATGGCGGCTGGAGCCAGTGCTGGCTAGACCGTGGCACGATCTTCGTCCACGGCCTTTTGCCAGGCCTGGTACAGGTCCTCGCCGGCATCGCGCACGCGGTGGCTGATGACGGGCAGTTCGCGCCGGCCTTCGGGGCGAGCCAGTTCCTCATAGCCGCGCGCAGCCGACAGGTCATAGGGCTCGCCGTCTTCGTTGGAGTAGGCGAAGTACACCTGCTTCACGCCGGCCAGCAGCATGGCGGTGTGGCACATGGAGCAGGGATAGCCGCTGGCATACATGACCGAGCCGGACAGATCCGTGCTGCCCAGGGCCTTGGCGGCAATGCGCAGGGCCTGCATCTCGGCGTGGGCCGTGGGGTCGCACAGATCATCGACCTGGTTGACGGCGCGCGCCAGGACCTTGCCGTCACGCACCAGCACGGCACCGAAAGGCCAGGTCGCGGATTCGCGGCCCTTGACATTGCCCATGGCCAGGCGAATGGACTCCAGCAGATACTTTTCGCTGTCTTGCTTGCTCATGCATGTCTCCTTGATCTTGTGAATGGCGCAAGGATCATAGGAAGAGCAGCAGGGTCCATAGTGCATGCAGGAAGCAAAACAGCACGCCGAAGCGTGCTGTTGACTTTTAGTTCTGGGTTGAATGCAGTTGCCGTGATCTTGATGAATGTTGATGCAGGCTTTCAGGCAAAGACGCCGGCGCTGTCCTGCATGTGGGCCGATACCGTGCCCAGGTGGTGCAAGGTGTCGCCGCCCGTCATCTCCATCTGGGTCAGGCGCTTGAAGTAGTGGCTGCCCACATATTCGTCCGTCACGCCGATACCGCCATGCAGCTGTACGGCCTGCTGGCCCACATAACGCATGGACTGGCCCAGCTGCACCTTGGCGCGGGCGATGGCGACATGGCGCTCCTCGGCAGGCGCCACCAGCTTGAGCGTGCCGTAGTAGCTCATGGAACGGGCCAGCTCCAGCTGCATCTTCATATCGGCCACGCGGTGACGCAGGGCCTGGAAGCTGGAGATCACCACCCCGAACTGCTTGCGCTGGTTCATGTACTCGGTGGTGAGCTTGAGCGTCTGCTCCATCACGCCCACGCCTTCGGCGCAAAGAGCGGCATTGGCCACATCCTGTGCCAGGGTGAGGGCAGCCACGCCATTGGTGGTGATCAGGGTGGCCGATGCGGCATGGCAGACCAGATCGGCCGCGCGTCCCTCATCCTGCGTGGCATAGGGCTTGGTGGCGACGCCTTCGCGGCCGTTCTCGACGAGGAAGAGCGCAACCTTGCCGTCGAGCTGGGCAGGCACGATGAAGGCGTCGGCCTGGTCGCCGGCAGGAACAATGTTTTTCGTAGCATCTACCGTATAGCCATCGCCGGATCTGGAGGCTTTTGCGGCGCAAACATCAATCTGGTAGCGCGCCTTGCGCTCCTGTGATGCGAGCACCACCAGCTTTTCACCGCTGGCGATACGGGGCAGCCAGGCTTGCTTGACGGCTTCGTCACCAAACTGGCCGAGCAGGGCGGAGGCCACGAAAGCCTGGGTCAGCGGCTCCATCACCAGACCGCGGCCCAGCTCTTCCATGACCACCATCACATCGACTGCACCCTGGCCCAGGCCGCCATATTGCTCGGGCACGGTGAGAGCCGTCAGGCCCAGTTCGGCCAGCTCGTTCCAGACCTCGCGCGAGAAGCCGCCCTGCTTGGCAATGCTCTGGCGGCGCTCGAAGGTATAGCCCTTGTCCACCCAGCGGGCCACGGCATCGCGCAGTTGCTGCTGGTCGTCGGAAAAATCGAAATCCATATTTGTCTCCTGCTGCTGAAGCGAGTGCGCTTTGCGCACCATCACATTCAGCGAAGCTCTAGCAAGAACCCCCTCCCGGAGGGGGCACGGGGTAGCAGTGCGTGTTCGCGCAAGCGAAATATCCGCGCTGCCGCCAGTTCCGGATCAGCCCAGCACCGTTTGCGCGACGATGTTTCGCTGCACCTCGTTGGAGCCGCCATAGATGGTGGTCTTGCGCATATTGAAGTAGGTCGCGGCCAGCGGCGCATTGCCCAGCACGTCGCCGGGAAAGTCGCCCTGGTAGCCTGCCTCCATGGCTTCCTGGATATAGGGCAGGGAGTAGGGGCCGGCGGCCAGCATCATCAGCTCGGAGTAGCGCTGCTGAATCTCGCTGCCTTTGATCTTGAGCAGGCCGGCGATGTCCAGCGGGTTCTTGCCCGATTTCATGGCCGACAGCACGCGCAGCACCAGCATTTCCAGCGCGATCACATCGATCTCCAGCAAGGCGATCTGATCACGGAAGCGCTGGTCTTCCCAGACCCCTTCGGTCTTGGCGATGCGCTTGAGGCGCTCCAGCTCGCGCTTGGCACGGTTCACATCGGCGATGTTCGTGCGCTCGTGGCTGAGCAGGTGCTTGGCGTAGGTCCAGCCCTTGTTTTCCTCGCCGATCAGCTGGTCGGCAGGCACTTCCACATTGTCGAAAAAGACCTCGTTGACCTCATGCGAGCCGTCCAGCAGCTTGATGGGGCGCACGGTCACGCCCGGCGACTTCATGTCGACCAGCAGGAAACTGATGCCGGTCTGGGGCTTGCCCTCGTTGCTGGTGCGCACCAGGCAGAAGATCCACTCGCCGTACTGGCCCAGCGTGGTCCAGGTCTTCTGGCCGTTGACGATGTATTTGTCACCCACGCGTTCGGCGCGGGTCTTGACGCTGGCGAGGTCCGAGCCCGAGCCGGGCTCCGAATAGCCCTGGCTCCACCAGACTTCGCCGCTGGCGATGCCGGGCAGAAAGCGCCGGTGCTGCTCCGGCGTGCCATAGGCCATGATCACCGGAGCCACCATCACGGGGCCGAAGGGCACGATGCGCGGCGTGCCGGCGAGTGCGCATTCTTCCTCGAACAGATGCTTTTGTACGGCGCTCCAGCCGGGGCCGCCGAATTCCTTGGGCCAGCCGTAGCCGAGCCAGCCTTTTTTGCCCAGAATCTTGGCCCAGCGCTGCATGTCCTCGCGCGTCAGGTGCAGATCGTTGCGCACCTTGTGCGCAATATCCTCGGGCAGATTTGCCCGCACCCAGCTGCGGATCTCTTCGCGAAAAGCCTGTTCTTCAGGGGTGAATGCCAAGTCCATGCGTTGTCTCCTGCAAATGCTGGAGATTTGTAGCACGCACGTTCTTTTTCTGGCTGTCCGGGTTGCGACAAATGGTGGGAAACCCCAGGGATGAGTCCCCGAACGGCTGCGCCGCTTCTCCCAAGGGGGACGACAGCCTCGCTGCGGGACGGCTCTTGCTGGTCGTTTCTGATCGGGAGTGTGCCCGCTTGTGGTGACTGTGAACTTTGGATCTTGATTGAAAAAGGCCACCAGCGCTTATTGGATGAACGCTGGCAGCTATCAGTTTCTGTCGGGATTCATTCAGCCGGGGCAGCAGGCGGCTCCACGCCCAGCGATTCGCACAGCATCTGCACGGTGGCGCGCAGCTGGGCGACTTCGGCTTCGAGCGCATCCACTCGCTGCTGCAGGGCCGATGCATTGCCGCCTGTGCTGGCGCTGCTGGTGCTTGCCAGGGCGTTGACATCCACCGGACCGCAAAGCAGATGGGCCCAGCGCTGTTCGCGGGCACCAGGGGCGCGCGGCAGCTGCACGACCAGCGGACCGCCTTTTTCCTCGCTGCGTTCGCGCAGTTCGTCGAGAAAGGCTTCGACCGAGGAGATGTCGGCAAAGCGGTGCCAGCGCTCGGAGTTGATGCGCAGCTCGCCAGCGGTCTGGGGGCCGCGCAGCATCAGCAGGGCCAGCAGCACGGCAGATTGGTCAGGCACGCCAATGCCGCGCGGGAAGTTGTGCTCCCAGCGCGTGGAGCGCACGCTGCTGATCTGCACCGACAGGGTCTTGAGGCGCAGGCTGTCCAGTGCCTCCTGGGCCTCGCCCTCGCTGACCTCCATCACCGGGTCGCGGCTGGACTTCTGGTTGCAGCCCGTGACCAGGCTGTTGAGCGTGAGCGGATAGCTGTCGGGCACGGTGCGGGCCTTTTCCATCAGCGTGGCCAGAACGCGGGCTTCGATGGCGCTCAAAGGGGTGTTGCGTGGGTCAAACGGCATGGGGTCTCCTCGAAAGTCTTAGGGCAGCGCACAGGAACTGGTGCAAACCCGATAGGGTTTGTCCGTCAATGCGACAATCGCCGCCCATGAAAAACATCGTGATCCTCATCTCGGGCGGCGGCTCGAACATGGCTGCCATTGTGCGTGCATCCCAGCAGCAGAACTGGGCAAAGCAGTACAACGCCCGCGTGAGCGCCGTGGTGAGCAACAAGGCCGAGGCCAAGGGCCTGGTGTTCGCGCGGGACAACGGCATCGCCACCGAGGTTCTGGATCACAAGCAGTTCGACAGCCGCGAGGCCTTTGATGCCGAGCTGACGCGGGTCATCGATCGCCACGCGCCTGATCTGGTGGTGCTGGCCGGTTTCATGCGCATTCTCACGCCAGGCTTTGTTGCGCACTATGAGGGCCGGCTGATCAACATCCATCCCTCGCTGCTGCCGGCCTTCACCGGTCTGCACACCCATCAGCGTGCGATCGATGCGGGCTGCAAGTTTGCGGGCTGCACCGTGCACCGCGTGACGGCCGAGCTCGACGTGGGCCCCATCCTGGAGCAGGCCGTGGTGCCCGTGCTGCAGGGTGACACGGCCGAGCTGCTTGCTGCACGCGTGCTGGTGCAGGAGCACATCATCTATCCGCAAGCCGTGCTCAATCTGATCAAGGCTTGATCAGATTTGATGGCTTCTATCCCTTTATAGGTAAGCGATAGAGCCTGTCTTTATGCTGATTTCTGCTCCTCGGCGGGCAGGCGGCGAAAGCGTGGGCGCTCCACGCCGTCGATTACCACCGTCTCGTTGAACATGGCGGCCGGGCGCACCCACAGGCCATGCTCGCCATAGAGCGCGCGATATAGCGTCATGGGCTCCAGCGTCTCGCTGTGGCGCACCGTGCCTATGACTTCATAGCGCATGCCTTTGTAGTGTTCGTAGAGACCGGGCTCGGTGGTGATGAGTGCAGGCAGATCGTGGTCGGACATGATGCTTTAAAAAGATGAGCTGTCAACGCTTGAAAGAAAAGGGCTGAAGCCTGTTTTTACTATGAATCGTTTGGAGCAGGCCGGCGTCATAGATTTCTGGTGCCAGCCAGGGCCAGGGCGAGAGTGGGACAATTGCGCCCATGCATCCCAAAGCCCTTCTCGACGCTTGCTCTGAACTCGTCAAGCGCGCCCTGACATTTGAACACCCGGCCGATGCCGTGGTGTCCCGCTTTTTCCGCGAAAACCGCTATCTGGGCCCGCGCGAGCGCGCCACCCTGGCCGAAACCGTCTACACCGTGCTGCGCAAGAAGCTGCTGTTCGAAGCGCTGGCGCATTCGGGCAGCGGCGCACGCGAGCGCCGGCTGGCCATCCTGGGCTTTGCCGCCGTGCTGCGCGAGCAGGCCAAGAAGGAAGGCAAGGTCAAGAACAAGGACGGCCAGGACAGCGAGACCTTTATCAAGGCCGCGCTGACGCCCCAGGAACTCAAGTGGCTGGCTGCCTGCGACGGCATCAAGCCCGAAGAGCTGATGGAGGCGCACCGCCATAATCTGCCCGAATGGCTGGTCGAGCCGCTCAAGGCCCAGCTGGGCGATGGATTCTGGGCACTGGCCGCCAGCATGGAGCAGGCAGCTCCATTGGACCTGCGTGTCAACACGCTCAACGACAAGCGCTCCGATCTGCGCAAGGAACTGGAAAAAGCCGGCATCAAGGCCGAGCCCACGCCGTTCTCGCCCATCGGTCTGCGTGTGGACGGCAAGCCTGCGCTGGCCAAGATTGATGCCTTCAACCGCGGCGCCATCGAAGTGCAGGACGAAGGCTCGCAACTGCTGGCACTGATGCTGGATGCCAAGCGTGGCGAAATGGTGGTGGACTTTTGCGCCGGCGCCGGCGGCAAGACCCTGGCCATTGGCGCGGCCATGCGCAACACCGGCCGTCTGTATGCCTTCGACGTCTCGGGTCATCGCCTCGATGCGCTCAAGCCTCGTCTGGCGCGTTCGGGTCTTTCCAATGTCCACCCTGCCGCTATTGCCCACGAGCGCGACGAGCGCGTCAAGCGCCTGGCCGGCAAGATCGACCGGGTGCTGGTCGATGCTCCCTGCTCGGGCCTGGGTACGCTGCGCCGCAATCCCGACCTCAAGTGGCGCCAGAGCGTCAAGGCCGTGCAGGAGCTGACGCAGAAACAGGCAGCCATCCTGGAAAGCAGCGCGCGCCTGGTCAAGGCCGGCGGCCGTCTGATCTATGCCACCTGCTCCATCCTGCCAGAGGAAAACGAAGCCATTGCCGAAGCCTTCAGCGCCGCTCACCCCGAGTTCGTTCCTCTGGACGCGGGTGAGGTGCTGGAGCAGCTCAAGATTGCCGACGGCGACAAGCTTTGCAGCGGTGGTGACGAGGGCCGACGCTATCTGCGTCTGTGGCCGCATCAGCACGAGACAGACGGGTTTTTCGCCGCTGTTTGGGTGAAAAAGGCGTAACTTCGGTGCAAATCCGGTATCTGCTGTCGGGGAATCGACAACAGACCGGTCGGCGGCTCACCTAAAATGGCACGACCGTGCTTATCGAGTGGGCGCGGTTTTTTGCCAAAGGCTTTGTTATTTATGTCGCTGGATATAGCCTCGATCTGGAATGCCGTCGTGGATTGGATGGCCAATGGCCTGTGGGATCTGACGTGGTGGCAATTGCTGCTCTACACCCTGATCACCACCCACTTCACGATTGCGGGTGTCACCATCTATCTGCACCGCAGCCAGGCGCATCGGGCACTGGATCTGGGGCCTGTTCCCTCGCATTTCTTCCGCTTCTGGCTCTGGCTGGGCACGGGCATGGTGACCAAGGAATGGGTAGCCATCCACCGCAAGCACCACGCCAAGTGCGAGACCGCAGATGACCCGCACAGCCCGCAGACGCGCGGCCTGGGCAAGGTGATGCGTGAAGGTGCCGAGCTGTACCGTGCCGAGGCCAGGAACGAGGAAACGCTCAGGAAATACGGTCACGGCACGCCCGATGACTGGATGGAGCGCAATATCTACCGCCATTCGGTGATGGGCCCCTCGCTGATGCTCATCCTCAATGTGGCGCTGTTCGGCGTGATCGGCCTGTCGATCTGGGCCGTGCAGATGGTCTGGATTCCATTCTGGGCTGCGGGCGTGGTCAACGGCGTGGGGCATTTCTGGGGCTATCGCAACTACGAGGCGACGGATGCCTCCACCAATCTGGTGCCCTGGGGCCTCATCATCGGCGGCGAAGAGCTGCACAACAACCACCATACCTTTCCCACTTCGGCCAAGTTCTCCGTCAAGCCCTACGAGTTCGATATCGGCTGGGTCTATATCAGCCTCATGCAGAAGCTGGGCTGGGCCAAGGTCAAGAAAACCCCGCCGCGTCTGCGCATGGGCGTCGTCAAGCCCGTGGCCGACGAGCTGACGCTGGAAGCCATCATTGCCAATCGCTACGAGGTCATGGCCCGTTATGCGCGCGGCGTGCGCACGGCGGTTCAGCACGAGCTGGACCTGCTCAAGCAGAAGCAGGCACAGAAGTCGGATGTCTCCCTGCTCAAGGGTGTGCAACGCTGGCTGCACCGTGATGCCGACAAGGTGCCCGAGCGTGCCCAGAGCCAACTGGCGCAGGCCCGCGCTGCGCACCCGGTGATTGACCAGATGCTGGTCATGCGCGAAGAGCTGCGTCAGCTGTGGCTCAACACCAGCCTGAGTCGCGAGCAACTGACCGGTCAGCTGCAGGCCTGGTGCCAGCGCGCCGAGGCCAGCGGCATTGCGGCACTCAAGGATTTCTCCGTCAAGCTGCGCGCTGCCCACGTCTGAGGCCGAGCTTGCCAATCTGCTGCCAGATTCTGGCAAGCGCGAAGCTCAGGCCTTTTCCCTCTTCAAGCCGCTGCGCTGCCCGGCTTTGCTGTATCCGTGCCGCCGGATATTGAATCCAGGCCGCACCTGCCGGCGTGCTCAGCTGCACCCAGGTGCGACTGGGGCAACGCCAGCTTTGCCCGGTTTGCAGCACCATGACCTGACCGAAGTGATTGTCGGTAAAGCTCAGCGGCCCGATGGCCAGACGCAGCGGCCCTTGTTGGCAGAACAGTTCGCTGCCTGGTTCAAACAGCAGCGATGCAGCTTGGCCGCTGTTGAGGCTATGTATTTTCGGGGTGAGTTCCGGCTGTGACATGGTGGCTGGAGGTCTTTGATTCAGGCCCTCAAGCGTAGGGAAGCACGGCTTGGCAGAACAGGCACAGCAAGCGTTCCGTACAGGCGTAGCAGCATGGATTGCTGTGCATCTGTTCCGGTATGTTTGCTGACAATCTGTATCTGTTGCAGAACAGGGCTTGCTGGCATGATGCCTGCCCGGTCCTGCGTTTTTGTCATCATGCTGACTTCCACCACCTCCGAATCACAGCCTGCCGATCATGCGACAGGCGATGCGCTGCTGCCGCTGTATCAACGGCTGGCCGCGCACTACAGCAAGGCCATGGAGCTGGGGAGCCTGAAGCCCGGGGAGCGCATGCCGTCGGTGCGCGAGCTGATGGCGCGGCATGACATCAGTCTCTCGACGGCCTTGCAGGTGCTGCGTTTTCTGGAAGCGCAGGGTTGTCTGGAGGCCAGGCCCCGCGTGGGCTACTTTGTGTGCGCGACGATGACGGGCGATATTCCTCTGACCAGCGAACCGGACCTGAGCCAGCCGCTGTCTCCCGGCGCGCATGCGCATTTCGTGGGCATCAACGAGCATATTTCTCTGCTGCTCGAGCGCGGCCGTCAGGCCGAGGTCTATATGGACATCGGTGGCTGCACGCCGCCTGCCTCCTTGTTCGATCATCACTATCTGAACAAGACCGTCACCAGGCTGCTGCGCGAGCATCCGACGCTGCTCTCGCAGGGGCGCTCTCTGCTGGCCAATCAGGGCAATCATCCGCTGTTTCAGCAGGCCATGGCCAGACGGGCGCTGGCCTCCGGTATCCGTGTTGCACCTGCCGATGTGCTGGCAACCACCGGCAATTCCGAAGCGGTGAGTCTGGCGCTGGCTGCCGTGGCATCACCCGGGGACATGGTGGCCGTCGAATCGCCAACCTATTACGGCCTGCTGCAGGTGGTGGAGTCCTTGCAGCTGAAAACGCTGGAGATTCCCTGCAGCCCGCGCACCGGCATGTCCATCGAGGCGCTGGAGCTGGCTTTTCAGACCCAGCCGCGCCTGAAGGCCGTGGTGGTGGTGCCGGATCTGCAGATGCCGCTGGGCGCGCGCATGCCGGACGAGAAAAAGGCCAGACTCGTGGCCCTGTGCGCGGCCCATGGGGCGGCGCTGATCGAGGACGACTCCTACGGTCTGTTTGTCGAAGGGCTGCCGGTGAAGCCGCTCAAGGCCTGGGACAGTGTCTCCGGGCATGTGATCTATTGCCAGGCCTTCAACAAAAGTCTGGCGCCGGGCCTGCGCCAGGGCTGGATGAATGGCGGCCAATGGCATGGCCGCATCCAGATGCTGAAATTTGCACAAAGCCGCAATACCCAGACGCTGGGGCAGCTGGTCGTGTCCGAGGTGCTGGGGTCACCCACCCATCAGCGCAGTCTGGAAAAGCTCAGGCAGCAGCTCAAGCGACAGCGCGAGGCCATGGCCAGACTGGTTGCACGTCATTTCCCGCTGGGCACGCGCATGAGCCTGCCAGGCGGCGGCCTGTGCCTGTGGCTGGAGTTCCCCGCGCAGATGTCCACATCGGACCTGTTCACGGCAGCCCTGGCGCGCGGCATACGTATTGCGCCGGGCAGCATGTTTTCCAACTCCGGCAGGTATGAGCACTGCATGCGCCTGGCCTGCACCCATCCGGTCGACGAACTCATGGAGAGGGCGATGCAGGATCTGGGCGCGATGGCCTGCCGGCAACTGGGGCAGAGTCCGCGCAGCTAGCGCTGGCCGGGGTCCTTTACTTCGTCGGCTGACCGGCCATGCACTTGCTCAGGAATTCACGGGCCTTGCCGCCTTCCTTGTAGAAGGTGCTGATGACCTCCTTGCCTTCCACAGAGACCTTGAAGCGGGCTTCTTCCTCTTCCCCAAGCTCCTTGACCAGTGCTTCGGGGCCGCCCAGCGCATAGACGATGGCTCCCCATTTGCCATTGGACATGGTGTAGTTGATGGCGCCGACCTCCTGGGGCCGGTCCTGGTTCTGGGTCAGCGTGGTTCTGATCTTGCGCGGGCTGGCGGGCTGGGGAATGTCCATGCCCAGAAAGGTCAGCAGGGCACCGTTGTGCTTGGCCGTGGGGCCGGAAAGCTGAACGGCACCGGACATGCTGCCAAAGATCGCCGCACATTCAAGACCGGAGCGCGGGTTTTTCTCGTCATGCGAGAACATCCAGTAGCCCTTGCGCAGTTTCTGATACTGCGGGTCTTGTGCAATTCTCTGTCCTTCCTTGATCAGCTCCTGCCCCTCGCGCAGCAGCTCCAGCTGGCTGCGCGCCAGACCGCCCAGGGCATCGGCGGGCGACGGTTCGGCGCGTTGGGTGGCGGCGGGCGCGGAGCTGAACTGCTCGCAGACGGGCACCGAGGCCAGACCCGGTGAGCCGCCTGTCATGCCGACCTGGCGCTGGCCGGGGCCGGGACCCGTGGGGCAGATGAAGGTCTGGCCGAAGACGGCTGGCGACACGGCAAGCGAAAAAAGCAATGTGCTCAGCGTCCTGTGATTCATGTGATCCATCCCTGTTCGTTGCAAACTGCCAAGTATAGGGAGGGTCGCTGCGTCAGCTCTCGCGCCGCGACAGGAGTCGCAAAGGCATGAAAAAACCGCCTGCACTTGCGTGAGGCGGTTTTTCAAGAAACAGGCCGAATTACTTCAGCTTGGTTTCCTTGTACTCGACGTGCTTGCGAGCCTTGGGGTCGAACTTGATGATCGACATCTTTTCAGGCATCGTCTTCTTGTTCTTGGTCGTTGTGTAGAAGTGACCGGTACCAGCAGTGGAAGCCAGCTTGATCTTTTCGCGTCCGCCTTTAGCAGCCATGGTGTTTCTCCTTCAGGAAATTAAGCTTGGCCACGAGCGCGCATGTCTGCGAGCACGGAGTCGATACCGTTCTTGTCGATCAGGCGCAGAGCAGCGCTGGAAACGCGCAGGCGCACCCAACGGTTTTCGCTCTCCACCCAGAAGCGGCGGTATTGCAGGTTGGGGAGGAAACGACGCTTGGTCTTGTTGTTGGCGTGGGAAACATTGTTGCCCACCATGGGCTTCTTGCCCGTAACTTCACATACGCGTGCCATTGGGACACTCCGATAGTTGAATCGGCCGCCGGCTCTGGAATCCTGCAGAAGCAGGAGGTGCCGACAACCTCACCTCGCCAGTTTGTAATGGGTGGCGGTAGCCCGATTGCGGAAGTCCCGAAGCACGGTAAAGCGCGAACCTGGAATTCAGCAAAGTCTGCGATTATAGCGTTTTCGCAAAAAAGCCCCTGGTGCCGGCCAAAACTGGCCAAACCCAAGGGCTTTTGCGCCGAACATGCGCTAACAACCGCTCAAACGCCGAAGCGCCTTGGCGTCATCAGGATTCCTGTTCCAGGAAGCGCTGGGCGTCCAGGGCTGCCATGCAGCCGGTGCCGGCGCTGGTGATGGCCTGGCGGTAGACATGATCCTGGCAGTCGCCAGCGGCGAATACGCCGGGCACGCTGGTCTGGGTGGCAAAGCCCTTGAGACCGCCCTGGGTGATGATGTAGCCGTTTTCCAGCTCCAGCTGACCCTGGAAGATGTCGGTGTTGGGGTGGTGGCCGATGGCGATGAAAGCGCCTTGCAGCTTGACCTCTTCGGTGTGGCCGTCCTGCGTGCTCTTGATGCGGATGCCGGTCACGCCACTCTGGTCACCCAGCACTTCATCCAGTGTGAAATGGGTCTTGAGCTCGATCTTGCCTTCCTCGACCTTTTCCATCAGCTTGTCCACGAGGATGGGCTCGGCCTTGAACTTGTCGCGGCGGTGCACGAGGGTGACCTTGCTGGCAATGTTGGACAGGTAGAGAGCTTCTTCTACGGCCGTGTTGCCGCCGCCGATCACGCAGACGGGCTGCTCGCGATAGAAAAAGCCGTCACAGGTGGCGCAAGCGGACACGCCGCGACCCATGAAGGCTTCTTCGGAGGGCAGGCCCAGGTACTTGGCCGATGCGCCGGTGGCGATGATCAGCGAGTCGCAGGTATAGACGCCGCTGTCGCCGGTCAGGGTGAAGGGGCGCTTGGAGAGGTCAACCTGGTTGATGTGGTCGAAAACGATTTCGGTCTTGAAGCGCTCGGCATGTTCCTGAAAACGCTGCATCAACTCGGGGCCCTGCACGCCCATGACGTCGGCAGGCCAGTTGTCCACTTCGGTGGTGGTCATCAACTGGCCGCCCTGGGCCATGCCGGTAATCAGCAGGGGCTTGAGGTTGGCACGGGCCGCGTATACGGCTGCGGTATAGCCGGCAGGGCCGGAGCCGAGGATGAGAACTTGTGCGTGTTTGGTAGAGGACATGGAGCGGAACTCTGAAAAAAGCAGGCCGACAGCCGGCGCGCGGTCATGAAAACATTGGGAAGATGTGGGAGTATCGCTCCGGATCAAGGTCTGCGCGTGCAGCTGTTTTTAATCACCGGAATTGTTAAAAATGATAGTGATGAAGCGAATCCGGCTGCCGTATGGCAGTTTTGTTGCATGTGCTTGCATTACGCTGAGCGATCGTCTTGGCCGAATGCACCGCTTGGATAAGGGCCTAAGGTAAGCTTGCGCCTGCGTATGACATACACATTGAACGCTTCGAACGCGTCTTCTTCCAGCAAATCAAAATCCCGCGCTGCGACTCCGCGCTATGGAGTGATTCGCTTCAGCCAGGAGGTTTTGCTGTTGATCGGCCTGCTGGCGCTGGTGTTCTGGCTCATGGCCATGTTCACCTACTCGCCGCAAGACGCAGCCTGGTCCACTTCGGGCGCCGGGCAAAAGCCGTTTGTGCACAACTGGATGGGCCGTGTGGGTGCCTGGCTGGCCGATGCCTGCTACTTCGGCTTCGGCATGTCCATCTGGTGGCTGGTGCTGGCCGCCGTGCAGACCTGGGTGACATCGCTGGTGCGCTGGATGCGTGGCGGGGTGAACAAGGACGGCAGCCCTCTGGCGCTGATGCCGCTGTGGCGCCGCCGCTTTCTGTTCTGGGGCGGTCTGGCCATTCTGATGATTGCCAGCTGCGCGCTGGAATGGACGCGTCTGTACCGTTTCGAGAGCTTGCTGCCGGGCCCCGCTGGCGGCGTGTTTGGTTACATGATGGGCTTCAACGCCCTCAAATGGCTGGGCTTTGCCGGCTCGGGCCTGATCGGCATCTGCCTGTTCGTGCTGGGCGCAGCCATGGTGTTCGGCTTTTCCTGGGGCAAGCTGGCCGAAGGCCTGGGCGCGCGCCTGGACGGCATGGTGCAGTTTGGCCGCGAGCGTCGTGAAATTGCCAAGGATGTCTCTGTCGGCAAGAGAGCAGCCCGAGAACGCGAGGAAGTGGTGTTTGACCGCACAGAAGGTGCGATTGCTGCACCGGTGCATCAGCCTGTGCAGATCATCGAACCCGTGCTGCAGGAGGCTAGCCAGCCCAGCGCACGGGTGGTGAAGGAACGCCAGAAGCCGCTGTTCACCGATCATCCGGACAGCAAGCTGCCGCAGGTGGATCTGCTGGACCAGGCCCAGCAGCGCCAGGAACTGGTGTCTGCCGAGACGCTGGAGATGACCAGCCGGCTGATTGAAAAGCGCCTCAAGGACTTTGGCGTGGAAGTGCGGGTGGTTGCGGCCATGCCCGGTCCTGTGATCACTCGCTATGAGATTGAACCTGCCACGGGCGTCAAGGGCTCGCAGATCGTCAATCTGGCCAAGGACCTGGCGCGTTCGCTGTCCCTGGTCTCGATTCGCGTGATAGAGACCATTCCCGGCAAGAACTTCATGGCGCTCGAGCTGCCCAATGCCAAGCGCCAGTCGATCCGTTTGTCCGAAGTGCTGGGTTCGCAGGTCTACCACGACGCCAAGAGCCTGCTGACCATGGGGCTGGGCAAGGACATCGTGGGCAACCCCGTGGTGGCCGATCTGGCCAAGATGCCCCACGTGCTGGTGGCCGGCACGACCGGCTCGGGCAAGTCCGTGGGTATCAACGCCATGATTCTGTCTCTGCTCTACAAGGCAGAGGCGCGCGATGTGCGTCTGCTCATGATCGATCCCAAGATGCTGGAAATGTCGGTCTATGAAGGCATTCCCCATCTGCTGTGCCCTGTGGTCACCGACATGAAGCAGGCGGCCAACGGTCTGAACTGGTGCGTGGCCGAGATGGAGCGCCGCTACAAGCTCATGAGCAAGCTCGGTGTGCGCAATCTGGCCGGCTACAACAGCAAGATCGATGAGGCCAAGGCGCGCGAGGAGTCGATTCCCAACCCCTTCAGCCTGACGCCCGAGGAGCCCGAGCCGCTGCAGCGCCTGCCGCACGTCGTCATCGTGATCGACGAGCTGGCCGATCTGATGATGGTGGTGGGCAAGAAGATCGAAGAGCTCATCGCTCGCCTTGCGCAAAAGGCGCGTGCGGCCGGCATTCATCTGATCCTCGCAACCCAGCGCCCCAGCGTGGACGTGATCACCGGCCTGATCAAGGCCAATATTCCGACGCGTATTGCCTTCCAGGTCTCCAGCAAGATCGACAGCCGCACCGTGCTGGATCAGATGGGGGCCGAGACCCTGCTGGGCATGGGCGACATGCTGTACATGGCCAGCGGTACCGGCCTGCCGATCCGTGTGCATGGCGCTTTTGTCTCCGACGACGAGGTGCATCGTGTGGTCAGCTATCTCAAGGAGCAGGGGGAGCCGGACTACATCGAAGGCATCCTGGAAGGCGGCTCTGTCGATGGCGAGGGTGGTGATGACGATGGCGAAGGCGGCGGCGAAAAGGACGAGCTCTACGATCAGGCGGTAGAAATCGTGCTGAAAGACCGCAAGGCCAGCATTTCCTACGTTCAGCGCAAACTGCGTATCGGCTACAACCGCTCGGCTAATCTGCTCGAGCAAATGGAAAAGGCCGGCCTGGTCAGCTCGCTCACATCCAGTGGGCAGCGCGATGTTCTAGTTCCGGCCCGCAGTGAGTGAGCCACGCACAAGAGAGAGAGTCATGAAACGTCTTTTGACTGCAATTTTGATAGCTGGCAGTGCAAGTGCTGCAATGGCTGATGGTCTGAAAAGCCTTGAGTCCTTCATGAAGAATGCCCAGGCGGGCAAGGCCGACTTCACCCAGTCCGTGACCTCGCCACCCAAGTCCGGGCAGGAGGCACGTACCAAGGTGTCCAGCGGCAGCTTCGACTTCCAGCGCCCCGGCAAGTTCCGTTTCAACTACACCAAGCCTTTTGAGCAGCTCATCGTGGCCGACGGCAAGACGCTGTGGCTGTACGACGCCGACCTGAATCAGGTGACGGAGCGTGCCCAGGCCCAGGTGCTGGGCAGCACGCCAGCGGCCATCCTGACATCGGCCACCGACCTCAAGGCCTTGAAGGCCGATTTCGAGCTGGGCAACCAGCCTGACGCCGATGGCCTGGAATGGGTGCTGGCCAGCCCCAGGCAGAAAGGCGGTCAGCTCAAGAGCGTGCGCATAGGCTTCACACCCGAAGGCAAGCTGGCTGCGCTGGATATCGAGGACAGCTTTGGCCAGCGCTCGCTGATGCAGTTCAAGGGCCTGCAAACCCAGGCTTCGCTGCCGGCATCGACCTTCCACTTCACGGTGCCCAAGGGGGCCGATGTGCTCAAGCAGTAAAGATCGCGGCGCGCATCAGCAAAAAGGCCTGAGGATTGTGTCCGCAGGCCTTTTTTATGCAGGAATCGGGTTTGAGCCCTTGTGAGTGGAGCGCAGCCAGCTGCGCTTTGGTGGGGACTGTTGTGATCAGGCGCGCGTGGCGTTTGCGGCACTTTGCTTGTTGCCGATGGCGAAGTCCAGCAGGCCTGCAATCACCAGCACGCCGACCACAGGGGCGACCCAGCCCATGCCCAGGGCGGCGCCGGGCAGCTTGTCCAGCCAGGCGGGCACCAGTGCATCAAGCTTGGCAGCCTTGGCAGCGTCAAACAGGCCGAAGACCAGGGCGGTGCCCATTGCGGGGATGTAGACGCGCGGTGGCTGATTCCAGCGATGCAGCAGGCTCAGGGCGATCAGGGCGATAGCCACGGGATACAGCCCCACAAGCACGGGCACGGCCACGGCGATCAGCTGGGCCAGGCCCTGGTTGGCTACGGCTGCACTGAAGACCGACAGGCCGATGACCATGGTGCGGTAGGAGATGCCGGTCAGCTCACTGAAGAAGCTGCTGCAGGCTGTGATCAGGCCCACGCCGGTGGTCAGGCAGGCCAGCATGATGACGATGGCGAGCAGCCACAGGCCTGCGGGGCCAAAGGTTTGCTGTACAAAGGCTGTGAGAATCTGCACACCGGTGGTGGCGTTGGCAGCCAGTTGGCTGTTGGTGGCGCCCAGATACATCAGCGAGACATAGACCAGGCCCAGGCAGGTCGCGGCAATGATGCCGGCGTAGATGCAATATCGGGTGTGCAGCTTGCTGTCGCTCACGCCGGCAGCCTTGATCGCGTTGACGATGACGATGCCGAAGATCAGCGAGGCCAGGGCGTCCATGGTCTGATAGCCCTGCAGAAAGCCTTCGGAAAAGGCGGCCGCCTGCGTGGCATAGGCCTCGGTGCTGAGACTGTATCCATCCACAGGGGCCAGCACGGCGGAGCCGCCGAGCACGGCCAGCGCCAGAATCAGCACGGGCGTGATGATCTTGCCCACGTTGTCCATGAGCTTGCCGGGGAACAGCGACAGCAGCGCCACCGCCACAAAGTAAGCGATAGTGAAGGCCAGCAGCATGGCAGGTGTGTTGCCGACAAAGGGAGCCAGACCCATCTCGAAGGATACGGTGGCCGTGCGCGGCGTCGCAAACAGAGGGCCGATGGTCAGATAGATGGCCACGGCCAGCACCAGGCCGGCAATGCGGCCTATGGGGCTGGTCAAGGTGTCCAGGCCGCCACCCACGCGTGCGAGAGCGACTACGCCGAGAAGGGGCAGACCGACACCCGTCAGCAGAAAGCCGGTCGAGGCGCCGAGCAGGTTTTCACCGGCTGCCAGGCCCACCATGGGTGGAAAGATGATGTTGCCGGCCCCGAGGAACAGGGCAAAGGTCATGAAACCGAGGGCAAAAATGTCCCAGGTCTTGAGTTTTTTCATACGCGTAGACTCAGACGTGCAGCGCTGGCACGCCCTGTAGCAGTGTGGAGCCAAGGAAAGTTGCGGATGCTTTCGATTGATTTCTGGCTGATGGCGGTAGCCCTATCAGGCACAGGCATTGCGCGGCGCAGATGAGGCGGCCCGCAATGAATCTAAGCGCGCTGCCAAGCCTGGCTGGCCTGGTTTTTGGCAGGCCGGATGGGGGCAGTGCCTCCATGGGGCGAGGGGTGGCCTCGTTAATGGAGAGATTGAATCCGTTGAAACGCTATTTTCTCTTATGAAAAATTCTGATAAGGGTGCAAGGGTTAAGGTGGATAAGTATTGACTGCCTTCGGTGTGCAAACAGCCCCAACCCATTTGGATGCGCAACTGGCCGGAGAGTTGGATACTTGAGGGGTCATGGTTACGCACAACAACTCCTCATCTTCAGCCATTCCTCATCGGCCCCTGGCCGAGCGCCTGCGGCCGCACACTCTGGCCGAAGTCATCGGCCAGCAACATGTGTTGGGAGAGGGCATGCCGTTGCGCCTGGCCTTCGAGTCGGGTCGCCCGCATAGCTGCATACTCTGGGGCCCGCCGGGGGTGGGCAAGACCACGATTGCGCGCCTGATGGCCGATGCCTTTGATGCGCAGTTCATCTCCATCAGCGCTGTGCTGGGCGGTGTCAAGGACATCCGCGAGGCCGTGGAGCAGGCGCAGGCCGCCCAGAGCGGACTGCTGCAGCAGCGCACCATCGTGTTTGTGGATGAGGTGCACCGCTTCAACAAAAGCCAGCAGGACGCTTTCTTGCCCCATGTGGAAAGCGGGCTGTTCACCTTCATCGGAGCGACCACGGAAAACCCCTCGTTCGAGGTCAACTCGGCCCTGCTTTCGCGGGCGGCGGTCTATGTGCTGCAAAGCCTGACCCCGGACGACTTGAAGCAGATTGTGGCCAAGGCCCAGGCCATCCAGGCGATTCCTGCGATCGAGGACGAAGCGCTGGAGCGCCTGATTGCTTATGCCGACGGCGATGCACGGCGCTTGCTGAACACGCTGGAGACCCTGTCCATCACGGCCGAGCAGGCCGGGGTGCAGAGCATCACCGATGCCTGGCTGCTCAAGGTGCTGGGCGAGCGCATGCGCCGCTATGACAAGGGCGGCGAGCAGTTCTACGACACCATCAGCGCCCTGCACAAATCCGTGCGCGGCTCGGACCCCGATGCGGCGCTTTACTGGTTTTGCCGCATGCTGGATGGCGGTGCCGACCCGCGCTACCTGGCGCGCCGCATCGTGCGCATGGCATGGGAAGACATAGGACTTGCCGACCCGCGTGCCATGCAGATGTGCAACGATGCCGCTGCGACTTATGAACGTCTGGGCAGTCCCGAGGGCGAACTGGCCCTGGCTCAGGCAGTGATCTACCTGGCCGTCGCGCCCAAGAGCAATGCCGGCTACATGGCCTACAACAAGGCCAAGGCCTTTGTGAAGGGAGACACTACAAGGCCTGTGCCGCTGCATCTGCGCAATGCACCTACCAAGCTGATGAAGCAGCTGGACTATGGGAGGGACTACCGCTATGCCCACAGCGAGGAGGGCGGCTTTGCGGCGGGCGAGCGCTATCTGCCTGAAGGAATGGAAGATCCGGGCTTCTACCAGCCCGTGGCGCGCGGGCTGGAAATCAAGATCGGCCAGAAACTGGCGGAGCTCAAGGCGCTCAACGACGCCGCTCGTGCGGAAGATGACGAGCCGGCAGGCTTGTAAAGAGCGAGTTGCCCAGGTGTTGCAAGACTGGCACTAGTTGAATGCTGCATTTTTTGCGGTGTTTCCAGGGTTTTTCGCTAGATTGAGTGGCAGCACATGACTAAGTGCCTGTATTTATTGGACTTGCATTGCCGATGAAATTGTTGCGTTGCAGCATTTTGAGCCTGCGCACGGGAAACCCCGGCCCTGAGTCCTGAAAACAGCTCCCTAGAATCGATTCACTCTTTTGCGACAAGCGGCCCACAAAGCGGCGGACTGCAGAAGGGGAACCATGGCATCGCTGGCTCCGTCGTTCGGGATGAGAGGCTCGCAGTGTCTCCGTCTTGGATCGAGGGAAGGGGAGCGCGCTTATGGATATCTTGCTGCAGCAGATCATCAATGGTCTGGTGTTAGGCAGCATGTACGCCTTGATAGCCCTGGGCTACACCATGGTGTACGGCATCATTCAGCTGATCAACTTCGCGCATGGCGAGGTGCTGATGGTGGGGGCTTTGACCAGTTGGAGCTGCATCGGCCTGATGCAGGAGGCCATGCCCTATCTGCCGGGCTGGCTCATGCTTTTGATAGCCGCCATCATCGCCTGCGTGGTGGCCGCATCGCTGAACTTCGTGATCGAGAAGGTGGCCTACCGGCCGCTGCGCAACAGCCCGCGTCTGGCGCCGCTGATCACAGCCATCGGTGTCTCCATCCTGCTGCAGACCCTGGCCATGATCATATGGAAGCCCAATTACAAGGCTTATCCCACGCTGCTGTCGTCCACCCCCTATGAAATCGGCACGGCGGTGATCACGCCCACGCAGATTCTGGTGCTGGTGGTCACGGCGATTGCACTTGCCACGCTGATGTATCTGGTCAACTACACCAGGCTGGGGCGCGCCATGCGGGCAACGGCAGAGAATCCGCGTGTGGCGGCGCTGATGGGCGTCAAGCCCGACATGGTGATTTCCGCCACCTTCATCATCGGTGCCGTGCTGGCGGCGATTGCCGGCATCATGTACGCCTCCAACTACGGCACGGCCCATCACACCATGGGCTTTCTGCCGGGTCTCAAGGCCTTCACGGCCGCTGTTTTCGGCGGCATCGGCAATCTGGCCGGCGCCGTGGTGGGAGGCCTGCTGCTGGGGCTGATCGAGTCCATCGGGTCCGGCTATATCGGTGACCTGACGGGGGGCGTGCTGGGCAGCCAGTACACCGACATCTTTGCCTTCATCGTGCTCATCATCATCCTGACGCTGCGCCCTTCGGGCCTGCTGGGTGAGCGTGTGGCGGACCGTGCCTGAGGAGTGCCCATGAAGAACAACAAGACACTCCACTGGATTCTGGGCGGCATAGGCCTGCTGGTGCTGCCGCTGATCCTGCAGTATTTCGGCAACGCCTGGGTGCGCATCGCCGATCTGGCCCTGCTCTACGTGATGCTGGCGCTGGGCCTGAATATCGTGGTCGGCTACGCAGGCCTGCTGGATCTGGGCTACGTGGCCTTCTATGCCGTGGGCGCCTATATGTTTGCGCTCATGGCATCGCCGCATCTGGCCGAGACCTTCGAAGGCTTTGTCGCCATGTTTCCCAACGGACTGCACACCTCGATCTGGTTGGTGATTCCGCTGGGGATGCTGCTGGCCGCCTGTACGGGTGTGCTGCTGGGCCTGCCGGTGCTGCGGCTGCGCGGTGATTACCTGGCCATCGTGACACTGGGCTTCGGCGAGATCATCCGCATCTTCCTGAACAACCTGGACCAGCCAGTCAACATCACCAACGGCCCCAAGGGCATTGGCCAGATCGACTCGGTCAAGATCTTCGGCTTCGACCTGGCCAAGCGTCATGAGATCTTCGGCTACGACATCGCCTCCGTCACGCTGTACTACTACCTGTTTCTGGTGCTGGTGCTGGCCACCATCGTGATCTGCTACCGCTTGCAGGATTCGCGCATAGGCCGCGCCTGGATGGCGATTCGCGAGGATGAAATCGCCGCCAAGGCCATGGGCATCAATGTGCGCAATATGAAGCTGCTGGCCTTCGGCATGGGCGCTTCGTTCGGCGGTGTGGCAGGTTCCATGTTCGGTGCCTTCCAGGGCTTTGTATCGCCCGAGTCCTTCAGCCTCATGGAGTCCGTGATGATTGTGGCCATGGTCGTGCTCGGCGGCCTGGGCCATATTCCCGGCGTGATTCTGGGGGCCGTGCTGCTCTCGGCCCTGCCCGAGGTGCTGCGCTATGTGGCCGGGCCGCTGCAGCAGATGACCGATGGACGCCTCGACGCGTCCATCCTGCGTCAGTTGCTGATTGCCCTGGCCATGATCGTCATCATGCTGATGCGTCCGCGCGGCCTCTGGCCCACGCCCGAGCATGCCAAAAGCCTGGACCGTCAGTCCTGATGACTGCACAGACAAGGAATGTGAACTGATATGGCAGAGAGCACGACTTCAGCGGTCCTTCATGTCTCGGACATCTCCAAGCGCTTTGGCGGTTTGCAGGCACTGTCCGGTGTGAGCATGAAGATTGATAGAGGCCAGGTCTATGGCCTGATCGGCCCCAATGGCGCAGGCAAGACCACGTTTTTCAACGTGATCACCGGCCTCTATACGCCCGACACCGGCAAATTCGAGCTGGCCGGAAAGCCCTATGAGCCGACGGCGGTGCACAAGGTGGCCAGGGCCGGCATTGCACGGACCTTCCAGAACATCCGGCTGTTTGCCGAGATGACGGCACTGGAGAACGTCATGGTCGGGCGCCATGTGCGCACGCATTCCGGTTTGCTCGGGGCGGTGTTTCGCACCAAGGGCTTCAAGGCCGAGGAGGCCGCGATTCGCGCCCGCTCGCGCGAGCTGCTCGACTATGTCGGCATCGGCAAATATGCGGACTTCAAGGCGCGCACCTTGTCCTATGGCGACCAGCGCCGGCTGGAGATTGCCCGTGCACTGGCGACGGACCCGCAGCTGATTGCGCTGGATGAGCCGGCCGCCGGCATGAACGCGACCGAGAAGCTGCAGTTGCGTGAGTTGATCGACCGCATTCGCAACGACCACCGCACCATCCTGCTCATCGAGCATGATGTGAAGCTGGTCATGGGCCTGTGCGACCGCGTGACGGTGCTGGACTATGGCAAGCCGATTGCCGAAGGCACGCCTGCCGAAGTGCAAAAGAATGAAAAAGTGATTGAAGCCTATCTGGGCACGGGAGGCCATTGAAGATGCAGGATCAAGTGCTGGAACAGGCGCAGGCCTCCAAATCCACGGCCCCGGTATTGCTGCAGGTGAAGGGCCTGAAGGTGGGCTATGGCGGTATTCAGGCTGTCAAGGGCGTGGACTTTCAGGTGCATCAGGGTGAACTGGTGTCGCTGATCGGCTCCAACGGTGCGGGCAAAACCACGACCATGAAGGCTGTCACGCGGGGTCTGCCGATTGCCGATGGCGAAATTCTCTATCTGGGCCAAAGCATCAAGGGCAAGGGCGCCTGGGATCTGGTGGCCGAAGGCCTGGTCATGGTGCCCGAGGGGCGCGGCGTGTTCGCACGCATGACGATTACCGAAAACCTGCTCATGGGGGCCTACACGCGCAAGGACAAGGCTGGCATACAGGCGGATATCGAGCGCATGTTCGGCATCTTTCCGCGCCTGAAGGAGCGCAAGGATCAGCTGGCAGGCACCATGTCCGGGGGCGAGCAGCAGATGCTGGCCATGGCCCGCGCACTCATGAGTCAGCCCAAGGTGCTGCTGCTGGACGAGCCCTCCATGGGTTTGTCGCCCATCATGGTGGACAAGATCTTCGAGGTGGTCAGCGATGTCTATGCGCTGGGCGTGACCATGGTGCTGGTGGAGCAGAACGCCAGCCGCGCGCTGGCGCTGGCCGATCGAGGCTATGTCATGGAGTCCGGCATCATCACCATGACGGGGCCGGGCCAGACCTTGCTGAGCGATCCGCGCGTGCGTGCGGCTTACCTGGGAGAGTAAGCCTCGACGAGACTGCTGGCGCTTTCGATCGCAGTGCGCTATCTCGCCGTGATGCTCTGCTGCAGCCAAGGGTGAACCCTAATTCCCCTTAAATTCAAGAAAATGACAAAAAAATGACGTTTTTCATGGTTCTTTGATTGTTTTATTCATTTCTTTTTAGTTCCTTTTAATTCTTTTTAGTCATTGAATAGAATTTGCTTATTACAAAAAGAAGTATTTGGAACGTTTTCGCGTGGCTCAGTGAAATGCTCAAGGAGTCGGCGCGTTGGGTGGGCGGATTGCTGCTCTCCGGTGTTGTCTGGAGGAATCACAGGCTTTATGACAGCGCCTAGCATGGCGAAGAGCTTGTATTTTATTTTTCGTGGTGCCCGAAGGGGTGTCTTGAAGACGCGCTGAAACGCACAATGACTCAAGAGTAAACTCCGCCCCGTTTAAGCCGGGAACCATGCACTTTTTTTGCAGTGAGTCGCCTGGTTTCTTTTCCCCGGTAAGGAGCATTCATGCTGTTTGGCAAGCTATTGCCGCGCGAAGGCAATTTTTTCGAGATGTTCAATCAACATGCGGACCGCATCGTTGAAGCAGCTCATGCTTTCTCGCAACTCGTTGCAAATTACAACGATCCCCATCTGCGCGAAAAATACAACGCTGATGTGGACAACGCCGAGCGCGCAGCCGATCGCGTGACCCATGATGTCACCAAGCTGCTGCACAAGACCTTCATCACGCCCCTGGATCGCGAGCATATCCACTCGCTGATCAACACCATGGACGACGTGGCCGACCTGATTCAGGACTCGGCCGAGACCATGGCCCTGTATGACGTGCGTCACATGACAGACGAAATCACACGTCTGACCGATCTGTGCGTGCGTTGCTGCGAGCGTCTGCGTGATGCCGTCAAGCTGCTGGACCGTCTCTCGGATCCCACGATTGTGGACGCCGCGAGCAAGACCTGCGACGAGATCGACCGCCTGGAAGGCGATGCCGACCGCGTGATGCGCGCGGCCATGAGCAAGCTGTTCCGTGAAGAGCCCGATGTGCGTGAGGTGATCAAGCTCAAGGCCATCTATGAGCTGCTGGAAACCATCACGGACCGCTGCGAAGACGTGGCGAACCTGATCGAGGGCATCGTCCTCGAGAATTCCTGATTCTCGCTGGAGCCCGATCATGGAGCCGGTACAGGCAGCCCTCTGGGTTGTGATTTTGCTGGTGGTGCTCGCCTTGCTGTTCGATTTCATGAACGGCTTTCACGACGCTGCCAATTCGATTGCCACCGTGGTTTCCACGGGGGTTCTCAAGCCTACTCAGGCCGTGGCATTTGCCGCGTTCTTCAACGTTGTCGCGGTTTTCGTCTTCCACCTCAGTGTGGCGGCAACCGTGGGCAAGGGTATTGTTCAGCCGGGCATTGTTGACACCCATGTCGTGTTCGGCGCTCTGGTGGGTGCCATCACCTGGAACGTCATCACCTGGATCTACGGCATTCCCAGCAGCTCCTCGCATGCCCTGATTGGCGGTATCGTGGGTGCGGTGATTGCCAAGGCCGGTGCAGGCGCGCTGATCGCCAGCGGCATCTGGAAGACGGTGGCCTTCATCTTTGTCTCTCCCGTGCTGGGCTTTCTGCTGGGCTCGCTGATGATGGTTCTGGTAGCCTGGATTTTCCGTCGTGCCAGTCCCAATCGCGTGGACAAGTGGTTCCGCCGTCTGCAATTGGTTTCTGCCGGTGCCTACAGCCTGGGTCACGGCGGCAACGATGCGCAAAAGACCATCGGTATCATCTGGTTGCTGCTGATTGCCACGGGCTATGCCAATGCCGGTGATGCCGAGCCTCCCATGTGGACCATCGTCAGCTGCTACCTGGCCATCGGCCTGGGCACCATGTTTGGCGGCTGGCGCATCGTCAAGACCATGGGCCAGAAGATCACCAAGCTCAAACCCGTCGGTGGCTTCTGCGCCGAATCCGGTGGTGCTCTGACTTTGTTCTTTGCCACCTTCCTGGGCGTTCCGGTCTCGACCACACACACCATTACCGGTGCCATCGTGGGCGTGGGTTCCACGCAGCGCGCGAGTGCCGTGCGCTGGGGCGTGGCAGGCAATATCGTCTGGGCATGGATTCTGACGATTCCGGCCAGCGCCTTTGTGGCATCCATTGCCTACTGGGTCAGCCTGCAACTGTATTGAGTTTGTGAACTCCTTGATTGATAGCTGTAACTGCTTGTCGATCAAGGGCTGAATGGAAAAAGGCTTCGCGTTGCGAAGCCTTTTTTCATGGCTGAAACATGGAGGTCAAGCTGCAGCCTCCTGGAGACCGAGCATTGCCTGCCGCTGCATCAGGGATTTGAGTTGGCTGACCGGTGCAGGGGGGCTGAGCAGATAGCCCATGAAATGCTCGCAGCCATGCTGCGCCAGCAGGGCACGCTGCTCCAGGGTTTCCACCCCTGCGCCGACGATCGTCATCTGATGGCGGGCAGCCAGCGCGATGGCCGCCTGTACGGCGGCCTCGGCGGCATTGTTGGGGCCCAGGCGCTGCACCAGGGAATGCGAGAGCTTGAGCTGGTTCAGGGGGAGCTGCTGCAGCGCTTCTTGCATATTGGAGCTGCCACCAAAATCGTCGAGTGACAGCCGCACACCCATGGCGCCGATGCGCTTGAGGCTGCTCGCGCTATCCGCATCCAGAGGACTCAGGGTCTGCGCGGAAAGCTCCAGCAGCAGCAATGCAGGGTCGGCCCCTGTCTGGCTGAGAATGCTCTGCACTTGCTCGGCCAGGTCCGCTTGCCGAAGCTGCTTGGCGCTGATGTTGACGCAGATGGGCAGCCTGTCCAGTTGCGGCTCGGCTTTCCAACTGGCCAGTTGTTCACAGGCGGCCTGAATGCTCCAGCGGCCAAGCGCAACGATGATGTCGGTCTCCTCTGCCACGGACAGGAAGATGCGCGGGGGTACCAGACCTCGCCTGGGATGACGCCAGCGCAGCAGGGCCTCCAAGCCGTTGACTTCGCCGCTGGCGGAATACTGGGCCTGGTAATGCAGCTCGAACTGGCCGAGGCGCAGGGCTTCCCGCAGATCCTGCTCCAGGCGGCTGCGGTCGTTGGCCGGAACCTGCTGCTCGGGGCTGAAGAAGTGCAGGCCGCGAGCCTCTTCATCGCGCAGACGGTACATGGCGACCTCTGCCTGCTGCAGTAACTCGGTGGCGGAGCGGGAGTGCGGGCCGAACAGGGTGGCTCCTATATTGGCCTCCAGCATCACGCTTTTGTGGCCGAGCTGGTAGCTGCCGTTCAGGCTTTCCTGCAGACGCTCTCCAAGACGTTCCACCAGCACTGTGGTCATTTCGATATCCGGGGACAGATCCGAGACCATGATGACAAAGTGCGCGGCATCCAGTCTGGCTACGGTATCGCAGGAGCGTACGCAGCCGAGCAGGCGCTGTGCGATGTGCGGAGCCAGGCAGGACTGGCTGTCTCCCGTGCTGGCGGCCGGGCCCGTCACCGGCTCCATGTCTATGGTCAGCAAGGCGCCGCGCCAGCCCGTGCGCTCGGACTGGATCATGGCCTGGGACAGCCTGTCCAGCAGCAGGCGCCGGTTGGGCAGATTGGTCAGTACATCAAAGAAGGAAAGGTTTTCTGCCTCGTTGCCATGAGGCAGCAGCTCCTTGCAGGCGAGCACGGTGTAATTGGCCGATAGGGCGTGAGCCGACAGATTGAGCTTGCGTCCATTGGGCAGCTGAAACTGGGCATTGGCTTGCTGGCGCGCAATCAGGGCTTGATGACTTTCGGCGATATGGTTCAGGGCCGGTGCAGCGTTGGCCGGGGCTGCTGTTGCGGCGGCTTGCAGAGCGGCTTGCAGAGGCATGCCTACTTTGAGGGCGGAAGCCAGCCAGGGGAATATCTGCAGATAACCATCATTCCAGCGTTGTGCCCGGTTCTGAGCATCCAGCAACACATAGCCGCTGCTGGTTTGCTCAAGAATGCGGAAAAGCTGTTCTCCGTACACGCCCACCAGGCTGGTGGCAGCTGGAAAGGCGTTTTGCCCGTGCACTTCGGATCTGGCAGACTTTTCGTTGGTTGCAGACATAAGACCTCTTCGGACTGGTGCAGCAAAGCCGTCGTAGTGCGAAAACTGCTTGGATGCAGTCTTTGCAAGATGTTCGTCAGTTGGGCATTGTGAGTTCTGTGGAATCGGCAGGCGGCGCTTTGCGTCCAGTAGGTGAAAAATTAGACTTTTGCTTACAAAAGCGGCGAGGCCGAAGCCGCTTTGGAGTGGGTGAGAGCCCCTGGTTCAGAGCGCTGCAGCTACTGTGAAATCTTGCGTGCCTCTTCGACCTGATATTCAAAGTAGTGCTGGAAGCTGTAGGCGATGCTGGCCATCAGCACGGTGGCCCCCAGCATCAGGGACAGGCTTACGGCAAAAATCGTGGTCCATTGGGTGCGCCCTGCAGGCGCGTCGGCATCCATCCATGGATTGAAGCGCCGGTTCCAGTTTCCTTGCTCCATCAGGCCGTAAAGGATGGCACGCAGGGCGCAACCTGCTATCGTGAAGCCGAGCAAAGGGATCAACAGCCAGCTCAGCCTGTCGTCCTGCCCCAACAGCTGCACGCGCTCGATGCCGTAGATGCCAAGTGCAGTGGGAATGGGCAGCAGCCAGCCCAGCCAGTCCCCAAGGCCGTGCAGGTAGAAGCGATGCAGTCCCAGCGGCCCGCCGAGCAAGGCCAGCCAGGAGGCAAGCGTCTTGTTTTTGGGGCGAGGGGTCGGGGTCGAGGCGGGAACAAATTGGTTCATGGTCTGATGCGCGGGCAGAAAACGAAAGAACCCGCCCATTATTCCCTTCGCATCAATTACGGGGCTCAGGGCAATTGCGCTTCATTTTCAGGAAGTCCTCTGTGCCGACTATGCCCATTTGCCGCTGCTATAGGCAGCTTCGGCAGAACTCGATATAATTTCCGGTTTTACGGCGTGTCGCTGGCCGGGTGGTCATGTCGCGTGTCTCAAACGCTGTAAGAAAACCTGCGCAGCTGGTCAAATTTTTGATGGCACTGGCTGTAACCACCCGAAGGAAACATCATGGTTGTTATTCGTCTCTCCCGCGGCGGCTCTAAGGCTCGTCCTTTCTACAACATCGTTGCAGCTGACAAGCGCGTGCGTCGCGACGGTGCTTTCATCGAACGTCTGGGTTTCTACAACCCTAGCGCTCGTGGCGCCGAAGAAGGCCTGCGTCTGGCTCTGGACCGCGTGAACTACTGGAAGAGCGTTGGTGCTCAAACTTCCGATACGGCTGAACGCCTGATCAAGGAAGCTGCAAAGAAGGTTGCTGCCTAATTTAGGCGGTCGCTCTCTAGGCACCTTTACCAAAGCGGGTTCCGTTGGCTTGCCTGACGGGACCCGTTTTTTATTGAAATTCTGCATTTTCTGCTGATCCCATGAGCCACATGCCTGTTCTTCAAGCCACGAGCTTGCCTGCTGATGCCATTGAAGTCGGTCGCATTGCCGATGCCTGGGGAATCAAGGGCTGGTTCAAGGTGCATGCCTTCAGCAGCGCCCCAGAGGCCCTGTTTGCCGCCAAGGACTGGTTTTTGCAGCCTGCCGAGAAAGGTGCCAAGCATTTCACGGGTACCGTGGTGCTGCCCGTCAAGCAGGCCCGCTTCCATGCCGACACCATCGTGGCAACCTCGCTTGAAGTCGCCGACCGCAACGCCGCCGAGGCTCTGCGCGGTGCCCGCGTCTTTGTGGCGCGCGAGCATTTCCCCAAGACCGAGGATGGTGAGTTCTACTGGGTGGATCTGATGGGGCTGAACGTGGTCAACCGCGAAGGTGTGACCCTGGGGGTGGTCAAGGACTTGATGGCCACCGGCCCGCAGACCGTTCTGGTGCTGGGCTATGAACAGGACGGCAAGGAGCAGGAGCGTCTGATACCCTTTGTCGATGCCTATGTGGATTCGGTGGATCTGGCCGGCAAGAAGATCGTGGCCGACTGGCAGCCCGATTATTGAACTGGAATGCTTTTTTTGCTATTTAGTTTGTAGCTTAAATCGCTTTTATATCAATGCGTTTCGACATTATTACGCTGTTTCCTGAGCTGTTCGCTCCATTTCTTGAGAGCGGGGTGACGCGCCGTGCCTACAGCTCGGGCCAGGTGGCAGTGCATCTGTGGAATCCGCGTGACTGGGCCGAAGGCAATTACCGCCGTGTGGATGATCGTCCATTTGGCGGAGGCCCCGGCATGGTGATGATGGCCGAGCCGCTGCAGCGCTGCCTCGAAGCGATTCGCTCGGCACGCGCCGAAGTCGATGCACAGGAACAGGCAGAGCCTGCTCCTGTGGTGTTATTCTCGCCCATAGGTACGACCCTCAAGCATGCCGTGGTGGCCGATTGGGCCGAAAGCCGGGGTGCGGTGCTGCTCTGTGGCCGCTATGAGGGCATTGACCAGCGTTTCATTAATAGAAATGTCACTCATCAACTGAGTCTGGGTGACTTTGTACTTTCGGGTGGTGAGCTGGCAGCCATGGTGTTGCTGGACTCTTTGGCGCGTCTGCAGCCCGGTGTGCTTAACGATGAAGGCAGCTTTCAGCAGGACAGCTTCAATCCTGCGCTTGACGGTTTGCTGGACTGCCCCCACTACACTCGCCCAGAAGTCTGGAATGACCAGGAGGTGCCAGCCGCGCTGCTCTCCGGCCATCACTCCAATATCGAGCGCTGGCGTCGCGATCAGCGCTTGAGTATCACGGCCGAGCACAGGCCCGAGCTGATAGAGCAGGCCCGCGAACAGGGGCTGCTCAATGCCAAAGATGAGGGTTTTTTGGCAAAAACAGCGTCCAAGCTATAATTGCAGGTTCTTTGATCCTCTATCCGGCCGCTGCAAGGAAATAGCGGGACAGCTTTCGGGCTGTTCTTGTAATGCAGCAATAGCACCAATCCCGGCGCTTGCCAATTCTGGCGCGGACAAGATCAAGGTGGACTAAATCATGAATCTGATCCAGACCCTCGAGCAAGAAGAAATCGCTCGCCTGAACAAGACCATCCCCGAATTCGCCCCCGGTGACACCGTCATCGTGAGCGTGAACGTGGTGGAAGGTAACCGTAAGCGCGTGCAGGCTTACGAAGGCGTGGTGATTGCCAAGCGTAATCGCGGCCTGAACAGCGGCTTCACAGTGCGCAAGATCTCCAGCGGTGAAGGCGTGGAACGTACGTTCCAGACCTACTCTCCTCTGATCGCCAAGATCGAAGTCAAGCGTCGCGGTGATGTGCGCCGTGCCAAGCTGTACTACCTGCGTGAGCGTAGCGGCAAGTCTGCTCGTATCAAGGAAAAGCTGCCCCAGCGTGTTAGCAAGACTGCTGCTGCAGCCGAGTAATACACGCATCGGAAGTGATTCCGTAAAAGCCGCTACAGTTCGCTGTGGCGGCTTTTTTTATGTCTGCCTTGGTTCGTGATTCTTGCTTTGGGGTTTGGCCGAACACATACATGCCTGCATCTGATAATTCTTCGCTCCCCGTGGTGGGCATTGTTGATCCGCGCAAGGCTCGCCTTCTGGGCATTGATAGCCAGTTGCCGGCTGTGCCGCTGGCTGCTCAGACGCCTCAGGCCTTGCGCATGCGCTTTGCCCAGCCACCGCAGTGGCTGCCCGAGGCCATGCAGGAAAAGCGCATCACGGCCAGGCAGCCTTCCGATGCGGCCGTGCTCGTGCCCATCGTCATGCGCGAGCAGCCCACCGTGTTGCTGACCGTGCGCTCGGCCAGGCTGTCCACGCACTCGGGTCAGGTGGCTTTTCCGGGCGGTAAACGTGACCCGCAGGATGTTTCGGCCGAGGCCACGGCATTGCGCGAGGCGCATGAGGAAGTGGGACTGGCTCCCAAGAATGTCGAGGTGCTGGGTCGCTTGCCCATTTACGTGACAGGTACGGCGTTTCACATCACCCCTGTGGTGGCGCTGGTTCACCCGCAGGCCAGTTACTTCCCCAATCCGGGAGAGGTGGCCGATCTGTTTGAGGTTCCCCTGTCCTATCTGCTCAATCCCGCGCATCATGAACGTCATGCCATGCTGTGGCAGGGGGTTGATCGCGAATGGTTTGCCATGCCTTATCAGGATGGTGAGCAGCAACGCTATATCTGGGGCGCGACAGCGGGCATGTTGCGTAATCTTTACCGTTTTTTGGCGGCTTGAGACAGCAGTTGTAACAAGCCGGTAAACAGCGCAGCTATGATGAAGCAATGAGCTTTTTTGCCATCCTGATCGCACTGCTGCTGGAACAGGCGCGCCCGCTGGCCCGATCCAATCTGGTACAGGCCGGTTATCGCGCCTGGACCGTGACCGTGCGCAGCAACTTTGATGCGGGCAAGCCCCACCATGGCTGGCTTGCCTGGGCGATGGCCGTGCTGCTGCCCAGCGTTATCGTGCTGGGCATATTCTGGGCGCTGATGGAGTTCATAGGCTGGCCTGCAGCCATGCTGTGGAATGTCGCGGTGCTCTATGTCACGCTGGGTTTTCGCCAGTTCAGCCACCACTTCACGCGGATTCGCGATGCGCTCGATGCCGGTGATGAATTTGCCGCCCGTCAGGCCCTGGCCGATTGGCAGCAGGTCGATGCCAGCGAGGTACCACGCAGCGAAGTAGTGCGCCATGTCATCGAGTACTCGGTGCTGGCAGCGCACCGTCATGTGTTTGGCGTGCTGTTCTGGTTTTCGATTCTCTCGGCTCTGGGGCTGGGACCGCTGGGTGCCATTCTCTACCGCATGGCTGAATATCTGTCGCGTGCCTGGTCGCGCAAGGGGGCGGAAGGTCTTCGGGCACCGACCAGCGAGCGTTTGCAGTCCGCCGCAGCCAAGGCCTGGTATGTGATCGATTGGCTGCCGGCGCGGCTGACGGCGCTGTCCTTTGCCATGGTGGGCAGCTTTGAGGAGGCCATAGACAACTGGCGCGTCTATGCCCAGCGCTTTCCCAATGACAACGATGGCGTGATTCTGGCTGCCACTGCGGGTGCCATCAATGTACGTCTGGGGGGCGAGGCCTTGCGCCGCCGCGATGCGGCTGACGGCGAAGAGGGCGACGATGCACAGTGGACGGGCAGCGATGTCACTCCGGGGCGGGAGCCGGAAATGGCTCATTTGCGCAGTGTGGTGGGGCTGGTCTGGCGTTCGGTCGTGGTCTGGCTGCTGCTGCTGGCCTTGCTGACCTTTGCCCGTCTGCTCGGTTGAGCACCCGGACATCGCCTTCTGCGTGGCAGCAGCTTGGTGCATGAGCGCTCAGCCGCAGCGGGTCATCGAAGTCCTGTGTTGCGCAATGCCATATACCAAGGTGGCTCAGGTGCGACGGGCATGCGGGGCACTGTTCAAGGTGCCATCAGCGAGCAGGGCGCTCGTGGTGCTTGGCACGATAGAAGCTGAGTATGCGTCGCACATATTCACGCGTCTCCGCATAAGGAGGCACACCGCCATACTGTTGCACGGTTCTCTCGCCCGCGTTGTAGGCTGCCGATACCAGTGCCACATCGCCCTCGAAGCGCTCCAGCAGCCAGCGCAGGTAGGCCAGGCCGCCACGCACGTTCTGCTCGGGATTCCAGGCATCGCGCACGCCAAAACGCTCGGCCGTCTCGGGAATGAGCTGCATGAGGCCCTGAGCATTGCGCGGCGACAGCGCCTGCGCCTCGAAATTCGACTCCGAACGCACAATGGCCAGTGCCAGCCGCGGATCAATCGAGAAGCGTGGCGCGAGGCGCTGCACCAGCTCGGCCATGCGTCGCTTCTCCCTGGGCAGACTGCTCACATAGCTGGCTACCACCTCGTGGGGGACGGCCTCCTGGCTGGCCTCCAGAAACTCCTGTGCGGGCGCATCGCCCTGGGTCAGGCAGTCGGGCAGCCGGTCGCCGGGGAGCTTGCCGGTCAGCAGCAAGCGGGCTTTCTCGTGGCCACGCTGGGCGGCCAGAGCCAGCAGCGTCGTGCCCGTGGCAGGGTCGGGCGTCATGCCTCGCCCCAGCAACAGCAGCCGGCCCAGCCGGTATTGGGCTTCGATGCTGCCATAGCGTGCTGCCGCGCAATAGCGCTGCGCTGCGCGCCATGGCTGCCGGCTCAGCTCGGCCTTGTAGCCTTCTTCGATCCAGCGAGACAGCGTGGGTGGCTCGTCCTCCCAGCTGGGGGCGGAGTCCGTGTCCTGGGCCCAGGTCAGGCCCATGCCCGCAGACAGCGCGATGGCGAGGGCGGCTTGCAAACAGGGCTGTAAAACTCTGGGCTTCATGACGTGAACACCGGGTTGTGGCCGGCAGCCAAGCCAGGCGGCGGGCGCTCATCGGGCTTGGAATGGCTGCGTGGCAAACGCTGAAATTGCTCTCATATGGCGCGGCCCTCCGGCTTGGCTGGCCTCGCGCTCAGTAGCGGGGCTCCTGACTCAGTTCATCGAACAGCTCGCCATAGATCCGGTAGCGGTTGGCACTGATGGAGTGGGGGCTGTCCTGCGCTTCAACCTGGGCCATGACGGCGCAGCCAGGCTCATGCAGATGGGTGCAGTTGTAGAACTTGCACTGGTCCGCCAGCGCGCCGATGTCGGGCATGCAGGCTGCCAGTTGCGTGGCGGCAATGTGATAAAGGCCGAACTCCTGAAATCCTGGCGAGTCGATGATGGCGGTGGTGCGTGCCTCATCCACCCAGTACAAGGTGGTGCTGGTGGTGGTGTGCTTGCCGGTGTTCAGCGCCTGCGAGATTTCGTTGGTCGCCACCCTGGCGTCGGGCAGCAGCAAGTTGATCAAGGTGCTCTTGCCGACGCCCGAAGGACCGAGGACCAGTGTGGTCTTGCCTTGCAGCAGACCGATGATGGCGTCGCGATCCTCGTCGTCTGCATCTTCCAGCGACAGCGGCAGCACCATGTAGTGCGGTGCAGCGTTCGCGGCATCACGCATGGTCCGGTAAGGCTCCAGCCGCTGCCAGGCGCGCAGGAAGGGCTCTTCCAGGTCCATCTTGTTGAGCGCAATGATGGGCTTGATGTGTGCGGCCTCGGCGGCGATCAGCGCGCGGGCAAGCTGCACTTCGCTGAATACCGGCTCGGCGGCTATCAGAATCAGGAGCTGGTCCAGGTTGGCGGCAAAGGTCTTGGTGCGAATGTCATCCTGGCGATAGAAGACGTTGCGGCGTTCCACAATTTTTTCGATCGTGCCCTCATCGCCCTGGCCGGGTGGGGGAGCCAGCCATTGCACATGGTCGCCCACCACGGCCTGGCTTTTCTTGCCGCGCGGGTGGCAGATGCGGCGCTCGCCGTCCGGGGTCTCGACCACGCAGTGGCGGCCATAGCTGGCGACCACCAGGCCTGTCTGGGTGTCGCCTGTTGCTTGGGCGCCTGGGCGCCGTCCTTGTTTGGCCATAAGGATCAGGCCGGCTTCAGCAGTGCTTCGATGCGGCGTGCGCAGTCGATGTCGGTCTCGGAGATGCCGCCCACATCATGGGTGTTGAGGCTGACCTTGCAGCGGTTGTAGCCCACCTCCAGATCGGGATGGTGGTCCTGCTGATGGGCAATCAGGGCCAGCGCGTTCACAAAGGCCATGGTTTCGTAGAAATTCACGAAACGGAAGGTCTTGCTGATGGCCGCGTTGCCGGCCAGCAGCTCCCAGCCCTCAAGGGTTGCCAGCTGCTCTTGCACTTGCTCTGTGCTCAGGGCGCTGCGCTTGAGCTGGGACCAGTCTTTCTGTTGCAGTGTGGGTGTGCTCATGTCTGAATTCGTTGTGGTGTTACAAGCTGCCTGCAGGAGCCGGCATGCGCGCCAGGCGATCCACGGCAGGAGGGTGTGAATAGTAAAAGCTCACATACCATGGGTCTGGCGTGAGTGTGGAGGCATTGTCCTCGTAAAGCTTGAGCAGTGCCGAAGCCAGCTGTGCACCATCGGCCTGCTGCATGGCATAGGCATCGGCCTCGAACTCGTCGCGGCGCGACATGGCGGACATCAGCGGCGTGACGAAGAAGCTGAACACCGGCACCGCCAGCATGAACAGCAGCAGGGCCAGCGCATTGTTTTCGGCAGCCACGCCGATGTTCGGACCCAGCAGCACAGAGACTCCGAGTCCCGTGTAGAACCAGAGTTGCTGGCTGAGCCAGCCCAGCAGCGCAAAGCCCAGCAGCGAGACGCCGAACATCAGGACCATGCGCTTGCTGATGTGCTTGTGCTTGAAGTGGCCCAGCTCGTGAGCCAGCACGGCTTCGACTTCGCCGGGGCTGAGCTGCCTGAGCAGGGTGTCAAAGAACACCACGCGCTTGGAATTGCCGAAACCCGTGAAATAGGCGTTGGCATGCGCCGAGCGGCGGCTTCCGTCCATCACGAACAGTCCCTTGGCCGCAAAGCCGCAGCGCTCCATCAGCCGGGTCACGCGGCTCTTGAGGCTTTCATCGGCCAGCGGCTCGAACTTGTTGAACAGCGGTGCAATAAAGCTGGGGAAAATCCACATCAGCAGCAGATTGAAAGCCGTCCAGGAGCCCCAGGCCCAGAGCCACCACAGCGGGCCGGCCCCGCCCATGAGCCAGAGAATCAGGGCCGCCAGCGGCAGGCCGATGATGGCGCCCACCAGTGTCGACTTGAGCAGATCGGCCAGCCACAGGCCTGGCGTCATCTGGTTGAAGCCGAAGCGCTGCTCCAGTTTGAAGGTCTGATAGAGCGACAGGGGAAGCTCGATCAGCGCCGAGATCACGGCAAAGCTGGCAAGCAGCGCCAGCTGCTGCCACAGGCCGGGGCTGATGAATTCCAGCAGCCAGCGGTTGAGCCAGTCCAGCCCGCCCAGCAGCGTCCAGCACAGCAGCACGGCGGCCGACAGCGTGATGTCGATCAGCGACACCCTGGCCTTGGCCAGCGTGTAGTCGGCCGCCTTCTGATGGGCGGACAGGCTGATGCGATGGGCAAATGCCGGTGGCACGGCGCCGCGGTGGGTGGCCACATGGCGCACCTGGCGCGAAACAAGCCACACGCGCAGCAGCCATTGCAGGGCCACGGCCGTCGCAAACAGCAGCGAAAGTGCCAATGTGAAATCTAGTCTGGAAGCCATGTATTGGCAGTGTAGGCGACAATTTGCGCCATGTCTGAAGCTTCCTGTACGAATTCCGTCAGCGCCGCCCCCATGGCCGCTACTCCACCGGTTCTGCCCAAATCCGATCTCAATATGGTGTGGCTGGACTGCGAAATGACGGGGCTGAACCCCGACCGCGACCGCATCATCGAGATTGCCGTGGTGGTCAGCAGCTCCGATCTGCAGATTCGCGTCGAAGGCCCGGTATTCGCCATTCATCAGTCCGACGAGCTGCTGGGCGGCATGGATGCCTGGAACAAGGGCACGCATGGCAAAAGCGGCCTGATCGACAAGGTCAAGGCTTCGACCATCAGCGAAGCCGAGGCGGAGGCCGCGCTGATTGCCTTTCTGGGCAAATACGTGCCCAAGGGCAAGACGCCGCTGTGCGGCAACAGCATTGGTCAGGACAGGCGCTTCATGGAGCGCTACATGCCCAAGCTCAATAATTTCTTTCACTATCGCAATATCGATGTGAGCACGCTCAAGGAGCTGGCCAAGCGCTGGAAGCCCGAGGCCTATACCTCCTTCAAGAAGGCGCAGCGCCACACGGCCCTGGCCGATGTGCACGAGTCCATCGACGAGCTGCAGCATTACCGCCAGCAACTGCTCAGCGTCTGATGGTGCGGTGGTGGGTCGGTATAGCCCTGCCACTTGCGGGAAAACCCGGTACATGCGACAATGCACTGCTTACCCGATCAATGGGTAATTTTTGCGCATCTCCATCACACACCGGGTTCTTACTTGCGTGCAACGGCCTGCCCAGCGCCGACACGACAAGCCATAACACCCATCTGCCCCGTTTTGCGAACGGGCCAGTCAAAGTCTGACGGTGGATGTTGATAACCAACCGTCAAAGAAGCGAGCAGCACGCTGACTGCGTCGCTTTTTGCGTGAGCTATTCATGACAGAAAACTCCCTGGAGCAGGGCCAAGTGGCCGCTGCTGATATTGCTTTGTCTTCTCCCGAACTCGATTCCCGTCTGGACGCCATGCTGGCCGATATGGACGCGGAAGACGCCGCTGTCGAAGAAACCCAAGCCGCCGACGAACCCAATGGCTTCGTAGAACTGGGTCTGGCCCCCGAACTGATCCAGGCCGTGACCGACCTGGGCTATACCCAGCCTACCGCTGTGCAGCTGCAAGCGATTCCCCTGGCCATGGGCGAAGGTGCCGATGCCGACGGCTTCATCGACCTGATGGTGTCCAGCCAGACCGGCTCGGGCAAGACCGCCGCCTTCCTGCTGCCCGTGCTGCACACCCTGATCAAGCAGCGTGCCGTGGCCGATGCGGCCGCCAAGGCTGAATTCGAGCGCCTGTGCGCCGAAGCTGCGGCCAAGGGCGAGCCCGCCCCCAAGCGCAACAAGCGCAAGGACCCCACCAACGCCCGCAACTTCAAGGCCGCCGTGCCCGGCGCCCTGGTGCTGTGCCCCACGCGTGAGCTGGCCCAGCAGGTGGCGCATGACGCCATCGAACTGGTCAAGCACTGCCGCGGCATCCGCATCGCCAACGTGGTGGGCGGCATTCCTTACCAGCTGCAAATCGCCAAGCTGCAGAACGCCGATCTGGTGGTGGCCACTCCCGGCCGTCTGCTGGACCTGCAGCGCTCCATGCAGATCAAGCTGGACAAGGTGCAGTTCCTGGTGGTCGACGAAGCCGACCGCATGCTGGACCTGGGCTTCTCCGACGATCTGGCCGAAGTCAACCAGCTGACGGCCGAGCGCAAGCAGACCATGATGTTCAGCGCCACGTTTGCTCCCCGCATTCAGCAACTGGCCATGCGCGTGATGCATGACGGCGGTGCCAACGTGAAAAAGATCACGATTGCCACGCCCCAGGAGAAGCACGCCAACATCAAGCAGGCGCTGTTCTGGGCCGACAACATGCAGCACAAGCGCAAGCTGCTCGACCACTGGCTGCGTGACAGCAGCATCAACCAGGCCATCGTGTTTGCGTCCACCCAGGTGGAATGTGATGGTCTGGCCAACGATCTGCAGCAGGACGGTTTCTCTGCCGTGGCCCTGCATGGTGCTCTGAGCCAGGGCCTGCGCAACCGCCGCCTGATGGCGCTGCGCAACGGCCAGGTGCAGATCCTGGTGGCCACCGATGTGGCGGCTCGCGGTATCGACGTGCCCACCATCACCCACGTCTTCAACTACGGCCTGCCGATGAAGGCTGAAGACTACACCCACCGTATCGGCCGTACCGGTCGTGCGGGTCGCGAAGGCGTGGCCGTGACGTTTGCGGAATTCCGCGACCGTCGCCGCGTGTTCGACATCGAAGGCTATACCCGCCAGCAGTTCAAGGCCGAGACCATTCCCGGCATGGAACCCCAGCAGCGTTTCCCCGCCTCTGGCGAGCGTGACGGTCGTCGTGGCGGCGGCGCCGGTGGTCGCGGTGGCTTCGGTGGTCGTCGCGATGGCGAAGGCTACGGTCGCAAGTCCGGCTTCGGCAGCTTCGGCGGCGGCCGTGGCAATGATCGCGGTGGTTTCGGTGGCGACCGTGGCGGTGACCGTTTCGGTGGCGATCGCGCCGGTTTTGGTGCACCTCGCGGTGATCGCTTTGCCGATCGCGGCGGCGACCGTGGTGGTGATCGCGGCTTCGGCGGTGGCCGCCCCAGCTTCGGTGGCGAGCGTCAAGAGCGCAGCTTCGAGCGTCGTGATGATCGCGGCAGCTTTGGTGGCGATCGCGGCGGTTTCCGTGGTGGCGAGCGTCAAGAGCGCAGCTTCGGCGGCGGCGAATCGCGTGGCGGCTTTGGTGGTGCCCAGCGCCGTGAAGGCGGCGATTTCGGTCGCAAGAGCTTTGGCGGTGGCCGTGAAGGCGCTCATGCCGGTGCTCCCCGCGAAGGCGGCTTCCGTAGTGGTGAATCGCGCGGCTTCGGCGGCGGCGATCGTCGTCCTGCCTTTGGTCAGGGTGCCGGCAAGCCTTATCAGCCCCATGGCGAACGTGGTGGCGAGCGCAGCTTCGAGCGCAAGCCCCGCGCACCGCGTCGTGACGAGCGTTGATCGCTGATTCGGGCTGCGGCCCGAAGCATGAAAAAAGCCGGCTCTTGAAGCCGGCTTTTTGTTGCCCGTACAGGGCTGAGATAGCTCTTGAAAAGAGAGCTTCTAGCGCATGTCATTCAAGGATTTCAGATGCTTTTCAATCTGAAGTCTATGAATGACGTGCGGTAGCAGCTCCTTTTTTTTAATGCTCGGAGGCATGGCGGCCGATGTCCGGCCAGCGGTGGTGCAGATAGATCCAGGCGACCAGACCGATCAGCATCATCAGAATCGAGCCCGTGGCCAGCAGTGCGGCCGAATGCATGACCAGCGGTGCAATCACGCCGGCCACAAAGCCGTTGGCCACCGAGCCCACCACAGCCTGCAGCGAGGAGGCCAGGCCGCGCCGCGCAGGGTGGATGTCCAGCACCAGCAGCGTCACCACGGGCACCATCAGCGCCCAGCCGTAGGCGAACAGGCTGATGGGAATCAAGGCCCAGCTCACATGGGCGGGCCAGATCAGATTGGCCACCAGATTGATGATGGAGGTCACGCACATCACCAGAAAGCCGTGGCGGATCTGGCGCTTGGGCGGGATGCGTCCGGCCAGGCGTCCGCTGGTCCAGCTGCCGGCCATGATGCCGCCGATGGTGGCGATGAAGAACCAGAAGAACTGCGTGGGCTCCAGCTGCAAGATATCGCCCAGAAAAGCCGGGGCCGACAGCAGATAGAGAAACATGCCGTTGAACGGAATGCCGCTGGCCAGGGCCAGCAGCAGAAAGCGCGGATCGGTGAGCAAGATGCCATAGCCCTGCATCAGCGGTCTGAACTGGAAGGGCTGGCGTTTTTGTGGCGGCAGCGATTCGGGCAGAAACTTGACGTTGATGAGCCAGAGCAGCACGCCCACGATGCTCAGGAACCAGAACACGGCCTGCCAGCTTAGGTGCACGAACAGCCAGCCGCCAATCACGGGAGCCAGTGCCGGCGCCACGCCGAAGAAGATGGTGATCTGCGCCATCACGCCCTGGGCCTGGGTCGGCGGAAATATGTCGCGCACGATGGCGCGCGAGACCACGATGCCGGCGCCGGTGGATAGGCCCTGCAGCGTACGGAAGATCACCAGCTGGGTGATGTTCTGCGACAGCGCGCAGCCGGCCGAGGCGATGGTGAACATCACCAGTCCCCAGAGGATGACGGGGCGGCGTCCGAAGCTGTCGGCCAGGGCGCCATGAAACAGGTTCATGAAGGCAAAGCCCAGCAGGTAGGCAGACAGGGTCTGCTGCATTTCTACAGGGGTTGCGCCCAATGCCTTGGCAATGCCCGAGAAGGCGGGAATATAGGTGTCAACCGAGAACGGGCCGAGCATGCCGAGAATGGCAAGCAGCATGGCCAGAGTCCAACGCGGTCCGCGCCAGAACGTGGAGAGGTCGTTTTGCATAGTGAGTCTTGGGTGGGCAAATACTGCCCGGGGATGCCTGCATGATGCCTGATATGGCGCGGCTCCGGTGTCGGCGCCCATGCTTTTGCAGATTCGGCGGCGCTTGGGCGCGGCCAAGAAAAAAGCCAAAGTTCCTGAGAACTTTGGCTTTTGAATTGTGGTGGGCCCTGAGTGATTCGAACACTCGACCAACGGATTAAGAGTCCGCTGCTCTACCAACTGAGCTAAGAGCCCGCCGGATAAACCGGAGGATCAATCTGAAGAATCAGACCGAAGAAAATTTTGGTGGGCCCTGAGTGATTCGAACACTCGACCAACGGATTAAGAGTCCGCTGCTCTACCAACTGAGCTAAGAGCCCGCCGGATAAACCGGAGGATCAACCTGAAGAATCAGACTGAAGAAATTTTTGGTGGGCCCTGAGTGATTCGAACACTCGACCAACGGATTAAGAGTCCGCTGCTCTACCAACTGAGCTAAGAGCCCGCCGGAGTAAATCCGGAGGATCAATCTGAAGAATCAGACTGAAGAAATTTGGTGGGCCCTGAGTGATTCGAACACTCGACCAACGGATTAAGAGTCCGCTGCTCTACCAGCTGAGCTAAGAGCCCCACACAACGCCTGCGCTGCAAGCGAGACCGCAATTATGCGCTAATTCTGGAGGGCTTGCAGGAAAACCCGCGGGTTTTTTTAATCCAGTGCGTTGCGGCGTTGCAATTCGACGAACAGGCCCGCCTGGTCCAGGTCGCCCAGGCCGTTTTTCACGCCCTCGGCATAGAGCTGCTCCAGCAGGCCGGTGATGGGCGCGTCAAAGCCGATTTCCTCGGCCGTGGCGATGGCGTTGCGCATGTCCTTGAGCTGCACCGTCATGCGCCCGCGTGGCGCAAAGTCGTGCTTGACCATGCGTTCGCCATGCACTTGCAGGATGCGGCTGTCGGCAAAGCCGCCGGAGATGGCTTCACGCACCTTGGCAGGGTCGGCACCGCCGCGTTCGGCCAGCAGCAGGGCTTCGGCCACGGCACCGATGGTGATGCCCACGATCATCTGGTTGGCCAGTTTCGCGAGCTGGCCTGCGCCGTGCGGGCCCACATGGGTGGCACGGCCCAGCGCGGCAAAGACGGGCAGGGCATGTTCGAAATCCGCAGCCTCGCCACCGGCCATGATGGCCAGCGTGCCGGCTTGCGCACCCAGCGTGCCGCCCGAGACGGGGGCATCCAGATGCCGCACGCCCAGCGCGGCAAGCTTGCCGGCATGTTCACGCGCTTCGCGTGGCTGGATGGAGGCCATGTCGATGAACAGCGAGCCCTTGGGCATGGCGTCGGCAACCCCCAGCGTGAACAGCACTTCGCCCACGATGGCGCCGCTCTCCAGCAGGCTCACGGCGAAGTCCACGCCGCGTACGGCATCTGCCGCGCTGTCATGGATGCTCGCGCCATCGGCAGCCAGCGGCTCGGCCTTGGCGCGGGTGCGGTTCCAGACGTGGACCTCATGGCCGGCCTGGGCCAGGCGGCGGGTCATGGGCAGGCCCATCATGCCCGTGCCCAGAACTGCGATCTTCAATGTGTTCATGGCGTTGTTTCCCTGGAGCTTTTATGAATGACGACATGCTAAGCCCTGGTGAGGCCGCAATCGCGGCCATGATCACAGATCAGTTGTGCGCGCAGGATGCAGAAAAAGGGACAGCTGAAAACAACAAGGGCAGCCTGAGCTGCCCCTGATGCTTTTTTTGGAGGTTCACCTTCGCGCTGGTGAGTCGCGCTTTACGGCCTACATCAGCAGATGCTCGCCGGCGTTGTCGCCGCCGAGGATGACGTAGTTGACCTTGCGGATGTCCATGAGCTTGGTGCCGCCTGCGTAGCTGATGGAGGACTGCACGTCCTGCTGCATCTCGACCAGCGTATTCATCAGCGGGCCCTTGACGGGCTCCAGAATGCGCTTGCCTTCCACATGCTTGTACTCGCCCTTGTTGAAGTCGGAGGCCGAGCCGTAGTATTCCTTGAACAGTTGGCCGTCCACTTCCACGGTCTTGCCGGGCGATTCTTCATGGCCCGCAAACAGGGAGCCGATCATCACCATGGTGGCACCGAAGCGGATGCTCTTGGCGATGTCGCCGTGGCTGCGGATGCCGCCGTCGGCAATGATGGGCTTGGTCGCCACGCGGGCGCACCACTTGAGCGCCGACAACTGCCAGCCGCCCGTGCCGAAGCCGGTCTTGAGCTTGGTGATGCAAACCTTGCCGGGGCCCACGCCGACCTTGGTGGCGTCCGCACCCCAGTTTTCGAGGTCGATCACGGCCTCGGGCGTGGCGACGTTGCCGGCAATCACAAAGGCCGCAGGGATCTTGGCCTTGATGTAGGCAATCATGTTCTTCACGCTCTCGGCATGGCCGTGGGCAATGTCGATGGTGATGTATTCGGGGCAGATGCCGTCGGCCACGAAACGGTCCACCGTCTCGTAGTCCGGCTGCTTGACACCCAGAGAGATGGAGGCAAACAGTCCCTTGGACTGCATGTCCTTGGTGAAGGCCACGTTGTCGATGTCAAAACGGTGCATCACATAGAAGAAACCGTTTTGTGCCAGATAAGTGCAGATCTTCTCGTCCACCACCGTCTTCATGTTGGCGGGCACCACAGGCAGCTTGAAGCTGCGGTTGCCCAGCACCACGCTGGTGTCACATTCCGAACGGCTTTCCACGCGGCACATGCGGGGCAGCAGAAGAATGTTGTCGTAGTCGAAGATTTCCATGGTTCCAAGCTCCGGAAAAGGTCACGGCGGGAATCTCACCCACCTCAATTTTCAAGGATAGGCGCTTGGCTTGGAGCCCGGTTTTTGGCGGTGCCGGCATGCAGCAGGCAAAAAAAACCGGACCTCAAAAAACTTGGGCCCGGTGATTGATTCTATACGGCGCTGGCGCAAATCGTATGTCCAGACATCGTTATGAGGGTTATAAGGATTTTCTTATAGAGTCGCTCTTGCCCTGCGTCTCACCCGATGTGCCATAGACCCGCATGAAGGCATCCACGGCGCGCTCGGTGCACAGGACAATCTCCTGCGCAGTAGGGGCGGGCAGGTGCTGGAACATGAAGCGCGGCAGCAGCTCGGCCTCCAGCAGCGCCAGCAGATGATGGCGCATGACTTCTGTATCGGCATTGCGCAGCAGCCGGCGCTCTATGCCCTGCTGCAAAAAGGCGTTGATGGCAGCGTTGCCGCGCGCCGGTCCCATGTCCCAGCAGCGCTGGCCGATATTGGCGCGCCCGCCTTCGGAGACCAGCAGGCGGCGCACGGCCATCACCTCCGGCGAGTACAGCAGGCCCAGGAAACGCTGGCCAAAGTTGCACAGCGTCTGCGCAGCATCGTCATTGCCGGTCTGCAGCGCCAGCATGGTGTTCTGGAAGTCGGCCTCGGAGGCCTGGAACATCACCTCCAGAAACAGCGCTTCCTTGGACGGGAAGTAGTTGTAGAGCGTGGCCTTGGAGCCGCCCAGCCGCGTGCAGATCTCGGACATGGAAGTGCGCTCGAAGCCCAGTTCGCCAAAGGTGGCCGCTGCAACGTCAATGATGGCTTGTCGCTTTTCTTCCGTTTTGGTGCGCATGGGGCGAAATGTCCTGGGGCGGTTGTGATGTCTTTCAGTGTAGCGCTTGCGATCTCAAACGCTGGAAACATATACTGTACCGTACAGTTCATTATTAAAGTATTTCATGACTCAATGCATAGCCGCTGCGCCGCAGAGGATTCGGCGCGGGCGCCATGGCTGGTGGGTTCTGGGCTTGCCGGCGGTTCTGGCAGCCTGTGCCCAGATTCCCGAATGGGAGGGCAAGGCCATGCTGGCGCAGCCCGTGCCCGAGACTCTGCAGGCTGCAAGCCATGCCCCGCCCATGGACTGGCCCACCCAGCAATGGTGGCAGCGCTATGGCGACGCACAGCTCGATCAGCTGATCGCCGAGGCTCTGGAGGGCGCTCCCGATATGGCGGCCGCCGCAGCCCGCGTGCTGCAGGCCAGGGCCATGCTGGGCGTGAGCGAGGCGGCTTCTGCGCCGCAGCTTTCCGCCCGCGCCTCGGTCAGCGAGGACAAGCTCAGCTACAACCATCTGACGCCAGAGGCCTTCGCGCCGCGCGGCATGAATGACTACGGCCGCGCCACGCTGGACCTGAGCTGGTCGCTGGACCTGTGGGGCAAGCAGCGCGCCGCCGTGGCCGCCGCTGCCGGCGAGCTGGCAGCGCGCGAGGCCGATGCAGCCCAGGCGCGTCTCTTGCTGTCCAGCAATGTGGCCCTGGCCTATGCGCAGCTGCTGCGCCTGGCCGCCAATGCGCAGACGCTGGAGCAATCGGTGCAGGTGCGCCGGACCACGGCCGAGTTGTTTGAGCAGCGCTATGCCAACGGGCTCGAAAACCAGGGCAGCGTGCACAGCGCCAGGGCGCGTCTGGCAGCCGCGCAGGCCGAGCTGGCGCAGATGCAGGAGCAGGTCGCCTTGCAGCGCAACAGCATTGCTGCGCTGATCGGAGCCGCTCCCGATCGTGGTGCGGCCATCGTGCTCGATGCCGGGCGCCTGCAGTCACCGTGGCAGCAGCAATGGGCCTTGCCCGAGCAGTTGCCGGCGCATCTGCTGGGCCGTCGCCCTGATGTGGTGGCCGCCCGACTGCAGGCACAGGCGCTGGAGTCGCGCGTGGCATCGCAGCAGGCCGAGTTCTATCCCGATGTGAATCTCAGCGCCTTTGTCGGCGTGCAGTCGCTGGGCCTGGACATGCTGACCCGAAGCGGCTCCGGCACCGCCAGCCTGGGGCCGGCCGTCAGCCTGCCGATCTTCAATGGCGGCCGCTTGCGCTCGCAACTGGGTGCCGCGCGCGCCCGTTATGACGAGGCCGTGGCCCAGTACCGCAGCACGCTGAACCGGGCCTTGCAGGAGGTGGCGGACAACGCCGTCAGCCAGCGAGCTCTGCAGCAGCAACTGACGGCCATGCAGCAGGCCGTGACGGCTGCGACCGAGGCGCATCGCGTGGCGCGAAACCGCTATGAGGGCGGGCTGGCGCGCTATCTCGATGTGCTGTCGGCCGAAGACCAGTTGCTGGCCAGCGTGCGCCAGCTGGTCGATGTGCAGTCGCGTGCGCTGACGCTCGATATCGGTCTGCATCGCGCACTGGGCGGCGGCTGGAGCGAGTCAGCCGGTGCCCCTGCTGCGGCTGCGCCAAAGGCCTGAGCCACTTTCCAGAACTGAATCACGACTTGCGCAAAACAGGTTCGGGCAAGACGACTGCCTCAGCAGGCAGGCTGTGATTGCAGTCTTGTTTGCGTGACTCCCATGAATATTTCCGAGGTTTTTTTGTATGACTGAAAACGCTTCTTCCGTGAGCGCGAATCCTGCCGTGCGCGAACAGCGCCGCAACCGGTTGCTGGCCGGGCTGGCTGGCGTGGTGCTGCTTGGCGGTGCGGTTGCCGGCGCCTATTGGTGGCTGCATGCCTCCCGCTTCGTCTCCACCGACAACGCCTATGCGGCGGCCGAGGTGGCGCAGGTCACGCCCTCTATAGGCGGCACGGTGCTGGAGGTGCTGGTCAGGGACACCCAGGCCGTGAAGCAAGGCGATGTGCTGGTGCGCATCGATCCCACGGACGCCAGGCTGGCACTGGCCCAGGCCGAGGCCGAGCTGGCCCGTGCCACGCGCCGCGTCAAGGGCTATGTGGCCAATGATGGCGGCCTGAAGGCCCAGGTGACGGCGCGCGAGGCCGACGAAAAGCGCGCGGCCGCGCAGTTGTCGGCGGCCGAGGCCGATATGGAACGTGCCACCATCGACCTGCAGCGGCGCCAGGCCCTGGCCAAGAGCGGTTCGGTCTCGGGCGAGGAGCTGACGCAGGCGCAGAACGCTTTTGCCGCAGCCAAGGCGCAGCTGGCATCGGCCGTGGCCGCGCAGGCACAGGCCAGGGCCAACCGCGAAGCCGCCGTGGGCGCCAAGCAGGTCAACGCCACCTTGATCGAGGGGGCGGATGCACAGAGCAACCCCGAAGTTCAGCTGGCGCAGGCGCGGCGCGATCAGGCCCAGGTCGATCTGGATCGCAGCACGGTGCGCGCTCCCGTCGATGGCGTGGTTGCCAAGCGCAGCGTGCAGATCGGGCAGCGCGTGCAGGCCGGCGCACCCTTGATGACGGTGGTGCCGGTGCAGCAGATCTATGTGGATGCCAACTTCAAGGAAGGCCAGCTGGGCAAGGTGCGCGTGGGCCAGCGCGTGCAGCTGCAGTCCGATCTGTACGGCAGCGATGTGAAGTACAGCGGCACTGTGGTGGGCTTCAGCGGCGGCTCCGGCTCGGCGTTTGCTGCCATTCCCGCGCAGAACGCCACGGGCAACTGGATCAAGGTGGTGCAGCGCCTGCCAGTGCGCATTCAGCTCGATGCCGCCGAGCTGGCCAGGAACCCGCTGCGCGTGGGCCTGTCCATGCAGGTGACGGTGGACACCCGCAGCGGCCCTGCCGACGCAGCCGGCGTGGCGACCACGGCCGCGCAGTGAGCGTCTCATGAGCGATCACAACGCAAGTGCGGCCACGGCGGCCGATGCGCCCGCCGTGCCCATGGCCGCCGGCATGGTGCCGCTGACGGGGGGCATGCTGTGGCTGGCGGCCCTGGTGCTGGCCGCGGCCAATTTCATGGCCGTGCTGGACATGACGGTGGCCAATGTCTCCGTGCCCAGCATTGCCGGCAACCTGGGCGCGACCACCAGCCAGGGCACCTGGGTCATCACCAGCTATGCGGTGGCCGAGGCCATCACCGTGCCGCTGACCGGCTGGCTGGCGGCGCGCTTCGGCGCGGTGCGCGTGTTTGCCACGGCCATGGGCTTGTTCGGCCTGGCATCGCTGCTGTGCGGCCTGGCCAATTCGCTGGGCATGCTGGTGTTTGCGCGTATCTTGCAGGGCCTGGCCGGCGGCCCGCTGATGCCGCTGTCCCAGTCGCTGCTGCTGCGCATTTTCCCGCCGCGCATGGCGCCCGCGGCCATCGGCCTGTGGTCCATGACCACGCTGATCGCGCCCGTGCTGGGCCCCATCGTGGGCGGCTGGATCTGCGACGAGTACACCTGGCACTGGATCTTTCTGATCAACATCCCGGTGGCCCTGGTCTGCGCGTTCGCGGTCTGGCATCTGGTCAGGCGCTACGAGCAGCCGCTGCTCAAGAACCCCATAGACACCGTGGGCCTGATGTTGCTCATCGTCTGGGTGGGTTCGCTGCAGCTGATGCTGGACGAAGGCAAGAATCTGGACTGGTTTGCCTCGCCCATGATCGTGGCGCTGGCCGTGGTGGCCGTGGTGGGCTTTGCGGCCTTCATGATCTGGGAGCTGCATGCCGAGCACCCGATCGTTGATCTGCGCGTCTTCAGACACCGCGGCTTTTCCATGGCCGTGCTGACCATCAGTCTGGCGTTTGCGGCCTTCTTTGCCGTCAATGTACTCACGCCGCTGTGGCTGCAGAGCTTCATGGGCTACACGGCCACGCTCGCGGGTCTGGTCACGTCCTGGACGGGGCTGTTCGCGCTGTTCGTGGCGCCGGCCGCCGCAGGGCTGGCGGCCCGGGTGGACCCGCGCCGGCTGATCTTTGGCGGCGTGTTCTGGATGGGGGTGATCACCTGCTGGCGCGCGTTTGCGACCACGGACATGGGTTATTGGGACATCGCCCTGCCGCTGATGTTCATGGGGCTGGGTCTGCCGTTCTTCTTCATACCGACCACCGGGCTGGCGCTGGCCAGCGTGGAGCCGCAGGAGATGGACAACGCCGCCGGCCTGATGAACTTTCTGCGCACCCTGTCGGGCGCGGCTGCGGTCTCAGTGGTCAACACGGCCTGGGAGAACGGCACGACGCGCAAGCATGCGGATCTGGTGGGTTTGAGCGATGCCAGCGGCGAGGTGCTGCACGGGCTGCAGCAGTCGGGCATGAGTCCCGATGCGGCGCTGTCGGCGCTCGATCAGCTCATCACCAGCCAGAGCGTGATGCTGGCCACCAACCAGATCATGTTCATCATCGCGGGCGGCTTTGTGCTGGCGGCCTGCGCGATCTGGCTGGCACCCAGGCCGAGCCGCACGGTCGAGTCCGGTGCGGGTGGACACTGAGTGTGAGTGCCGTGGCTTGAATGAATTGATAGCTGCTTGCGCTTAATATTCTTGCATTTCAGATATAAAAGTATCTGAAATCCATATTTATCAAGCGCAGGCAGCTTTTCTTTCAGGAGCATGAAGCCGCGAAAGCAGCAGCAAGTCGAAGGGAGTCGCCAGCATTTCTACAATGGGGGGCTATGTTCCCGATCGACCTGCTTGACTCCGCGCCAGACGGTGCAAATTCCGGCGCCAATCCCGCCTCTCACTCGTCCCTGCTGACCGGCCTCAACGATGAGCAGCTGGCCGCGGTGACCCTGCCTGCGGGCCATGCGCTGATTCTGGCGGGTGCCGGCTCGGGCAAGACGCGTGTGCTGACCACGCGCATCGCCTGGCTGCTGCAGACCGGTCAGGCCACGCCCGGCTCCATCATGGCTGTGACCTTCACCAACAAGGCCGCCAAGGAGATGCTCACGCGCCTGTCGGCCATGTTGCCCTACAACGTGCGCGGCATGTGGATAGGCACGTTCCACGGCTTGTGCAACCGACTGCTGCGCGCTCATTATCAGGCCGCGAAGTTGCCCCAGGCGTTCCAGATTCTGGATACGCAAGACCAGCTCTCGGCCATCAAGCGCCTGTGCAAGCAGTTCAATGTGGATGACGAGCGCTTTCCGCCCAAGCAGCTGATGTACTTCATTGCGGGCTGCAAGGAAGAGGGCATGCGCCCTGGCGATGTGGTGGCGACCGACCCCGACACTCGCAAGAAAGTGGAGCTGTACCAGCTCTACGAAGAGCAATGCCAGCGCGAAGGCGTGGTCGATTTTGGCGAGCTGATGCTGCGCAGCTACGAGTTGCTGCGTGACGATGCCCATCTGCGCCACCACTATCAGCGCCGCTTTCAGCACATCCTGGTGGACGAGTTCCAGGACACCAACAAGCTGCAGTACCAGTGGCTCAAGCAGCTGGCGGGCGATGATGTGGGCGGGCGCTACGAGTCGGCAGCCAGCGTGATTGCCGTGGGTGACGACGACCAGAGCATCTATGCCTTTCGCGGAGCGCGCGTGGGCAATATGGCGGACTTCATCCGCGAGTTCGACGTCAAAAACCAGATCAAGCTGGAGCAGAACTACCGCAGCTACAGCAATATCCTCGACTGCGCCAATGCGCTGATCAGCCACAACAGCAATCGCCTGGGCAAGAACCTGCGCACCAGCCAGGGCCCGGGCGAGCCGGTGCGCATCTACGAGGCGCCCAGCGATCTGGCCGAGGCTGCGTGGATGGTTGACGAGATCAAGCAGCTGGTCAGAAACGACGGCTTCACGCGCCAGGAAATCGCCGTGCTCTACCGCAGCAATGCGCAGAGCCGGGTGATCGAGTCGGCGCTGTTCAATTCCAAAATTCCCTACCGTGTGTACGGCGGCCTGCGCTTTTTCGAGCGTGCCGAAATCAAGCATGCGCTGGCCTATCTGCGCCTGCTGGAGAACCCGCACGACGACACCAGTTTCCTGCGCGTGGTGAACTTTCCCGCACGCGGCATAGGCGCGCGCACGATCGAAGTCCTGCAGGACACGGCACGCAGCAGCGGCACCTCGCTGAGCGACGCCGTCACCGCCGTGGGCGGCGCGGCTGGCACCAAGCTGCAGGGCTTTGTGGCCCAGATCGATGTGCTGCGCGAGCAGACGCAGGGGCGCACGCTGCGTGAAATCATCGAGACCGTGGAAGAACAAAGCGGGCTGATAGAGCATTACCGCAATGAGAAGGAAGGCGCAGACCGCATCGAGAACTTGCAGGAACTGGTCACGGCTGCCGAGAGCTTTGTGACCCAGGAAGGCTTTGGCCGCGATGCCGTGGCCATGCCGCTGGACGAGCAGCAGAATGCGCCGCAGCTGAGCCAGTCGCCGGTCAGCCAGGGGCTGGACCCGAATCAGCCGCTGCTGGACGAGGCGCTCAAGGCACCGGCAGGTACTGCGGCCTCCATGGTCAATGCCGATACCGGCGAGACGCTGTCGCCGCTGCAGGCCTTTCTCGTGCATGCGGCGCTGGAAGCGGGCGACAACCAGGCCCAGGCCGGCCAGGATGCCGTGCAATTGATGACCGTGCATGCCTCCAAGGGCCTGGAGTTCGATGCCGTGTTCATCGGCGGCGTGGAGGAAGGCCTGTTCCCGCACGAGAACGCCATGATGGATCGTGGCGGTCTGGAGGAGGAGCGGCGCCTGGCCTATGTGGCTATCACGCGTGCGCGCAAGCGTCTGTATCTGAGCCATTCGCAGACGCGCATGCTGCATGGCCAGACGCGCTACAACGTCAAAAGCCGCTTCTTTGACGAGTTGCCCGAAGAGGCGCTCAAGTGGATCACGCCCAGGCAAAGCGGCTTTGGCAGTTTTGCGCCCTCTTCAGGCGCCGGTGGAACTTGGGGATCAAGGGCTGGAGGTCAATACGGCTCGGGCTGGGGCGGCAAGCAGAGCGAAGTTTTTGCGAGTCCGCCCGTGCCGCAGCAAAAGGCCGAGCCCGCGCACGGCATCAAGGCCGGTATCGCGGTGTTCCACAACAAGTTCGGCGAGGGCAAGGTGCTGGCGGTGGAAGGCACGGGTGACGATGCGCGCGCACAGGTCAGCTTCGGCCGCCATGGCACCAAGTGGCTGGCGCTGGCGATTGCCAAGCTGACGATCGTGGACTGAGGCATAGCGCCTTTGCCCAGCAAAAAGCCGCCTTGTAGAAGGCGGCTTTTTTATGAGGCGTTGGCGCTTATTTGGCGCTGAGCTTCATCTGGGCAGGCGAGGCCGTGATGTAGCCCACGGCGGAGCCGAACTTGTCCTTGTAGTTGGCCTTGATCAGCGGATCCAGCTGGGTCTTGACGTTGGCGTGGATGCCGCCCCAGTCGCCAGCGTGCTGGAAGTTGCTCATGATGTAGGTCCAGCCGTTGATCTCGTCCACGGCATGCAGGCCGGTGGATTCACCACCTGCGGGCACGGACAGCACGCGCGATAGCTGCTTGGTGTCCACGTTGTAGGCCCACATGAAGTTGTTGACGTGCTGGCTGCTGTCCTCGCCGATGAACAGAGTACGCATCTTTTCCGAGAACTTCAGGTTGTCGGGGTTGCAGATCTTGTCAGGGTTGCCGGTATTGCCCAGGGCGTCGGCGCTGATGTCCTCGCCGGCCAGCAGCGCCTTGGTGTCCACGGGCATCCATTCGCTGTTGATGGCGGCGCCGACCGTATCCTTCTGGCCGCCGCGCAGGTTAAGTGCCATCACGGCGCCAGCCTTGAGTTGCTTGGGGATGGACACGCCGTTGCCGGCCACGTTCAGCGCATCGCCGGCGACCATGGACTTTTCGCAGTTCTGCAGGGCAGAGTAGGCGATCTTGTCCTTGGCGTTGACGGTCGTGCCTTCCATCTTGGTGAAGCCCATGCTGGCGCCCTTGAAGGCGGCGTAGCGGTGGGTTTCGAGGAAGGCGGCAGCCTTGTCCATGCCGGGGTTGATCTTGATCCACTCGACCTTGCCGTTGGCCACGATCTTGGTGTAGCTGGAGTCGCTGGGGTCGGCCTTGAGCACGGTCATGATGTCCGCAGGCTTGAGCGTGTTGGCCAGGTTCTCGATCTCGGCGCTGGTGGCCGAGCCCAGCTTGATCCAGGTCAGGGCGGCCGCGCTGCCCGATGCCGGGTCGATGGAGAAGCCGGCACCGACCTTGGCCACGTACAGCGAACCCGAGGACAGGTCTTTTTCCTTGTCTGCCACGAAGACGAAGTAGCCGCTGTTGGTGGCATCGTCACCCATGAGGGCGGTGCGCTGGTCGGGCATGACCTGCACCAGCTCGTGCGAGATGCGGCCCATGCAGAAGTGCTTCTTGATGGTGGCCGTGCCGTCGACATTGACGATCACTTCGGGCATGTGGCCGTAGTGGTAGGGGTTGGCCTTGTCCGGGTCGCCGTACAGGTTCTGGCTGAAGGCCTGCAGCTGGGCGTTGGACGAAGCGAAGGCATCAGGCTCGTACTCTTCCGACGACAGATGGGTGCCCCAGGGCGACAGACTGGCACCGCAGGTGATCCACAGACCGTGGACCTTGGAGGTGTCCACATTGTGGTATTTCACCAGGCTCAGCTTGCCGGTGCTCTGGTCCTGGTCCAGCGTCAGCACGGCGATGGGAGAGGGCAGCTTGCCGTACATATCGGTCTTGCCGTCCTGAGCCCAGGTGGTGTACTCGAACTGCACCACGGCAAAGACGGGCTTGCCCTTGACGCCGTCCACCTTGGCATTGGGCACGGTCAGCAGCGAGGTGCCGTCGGGCGAATCGGAGAAGAAGTGGCGCTCTTTGCCTGCGACCGTCTTGTCGATGATCTTGTTGTTGTAGATGTCGTAGTAACCACCGGCCAGCACCTGGTCGCCCTTGCCGTTGGAGACCATGTCGCCGGTCACGAAGAAAGGCTGATAGCCCAGGTCGTAGACCTGCTCGCTCTTGTCGTCGAACGCCACCTTGAGCTGCGAAGCCACATACATGGTGGCCATATTGGCGGGCGTGGTCAGCGTAGGCGCGGCCATGCTGGTGAAGGTGGCGGAAACATAGTTCTTGGTGACGGGGGGCGTCGTAGGCGTTGTCGGGGTGTCGTCATCACCACCACCACATGCGGCCAGCAGGCTGGATGCGGACACGACCGAACCCAGTGGGAGCAGAGGAGCGCCGGAAAAGAGTTGCAGGGCCTTACGACGGCTGAGCAGATTTTGTGCCATGAGAGTTTCGCAGTGTGGGGTGAAGCGCAGACTTGGGGCAGCGCTGAATTGAATGAATGCCAGGACATGAGATGCATGCCTTGGTCAGTCCTGCGAATCCTAGGAAACAAATATGACAGTGCCGTGGCGGCTTGATGACGCCGGGATGAATGATCTGCTGGCGCGGGCCTTTGTTCGGCCCATAAAAAAAGCCCCGACCTGGGGTCGGGGCTGGTGCAGGGTACTGCTCGAGCTTACGAATCCGATGATGGCGGCGCTGTGCCCGACGAGGAGTCGGTCAGAGTCTGGTCGTCATCGGGCGGGCTGAAGCTGTCACGGAAGGTAAACACAATCGAGGTAAAAAAGATGGCTGCCAGCATCAGTGCCGTTGCCACCATCAGGCCACCGGCAATGCTGCCGATGAGCATGGCCAGTATGCCGGTCACGATGGCCAGGGCCATGCCGGAGACGATGAACACGCCGATCCAGCAGACACCGAACACCAGATAGGCACCGATATTGCGAATGCAGCCGACAAAGCTGAAGAACAGCGATTTGACGGGGCTGATGCCATGCCAGTGGATGAGCGCCGGAGCATGCCAGAAGGCCAGCGACAGCGGCAGGTAGAGAAACATGCTCAGCCACATGGCGGACTGGAACTCGGGCTCTTCGGCCAGTTCGCGGGTCATGGGAGTCTGACCCAGGTAGACGCTGGCAAAAGTGCCGCCGTCCACAAGGCTGGAGGCACCGATGATGAGCAAAAAGCCTGCGGCATAGAGGCCGCCCAGCATCAGCATGGAGTGCAGATGCTGGCTGCCGGAGCGGAAAGCCACCAGCAGCAGCGCCGGTGTGGGCTTGCGGCCGTGGGCGGCTTCGGATGCCGCGACCATCATGGTCAGCGAGATGCATGGCAGCAGTGCCAGTGCAATGACGGGGCCGATCAGCGGCAGGGCCGAGATCAGAGACATGCTGGCCATGCCCAGAAAGAACAGGGCGGCCAGGGCCAGGGGCTGGCTTTTGAAGGTGCGCAGACCCTGCAGCACCCATTGCAGACCGGTGCCGGGTGGAACGATTTGAAGTTTCATGGAAGAGGCTGAAATACTTTTGCGAGAGCGTGCAAAAGTCGCTTCTTGCACTGTACCCGAGACGGCTGAGCGGGGCCATCAAAAGCCCCGGAGCAATCAGCTTGCCTGGTACTCAGTCCAGCGTCAGCGGATGTGCGATGCGCTGGCTCAGCACGCGCTCGAAGTGGGTGGGGTCGTGGGGCTGCAGCAGTGCGGCTTCACGCGGCAGATGGAAGTCCCAGAGGCGGGAGATCCAGAAACGCAGGGCGCCGGCACGCAACTGGGCGTTGAGCAACTCGCGCTCGGGCCCGGTCAGCGGACGCACGGCCTGGTAGGCCGCAAGCATGGCTTTGGCGCGCTCGGCATCATGTGCACCTGTTGCGTGATCGATACACCAATCGTTGAGGCAGACCGCCAGATCGAAGAGCCAGGTGTCCACGCCCGCGAAATAGAAGTCGAAAAAGCCGGTCAGCTGGTCGCCGTCGAACATCACGTTGTCGCGGAACAGGTCGGCATGGATGGGGCCGCGCGGCAGGGCCGCATAGCTGGCCGAGGCGGCGATATGGTTCTGGTAGGCCAGCTCGGCGCGCAGCATGGCGGCGGTTTCCTCGCCCAGATGGGGCAGGACCACGGGCACGGTTTCATTCCACCAGGGCAGGCCGCGCAGATTGGGCTGCTGGCGGTTGTAGTCCTGACCGGCCAGATGCATGCGCGCCAGCATCTCGCCCACGGCAGCGCAGTGCACGGCAGCCGGGGTCAGCTGGCTCTTGCCGGCCAGGCGGTTGACGATGGATGCGGGCTTGCCGCAGACCTTGAGCAGAATGTCACCGCTGCGTGCCTCGCCCTGCGGGTCCGGCACGGGAATCCCGGCTTGTGCCAGATGCTTCATCAGGTAGAGGTAAAAAGGCAGTTGCTCGGCACTCAGGCGCTCGAACAGTGTCAGCACCCACTCTCCCTGGTCGGTCGTCAGAAAATAGTTGGTGTTTTCAATGCCGCCTTGAATGCCGCGCAATTCCTTGAACGCGCCTAGGGACATGCGGCGCAGCAGCTCGCGCGCATCTTTATCGGAAACTTCGGTGAAAACAGCCATGGTGAATACGCCGGTCTGGGGCGACCGACCGAACTAGCAGGGAGAAGGTGTCTATATGCAACAGGGCAGTGAAGCACTGCCCTGTCATGAATGGGAAAAAGCGCGCCGCGCTTCAGAATTTGATGAAATTCCAGACGCGGGTGCCCGTGGTGTCGCCGCTGTTGTTGTCGCGGTTGCGGGCTGCGCGGGCGCCGTCGTTGGACTGCACCTCGTACTCGGGCATGGAGCCTACCTTGGGTTGCACGGTGATGCTCTGGGTCTGACCGCCCACACGGGTTTCATCCACACGGCTGCCAGCATCTTCCACGCGGATATGTTCGATCCGCTGGTTGTGCCTGCCGGTCGCCGCCGCGTTGTCCTGCTGGCCCTGGGGCGCAGGAGCGACCACGGCATTGGCCGGAGCAGGAGTGGGGGACTGGGCCAGAACGGATCCGGCAGCCAGGCTCAGGATGATGAAAAGTGGTGCAGCGCGCATGATGCATAGATTGTAGGGCGACTTCGAATTGTCCCGCCAGGCGCAGCCTGTCTTTGGGCGGCAGACTGCAGGAGCCGGGCACGCGTGCACAATCCGGGGTATGAGCAATTCCAAGACCCTGGTGCTGGTGGACGGCTCCAGCTACCTCTACCGCGCCTACCATGCCATGCCCGACCTGCGGGCGATTCCAGGCGACCCGGCCAGCCCGGCCACGGGCGCCATCCGCGGCATGGTGAACATGATGCAGGCGCTGAGGAAGGATGTGCAGGCCGATTACGCCGTCTGCGTGTTCGACGCCTCGGGCCCGACCTTCCGCGACGAGATGTACACCGAGTACAAGGCCACGCGCTCGCCCATGCCCGATGACTTGCGCAGCCAGATCGAGCCCATCCACGAGGTGGTTCAGCTGCTGGGCTGGAAGGTGGTGGCCGTGCCCGGCGTGGAAGCCGATGACGTGATTGCCACGCTGGCGCAGACCGCGGCGGCCCAGGGCATACAGGTCATCGTCTCCAGCGGCGACAAGGACTTGAGCCAGTTGGTGGGCGAGCATGTGACCATCATCGACACCATGAACGGCAAAAAGCGCGACGTGGCCGGGGTGACGGCCGAGTTCGGCGTGCCGCCGGCGCTGATGATCGACTACCAGGCCCTGGTGGGCGACACCGTGGACAACGTGCCCGGCGTCACCAAGGTCGGACCCAAGACTGCGGCCAAGTGGCTGGAGGAGTATGGTTCGCTGGACAATCTGATCGCCCACGCGGCAGATATCAAGGGCGTTGCCGGTCAGAACCTGCGCGATGCGATTGCCAGCGGTCAGCTGGCGCTGAGCCGCCAGTTGGTGACCATGAAGACCGATTGCGATCTGTCCGCCTACATCGGCGGCCTGCCGCAGCTCGATGCCATCACGCTGGCCGAGCCCGATAGCGCAGCGCTTGCGCCCTTCTACGAGAAATACGGCTTCAAGGGGCTGGTGCGCACGCTGGGCGCCGCAGCGGCCGAAGCCAAGGCGGCCAAGCCAGGCAAGGCTGCCAAGGTCGACAGTGCCCAGGGCGGCCTGTTCGATGCTGATGACGCGGCGGCGACCGAGGTCGCCGTGACTGCCCAGCAGCGCGATGTGGTCTACACCACCATCCTGAACGAAGCGCAGCTGGAGGAATGGCTGTCCAAAATCAATGCTGCCGAGCTGACCGCGCTGGATACCGAGACCGATTCGCTGGACGAGATGGTGGCCCGCATCGTCGGCATCTCCTTCAGCGTGGCCGTGGGCGAGGCCGCCTATATTCCGCTGCGCCACGAAGGCATGGATGTGCCCGAGCAGCTCGATATGGACATGGTGCTGTCCAGGCTCAAGCCCTGGCTGGAGGATGCAGGCAAGAAGAAGCTGGGCCAGCATGTCAAATACGACCAGCATGTGTTTGCCAATCACGGTATCACCGTGCGCGGCTATGCGCACGACACCATGCTGCAGTCCTATGTGCTCGAAGCCGACCGCCCGCACAATCTGACCAGCCTGGCGCTGCGCCACGTAAGTCGTACTGGCATCAGCTACGAGGACCTGTGCGGCAAGGGCAAGAACCAGATTCCGTTTGCCCAGGTGAGCGTGGATAAGGCCGCTGCGTACAGCTGCGAGGACTCCGACCAGACGCTGGACGTGCACAACACCTTGTGGCCGCGCATCCAGGCCCATGCCGGGCTGCTGCATATCTACGAGCTGGAAATGCAGACCAGCGAAGCGCTGTTCCGCATCGAGCGAAATGGCGTGAGCATCGACGCGGGCGAGCTGGCACGCCAGAGCAACGATCTGGGCGCGCGCATCCTCAAGCTCGAGGAAGAGGCTTACGAGATTGCGGGCCAGCCCTTCAATCTGTCCTCCCCCAAGCAACTGGGCGAGATCTTCTTCGACAAGCTGGGCATGCCCGTCGTGAAGAAGACCGCCACCGGCGCGCGCAGCACGGACGAGGAAGTGCTGGAAAAGCTGGCCGAGGACTATCCGCTGCCCGCCAAGCTGCTTGAGCACCGCTCGCTGTCCAAGCTCAAGGGAACCTACACAGACAAGCTGGCGCAGATGGCCCTGCCCAGCGACGGCCGCGTGCACACCCACTACGCCCAGGCCGTGGCGGTGACGGGGCGTCTGTCCAGCAACGACCCCAATCTGCAGAATATTCCCGTGCGCACGCCCGAAGGCCGTCGTGTGCGCGAAGCCTTTGTTGCACCCGAGGGCAAGCTGATTGCCAGCGCCGATTATTCACAGATCGAGCTGCGCATCATGGCCCATCTGTCGGGCGACGAGGCCCTGCTGAGCGCCTTCAAGAACGGCCTGGACGTGCACCGCGCCACGGCCGCCGAAGTCTTCGGCGTGAGCGTGGACGAGGTCAGCAGCGAGCAGCGCCGCTATGCCAAGGTGATCAACTTCGGCCTGATCTACGGCATGAGCAGCTTCGGCCTGGCCAAGAACCTGGGCATTGAAACCAAGGCAGCGGCTGCCTATATCGACAAATACTTCCAGCGCTACCCCGGCGTGAAGCGCTATATGGACCAGACCGTGGAGCTGGCCCACGCCCAGGGCTATGTGGAGACCGTGTTCGGTCGCCGCCTGATGCTGCCCGAGATCAACGGCGGCAACGGCCCGCGCAAGAAAGCGGCCGAGCGCGCCGCCATCAATGCCCCCATGCAGGGCACGGCGGCCGATCTGATCAAGAAGGCCATGGTGGCCGTGCAGGCCAGGCTGGATGCCGAAAAGCCCGAGGTGCTGGTCATCATGCAGGTGCATGACGAACTGGTGTTCGAGCTGCCTGAATCCGCCAGGGACTGGGTGCAGGCCGAGATCCCGGCCATCATGGCTGGCGTGGCCGACCTGTCCGTGCCGCTGCTGGCCGAGATCGGCTTTGGCAGCAGCTGGGAAAGGGCGCATTGAGCTTTTCATCAACAGGCGCACTGATACGCGTTCGTCCCGGGGCGCCCAGGTTTTGCCGAGACGAATCCTTAAAAAAGAGAGCTGCCTGCGCTTTCTAATAAAGAACTTCAGGTTGTTTTTGACCTGAAGTGCTTTGTTCACATGCGCTGTCAGCTCCTGAATTGTTCTAGCTTGTTGCGGGAAATATCTTGTTCAAAGGCTTTGCAATGACGCCCGCCGTGCGCATGGGGCTGTCGATTTCGGTGGCGACGGGGCTGTACGGCATCTCCTTCGGTGCGCTTTCCGTGGCGGCCGGCCTCAATCTCTGGCAGACCATGGCGCTGAGCGCGCTGATGTTCACGGGCGGTTCGCAGTTCGCCTTCATCGGCGTTGTGGCGGGCTGCGGCAGCGGCATGGCGGCCGTCAGCGCTGCCTCGCTTCTGGGCGTGCGCAATGCCATCTACGGCATGCAGATGAGCCGTCTGCTGGGCGTCAAAGGGCTGCAGCGCTGGCTGGCCGCGCACTGGACCATCGACGAATCCGCAGCCACGGCATCGGGGCAGGAAGATCTGGCCGAGCAGCGGCGCGGCTTCTGGGTTGCCGGGGCGGGCGTGTTCCTGCTCTGGAATCTGTTCACCTTGCTGGGCGCGCTGATGGGCAATGCGCTGGGCGACACGCGCCGCTTCGGTCTCGACGGAGCCGCCGTGGCGGCCTTTCTCGGTCTGCTCTGGCCGCGCCTGAATGCGCGCGAGCCGGTGGCGCTGGCACTGGCCTGCGGCCTGGTCACGGCTCTGGCCATACCTTGGGTGCCCGCAGGCGTGCCGATTCTGCTGGCTGCGGCCCTGGGCGCCTTCTGGGGCTGGGTGCGTCCTTCGGAGGCCGAGCAATGACGCTGTCCCTGTGGCAATGGATCTTGCTGGCCTGTGCGCTGGCCTTTGTGACCAAGCTGCTGGGCTACAGCCTGCCCGAGCGCTGGATGCGCAGCCCGCGCATGGCCCAGATCGCGGCCTGTCTGACGGTGGCGCTGCTGGCATCGCTGACGGTGATGAACACCCTGGCCAGCGGCACGCGCATCAGCCTGGATGCGCGCCTGGGCGCCTTGCTGGTGGCGGCGCTGGCCCTGTGGCTGCGGGCACCATTCCTGCTGGTGGTGATTCTGGGGGCAGCTGCTGCGGCGCTGCTGCGCTGGCTGGTCTGAGCTGACGGCAAGGCACTGGCCTTAGACTGCATGGCCAGCTCGGCTTGCTGCGCGAGCCGGGCTGGCTTGAGATTCCATCAACCGAAGGAGGATCCATGAAGTACGAAGACATCGCTCAGGATATGCAGGGGCTGCTTGGCGGTCGCGCCGATGCCCGGCCCAGCCGCCGCGCGGCCTTGCGCACAGCCCTGGGGGCCGGCCTGGGCGTGGGCTATGCCTGCGCTGCCGGGCCGGTCATGGCGCAGACGGCCATCAAGACTCCGGTCGACGGCCTGACGGCAGGTGAGGTCAGCATCGATGTCAAAGGCTTCAAGCTGCCGGCCTACCGGGCCATGCCTGCGGGCAGGCAGAATCTGCCCGTGGTGCTGGTGATCTCCGAAATCTTCGGCGTGCACGAATACATTGCCGACACCTGCCGCCGCCTGGCGCGTGCCGGCTATCTGGCGATAGCGCCCGATCTGTTTGTGCGCCAGGGCGATCCCATGGCCTATGCCGAGATGGCCAAGCTCATGAGCGAGGTGATCGCCAAGGTACCCGATGCCCAGGTCATGGGCGATCTGGACGCGGCCGTGCAATGGGCGGGTACGCAGGGCGGCGATGTGAAGAAGCTGGCCATTACCGGCTTTTGCTGGGGCGGGCGCATCACCTGGCTCTATGCGGCGCATGCGCCGCTCAAGGCCGGCGTGGCCTGGTACGGGCGGCTGCAGGGCAACAAGAACGATTTGCAGCCCAGCTATCCGCTGGAATTGGTGGGGCAGCTCAAGGCGCCGGTGCTGGGCCTGTACGGCGGCAAGGATACCGGCATTCCGCTTGAGTCGGTCGATGCCATGAAGGCCGCCCTCAAGAGCGGCTCTGCCGCGGCCAGGGCCTCGGAGTTCGTGATCTTCCCCGATGCACCCCATGCCTTCCATGCCGACTACCGCCCCAGCTACCGGGAGCAGGCCGCGCAGGACGGCTGGACGCGCATGCTGACCTGGTTCAACCAGCATGGCGTGGCCTGATGCCTCATGCGCCGAAATTTTCGGCACGGGGGGCTTGACAGCTTTGCTAAGGTGAAAGAAGTCCCGGCATGCCATGCACGTCATGTGCATCCGGGGCTGACGGTATGGGGATAGTCGCAAGCGGGCCGCGTTGGACCGCGCATTCTGCGAAAATCCCCAGGATTCGCCTGTAAAAGGTTGCGGTTAAGCCATATAAAGCTATGACATTGGTAGCAATTATTCTGGCCACCCTGGCTGCTGGTATCGGCAGCGTCTGGGTGGCCGCGTTGTTGATGAGTCTGGGAGGGGGGCGCACGCCAGGGCTGATGCCACAGCGTTTGCTGAGCCTGGCGGCGGGAGCCTTGCTCGCCACGGCCTTTATGCATTTGCTGCCCGAGGCGTTCGAGAGCCACGGCAAGTCCCATGATCTGTTCGTGGTGCTGCTGATCGGGCTGGTGTTTTTCTTTCTGCTGTCCAAGGCCGAGCTCTGGCACCACGGCCATGAGCATTCGCATGGTGACGCCCACCAGCCTGTTGCCGTGCACCATGCTCACGGTCATGGCCACGATCACCAGCATGGTCACGCCCGCCATGAGCATGGCGAGCATACGCATGCTCACAGCCATGGCAAGGGCGGCTGGGCCATTCTGACGGGCGACAGCGTGCATTGCTTTGGCGATGGCGTGCTGATTGCATCGGCTTTCGTGGCCGATATCCGTCTGGGCCTGATTGCCGCTCTGTCGGTGCTGGCGCACGAGGTGCCCCACCACATGGGCGATATCGTGGTGCTGCGCCAGTCCAGCAGCAATCGCCGCGTGGCGCTGATCAAGGTGTCCATGGCAGGAGCCGTGACCACGCTGGGCGGGGTGGCCGGCTATTTCCTCATCGGACAGTTGCACGAGCTGCTGCCATATTTCCTGGTCATTGCGTCGAGCAGCTTTATCTATGTGGCGCTGGCCGACCTGATTCCCCAGCTGCAAAAGCGCCTGAGCGCCAAGGAAACCGCAGCCCAGGTCTTCTGGCTGCTGCTGGGCATTGTCATCGTGACGGTGATGAGCGGCGCGGCGCACAACCATGGACACGAGCATGACCACGATCATGGTGCCGAGGTCGGGCATGCGCACGAGCCCGCCCCCGCGCCCGCGGCTGCCCATGAAGCGGCGCACAAGCACGAACATTGATTGCAACTGCAGTCGATAAAAAAACCGGCTTCCAGCCGGTTTTTTCATTCAGGAAATATCTTTGAGCTCGGTCTTGACCGCCGCCAACTGGCGGCGCGATACCGGCAGCAGCTCGCTCACACCCTGCAGGCGCAGACCCCAGCCTTCGCCTTCCTGCGGGTCGTCATATTTCTCGAGGCCGCGCAAGGCCGCACGCAGCACCAGGGCGTTGCGGTGTATGCGCAGCAGATGCTCGCCATGGCGGGTTTCGAGATCGGCCAGCGCTCCGTCGAGGATGTAGTTGCGCTGCACGGTGCGCACGGTGATGTATTTCTGCTCGGCCTTGAGAAAGCGCACCTCGGACAGCGGCAGCCGCAGCGTGCCGCCGCGCTCCTGGATCAGCAGCACGGGGCCGCTGTCCACGACGCTGCGCGTGCTCAGCGCACGTTCGGCCTTTTGCAGCGATTGCTGCAGGCGCTCCAGGCGTACGGGCTTGGTCAGATAGTCCACTGCATCGAGCTCGAAAGCCTGTAGCGCATGGCTGGAATGCGCCGTCACGAACACGATGGCGGGCGGGTTGGGCAGCTCGGCCAGAGCCGCTGCCAGTTGCAGCCCGTTGTGGCCCGGCATGTGGATGTCCAGCAGCACCAGTTGCACCGGGGCCGGCTGTGCGGCCTGCAGCATCTGCAGGGCTTGCTCGCCATCGGCGGCTTCCTGGATATGGTGGGGGCCATGTGCGCAGTCGCCGAGCAGAGTGCGCAGCCTGGTGCGGGCCAGAGCTTCGTCATCAACGATCAGAATGTGCATGGCGGGATTGTCCCGGTTTTGGGGCGGTCTGCAGCAAAGGCACGCTCAGGCGCACCACATAAAGCCCATCGCGTACCCTGGCGCTGAAGCTGCCTTGCAGATCGTGCAGCAGCGACAGCCTGGCCTTGACATTGTCCAGGGCCATGCCATGGCCGGTGCTTTGATGCTCGGCACTGGCCGGCGGCAAGGTGTTGATGATCTGGATCAGCGCCTCGTTGCCGCGCCTTTCGGTGCGGACCTGCAGCTTGCCGCCGCGCGCATTGGGCTCCACGCCGTGACGGATGGCGTTCTCCACCAGCGGCTGCAGCAGCAGCGGCGGCAGCAGCGCTCCGTGCACGCTTTCATCGAGCTGCCACTGCATCTGCAGCCGCTCGCCAAAGCGAACCTGCTCTATGGACAGATAGCGCTGGGCCAGCTCTATCTCCTGCGCCAGCGTGGTGGTCAGATGGGGTTCGGCCAGCGCATAGCGAAACAGGTCGCTGAGGTCCTCGAGCAAGGCCTCTGCCTTGGCGGGCTCGGCACGCACCAGCGCAATCGCGCTGTTGAGGGTGTTGAACAGAAAATGCGGTCTGATGCGTGATTGCAGCTCGGTGAGACGGGCCTGGGTCTGCGCCGGCGTGTTGCCGCGCGCGCGCAGCACCAGCGCCGTCACCAGCAGCGCGGCCAGCAGGCCTCCCGTGACGGCACTGGCCAGCCAGGGGACTTTGGCTATGCCTATGAAGAGCAGCATGCCGCAGGCGTAAAGCCCCGCCAGGGCACCCAGCAGCACGCCGGCCAGATACTGGCCGCGCGTGCCCAGGCGCTGCAACTGGTGCTTGAGGCTGCAGGCTGCTATCAGCCAGACCAGGGTGCCGGGCAGGCAAGCCCCGGTGAGCAGGGCGGCGCTGGAAAACCACTCCCAGAACGAGTCCGCTCCATAGATGGCGGCCGTGCTCACCACCACCTGTACAAACAGCACGGCACGCAGGACCACACCGGCATTGCAGGCGTCGAACACCAGGACCGTGCGGGCCGATGCGGGAGTGGCGGCGATGAGCGGTGAAATGGGCACAGGTGGTCTGGAGCAGGGCGGTGTCTTGGATGCAGACTGGGGCGAAAAAGCACAAAGGGCATCCCTGTCGACAGGGCAGCATGCCCGGTCAGAAATTGTGCAAGTCCTGTGATTATTGGCCAGCAGTCGCTGTGCAGCTGCAATTCGCGCGGCATCTGTCGGTTTGATGCATCAGCGTTTGTGCTGACTCAAAACTAGGCTGCAGCCCGGCCTGCGGCCTGAAAGCGTCTGAGCGACCAGACCAGGCCTGCGAGAATCAGCAGCATGGGCGCCAGCTCTACGAGCCGGGGCAGGCGCTGCTCGTAGAGGAAGTGGTAGGCCAGGGCGAACAAGGTCTCGAACACCAGCAACTGGCCCACGAAGGTGATGGGCAGGCGCTGGCTGGCGGCATTCCACATCCAGTTGCCCAGCCAGGACGAGAGCACGGCCACGGCCAGGTTCAACAGCCAGAACAGTTGCCAGCGCTGGGCTGGAATATCGGGGCTGCCAGAGCCGCTGGCCTCCGGCGATACCAGCCAGAGCAGCGCCCAGAGCAAGGCGCTGATGAGTCCGACGACTAGGCCCCAGAGCGTGGACCATTCCGTGCCGTTGAAGCTGCTTTGCGCCAGATAGCGGGTGTTGTCCAGTGCGTAGCGGCTCCAGCAGAGCATGGCCAGCACGGCCATCAGCACGCCCAGCAGATAGCGCCCCTGGCTGCCTTCGGGCCCTGTGGTCAGCGCATGGGCGTTGACGAGCACGATGCCGGTCAGGATCAGTGCCATGGGCGCCAGCATGCGGCGCAACGGAAGCGCGCCATGGGTATTGCGTCCCAGCAGCGGCACGGTGACGGGAACCAGGCCCACGATCAGCGAGGTCACGGCCATGCCTATCCATTGCACGGCTGTGGCGACCAGGGCAAAGTACACCACATTGCCCGTCAGGGCCAGCCAGACCAGATGCCGGATATCGGCCGCTTGCAGCCTGGGCAGCAGCCTGGTGGCCCGAGGCAGAAAAACGCATAAGGCCACCACGCCATAGAGCACGAAGCGGCCAAAGGTGATCTGCAGCGGCGAGAACTCCGGCAGCATGGCCGGCACGAGAAAAATCGCGCCCCAGAGCGCGCAGGCGGCCAGCGCAAAACCGAGGCCGGAAATCAGGGAAGAGCGGGAATGCATGCCGGAAGGCGCGTCAGCCGCTTGGGCAGCGGCCAGGGAGGGAAGTGAACGGGGACGATGTGATTGTCCGCGCAAGCCAGAAACCGGGTGGCTGCAGCCGGATTTGCCGGTTTTGGGGGAATAAGGCTTGCAGGCCTTTTCCATCAAATACATGGTGCTATTGATTAGTGAGTTTGTGGGGCGTGAATGCCGCTTTGTCGCAGTGGCCGGCAATGGCTCTGGGGTGCTCTGGCGCCGGCACCGGGTCAGGCCGATAAAATCCCTGTTTCTGCTTTGCACAGCCGTCACGCCAAACTTCTGCATTGGGCGGCCTGTGGTTTTACGGGATTGTTGCCCTCACATGTCTACATCTGCTCCTTCGCACAACCAGCTCGATTCCAAGGCCGAAGCCTGGTCTGCCCTGTTCTCCGAACCCATGAGCGACCTGGTCAAGCGCTACACCTCCAGCGTGTTCTTTGACAAGCGCATGTGGCAGGCCGACATCCAGGGCTCTCTGGCACACGCCGAAATGCTGTCGGCCCAGAAGATCATTGCAGCCGAAGATTTCGCCTCCATCCAGAAGGGCATGGCGCAGATCACGGCCGAGATCGAGGCCGGCACTTTCGAGTGGAAGCTGGATCTGGAAGACGTGCACCTGAACATCGAGGCGCGCCTGACCCAGCTGGTCGGCGATGCCGGCAAGCGTCTGCACACCGGCCGCAGCCGCAACGACCAGGTGGCCACCGACGTGCGCCTGTGGCTGCGCAGCGAGATCGACCTGATCGAAGGCCTGCTCAAGGAGCTGCAGCGCTCGCTGGTCGACGTGGCCGCGAAGAACGTGGACGTGATCCTGCCCGGTTTCACCCATCTGCAAGTGGCCCAGCCCGTTAGCTTCGGCCACCATATGCTGGCCTATGTGGAAATGTTCAAGCGCGATGCCGAGCGCATGCTGGACGTGCGCAAGCGCGTCAACGTGCTGCCCCTGGGCTCTGCTGCCCTGGCCGGCACCACCTACCCGCTGGACCGCGAGCGCGTGGCCAAGACCCTGGGCATGGAAGGCGTGAGCCAGAACTCGCTGGACGGCGTGTCCGACCGCGACTTCGCCATCGAGTTCACCGCTGCTGCCTCGCTGTGCATGGTGCACGTGAGCCGCCTGTCGGAAGAGCTGATCATCTGGATGAGCCAGAACTTCGGCTTCATCAAGATCGCCGATCGCTTCACCACCGGCTCGTCCATCATGCCCCAGAAGAAGAACCCCGACGTGCCCGAGCTGGCACGCGGCAAGACCGGCCGCGTGGTCGGTCATCTGATGGGCCTGATCACGCTGATGAAGGGCCAGCCCCTGGCCTACAACAAGGACAACCAGGAAGACAAGGAGCCGCTGTTCGACACGGTGGACACCCTCAAGGACACGCTGCGCATCTTCGCCGAGATGATCGGCGGCCAGCTCAACCCCGCCAGCGGCGTCAAGGAAGGCGGCATCACCGTGAATGCCGAGAACATGCGCGCTGCTGCCCTGAAGGGCTATGCCACGGCCACCGACCTGGCCGACTATCTGGTCAAGAAGGGTCTGCCCTTCCGTGACGCCCACGAAACCGTGGCTCACGCCGTGAAGCTGGCCACCATGAAGGGCGTGGACCTGACCGAGCTGCCACTGGCCGAGCTGCAGGCCTTCAACCCCAACATCAAGGCCGATGTGTTCGAAGCCCTGAGCCTGGAAGGCTCGCTCAATGCCCGCAACACGCTGGGCGGTACGGCGCCGGCGCAGGTGCGTGCGCAGCTGGCCAAGCACCACGCTCGTCTGGCCTGATGGACTCAAGCACTGTGGCGTAACGTTCACGCCTTGAAAGCGCCCTTTGCCGGGCGCTTTTGTTTTGGTTAGTCTGGAAAAAGCATAAGGAGAAAACACATGACGCAATCTCGTCGTCAATTGCTGAGAGCCGGTGCGGGAGCGGTGGCAGCATCGGCCCTGGGCCCGCTGGCCTGGGCCTCGTCGGGCCAGCCCATCCGCATTCTGGTGGGCTTTCCGCCCGGCGGTGGCTCGGATGCGATTGCGCGCCTGCTGGCCGACAAGCTCAAGGACGAACTGGGCGGCGTGACGGTGCTGGTGGAGAATCGTCCCGGCGCCGGCGGCCAGATTGCAGCGCAACTGCTCAAGGCCTCGCCTGCCGATGGCCATACGCTGTTTCTCACGCATGACCACACCATCTCCATCCTGCCCAAGGTCGTGAAAAAGCCGGGCTTCGATCCGCAGCAGGACTTCATTCCCGTGGCCGGGGTCGCCACTTTCGTGAATGCGCTGGCCGTGTCCAGCAACACGCCGGTGAGGAATCTGGCCGAGTACGCGGCCTGGGCCAGGGGCAGTGCCAAGAACGGCACCATCGGCATTCCGGCTCCGGCCTCGACGCCCGAATTTCTGGTCAAGATCCTGGCCGACCACTACAAGCTCGATCTGGTGGCAGCACCGTATCGCGGCAGCGCTCCCTTGCTGGCCGATATGCTGGGCAATCAGATTCCTGCCGGCATTGCCTCGGTGCCGGACTTCATGGAGAACCAGAAGGCTGGCAAGCTGCGCGTGATCGGCGTGCTGGGCGCCAAGCGCCAGGCCTCCATGCCCGAAGTGCCGACCTTGCTGGAGCAGGGTATCAAGGGCTTCGAGGACATGCCTTACTACGGCATCTTTGCGCCCAAGGGCGTGCCCCAGGCCTTTGTCGAGCGCTTTTCTGCAGCCGTGGGCAATGTGCTCAAGCAACGTGACGTCTACGCGCAGCTGACGGCGTTGGGGCTTACAGTTGGATACATGAATCCCCGCCAGTTGGGGGAGCGTGAGGCCGCCTATTCCAAGGTTTGGGCCGGTATCATTCAGCGCAGCGGTTTCCAGCCGCAGTAGTTTCGCGCGTGCGGCACCTGCTCAAGGCCCTGCTTCACTTGCGAGGCAGGGCTTTTTGCATTCTGCCGTCCCGCACTGCTGCGTCGCTGACTCCAGACTTCAGATTCAAACAGCCAGGGCCGGTCACGCCGGCCCCAAAAGGAAGTGACTGTATGACTGTGCCTTATGCAGAGGGAAGGAAGAGGGAGCAGATCGCGCCGCACTGGCGCGTGCTGCTCAAGGCAGGCCTGTTATGGGGCCTGGCGGCCACGGCGGCCCATGCCGTGGGGGTGCGCCAGTTCAGCCCGCAGGGCGATGTAAGCAAGGTGGGCCAGGTGGTGGTGCAGTTCGATGGGGCAGCCGTGCGCTTTGGCGACCCCAAGGCCGCTGCACCGGTCAATCTGCAGTGCAGCAATGCGCAGGCCGCCAAGGGCACGGGGCGCTGGAACAGCGAAAAGGAATGGGTCTTCGATTTTGCCCAGAACCTGCCCGCCGGCGTGCGTTGCACGGCCCAGCTCAACCCTCAGTTCAAGAGCGTCGCGGGTACGGCCCTGACGGGCGCAGCCAGCTATCAGTTCCAGACCGGCGGACCGCAGGTGGCCAGCATTGCGCCCGACACCTATGAAGAGGTGGACGAGCAGCAGTACTTTGCTCTGCGCCTGACGGGCGCGGCATCCGTCGACAGCCTCAAGCAGCGCGTCTGGTGTACCTCCGAAGGTGTGGGCGAGCGCATTCCAGTGCAACTGATCGAGGGCAAGGACCGCGAGGCCGTGCTCGAGCAGCGCCACTGGGACAAGGATGCCGCCAAGAACCCGCAGAACTATGCGGTGCTGGCCTGTAACCGCCGCCTGACCTCGGGCAGCAAGATGACCCTGGTCTATGGCAAGGGCGTGGCCATGGCCAACGGCCTGGTCAGCAAGGACGAGCAGCGCTACGAGTACCAGGTGCGCCAGCCCTTCAGCGCCGACTTCAGCTGCGAGCGCGAGAACGCCAACGCCGCCTGCCTGCCGATCCGCCCCATGCGCCTGTCATTCAGCGCGCCGGTGCCGCGCAAGCTGATCGAAGGCATACGCCTCAAGAGCGGTGCCTCGGCCGTGGCACCCATCATCGAGCAGAACGGCGACAAGCTGGCCGAGGATTCGCTGGTGGACAGCGTGAGCTTTCCCGCCACCATGCAGCCAAACACCAAGTATGTGGTGGAGCTGCCGCCGCAGTTCAAGGATGCCGCGGGCCGCACGCTGAGCAATGCCAATCTGTTCCCGCTGGCCACGGCCACGGGCAATATGCCGCCGCTGGTGAAGTTTGCCGCCGCGCCCTTCGGCATCGTCGAGCGCTTTGCCGAAGGCCCCAAGGGCCCGGCGCTGCTGCCCGTGACGCTGCGCAATGTGGAGCCGCAGCTTCTGGGCAAGTCGCTGGACGCCAGCGTGGTGCGTACCAAGAAGGGCGGCTCGGACGCCGACATCATCGCCTGGCTCAAGAAAGTCGAGCGCTATGACAGCTACAGCGTGGAGCGCAAGCGCGCTGCGCGTGATGTAAAGGTCTTGCCTCCTGTCATCAACGACGACAAGCACTGGGTGCAGACCCGCATGCTGTCGCTGCTGGACGGCCAGAGCCAGACCCAGACGCTGGAGCTGCCCAAGGCGGCCAAGAGCGACCCGCGCCCCTTCGAGGTCGTCGGCATTCCGCTGAACCCGGGCTTCCAGGTAGTGGAGATCGCCTCGCCCATGCTGGGCCAGTCTCTGCTCGACGAAGGCTATGGAGCGGGCCGCACCATGTATGTGCGCACTTCGGTGCTGGTGACCAATCTGGCCGTGCACTTCAAGCTGGGGCGCGAGAACTCCGTGGCCTGGGTGACGACGCTGGACAAGGGCAAGGTGGTGCCGGGCGCCACGGTGCAGGTCTCGGACTGCAACGGTCAGGCGATTGCTTCGGCTGTCAGTGATGCCCAGGGTCTGGTGACCTTCAACGGCCTCAATCCCAATCCGCCTTCCTGCAGCAACGAAGACGGCTACTACCGTAGCAACTCTTATTTCGTGAGTGCGCGTGCCAAGACCGAGGCTGGCGAGGAACTGGCTTTTGTCTGGAGCAACTGGAACAAGGGCATAGAGTCCTGGCGCTTCAATGTGCCGACCAGCTCCAGCAGCAAGCGCGACGAAGTCGCGCATACGGTGTTTGACCGCATGCTGTTCCGTGCTGGCGAAACCGTGTCCATGAAGCACTTTCTGCGTGCCCTGACGGGCCCCGGCAAGAACTCCACGGGCTTTGAACAGACCCAGGACAAGCCTGACCGCCTGACCATCACCCATCTGGGCAGTGGCCAGCGCTTTACCCAGGCCCTGAGCTGGAATGCCAATGGCAGCGCGAGCAGCGAGTTCCCCATCTCCAAGGCCGCCAAGCTCGGCGAATATGCGGTGGAGCTGGGCTATACCAATGGCAGCGGCCGCCGCTCCAGTTTCAGCACGGGCATCTTCCGTGTCGAGGAGTTCCGCCTTCCGGTAATGGAGGGACGTGTGGGCCCGGCCGGCAAGGAGCAGCTCTACGCTGTCAGCAGCGTGCCTGCCGAAGTGCAGATCAACTATGTCTCGGGTGGTGCCGCCGCCAATCTGCCGGTCAAGGTGTCGGCTCTGCTGCGCTCCAAATCGCTGGATTTCGCGGGCTGGGACGGCTTCAGCTTCAACCCGCCGCGCAGTGCCCAGGACGTGGGCAGCAGCGACGATGAGGAAAGCACGGCGGCCGACGACACCAAGGTCGTGGCCGACAAGCTTCCCGTGACGCTGGACAAGAACGGTCTGGGCAAGGTCGCTATCGACAAGCTGCCCAAGTCCGGCGAGCCGCGCGAGTTGCTGATTGAAGCGACCTACGCCGACCCGAACGGCGAGGTGCAGACCCTGCGCAGCACGCGCACCATCTGGCCGGCTGCCGTAGTGGCAGGCGTGCGCTCCGAGAACTGGATCTCGGTGGATCGCAAGCTGCGCTTTCAGGCGCTGACGCTGGATACGGCAGGCAAGGCCCAGGCCGGCGTGCCCGTCAAGGTCGAGGCCGTGGCGCGCATCACCACCTCCAGCCGCAAGCGGCTGGTGGGCGGCTTCTACAGCTACGACAACCAGACCACGCTCAAGAATCTGGGCACCGTGTGCTCGGGCACCAGCGACAGCCATGGCCTTGTTCAATGCGAGGCCCAGCTGTCCCAGCCCGGCGAGGTGGAGCTGATCGTCAAGGCCGCCGACAAGGAAGGCCGCAGCAGCCAGGCCGCGACCTCGGTGTGGGTCACGGGCCAGGGCGAACTCTGGTTCGGCGGCGAAGACCATGACCGAATGGACGTGCTGTCCGAGCGCAAGAGCTATGAGCCCGGCGAGACCGCGCGCTTTCAGGTGCGCATGCCCTTCCGCCGCGCCACGGCGCTGGTGGCAGTGGAGCGCGAGGGCGTCGTCAGCACCCAGGTGGTGGAGCTGGCGGGTGACAACCCCACGGTGGACGTCAAGATCGAAGACAACTGGGGCCCCAATGCCTATGTCAGCGTGCTGGCGCTGCGCGGCCGCCTGATGGAAGTGCCCTGGTATAGCTTCTTTACCTGGGGCTTCAAGTCGCCGCTGGAGTGGTGGCGTGCCTTCTGGAATGACGGCAAGGAATTCATCGCGCCGACTTCCATGGTGGATCTCTCCAAGCCGGCCTTCCGTTTCGGCATGTCCGAAATTCGCGTGGGCCTGAAGAGCAATACCCTGGACGTCAAGGTTTCCTCGGACAAGTCCAGCTACAAGGTGCGCGGCACGGCCAAGGTCACCATCAAGGCCACGCTGCCCGATGGCAAGCCTGCAGCAGGTGCCCATGTGGCGCTGGCGGCCGTGGACCAGGCCTTGCTGGAGCTGATGCCCAACAGCAGCTGGAATTTGCTCGATGCCATGCTGACGCGCCGCGAATGGGGCGTGCAGACGGCAACGGCCCAGATGGAGGTGATCGGCCGGCGCCACTACGGCAAGAAGGCCGTGCCTGCTGGCGGTGGCGGTGGCCGCAGCCCCACGCGCGAACTGCTCGACACCCTGCTGCTGTGGAAGCCCGATGTGGTGCTGGACGGCAACGGCATGGCGCTGATCGAGGTGCCGCTCAACGACGCCCTGACCACCTTCCAGGTGGTGGCCGTGGCCGATGCGGGCGTGAGCCTGTTCGGCACTGGCCAGGCGGCGATCCGCACCACGCAGGATCTGCAGATCATCAGCGGCTTGCCGCCTCTGGTGCGCGAGGACGATCAGTTCCGCGCCCAGGTCACGCTGCGCAACACCTCGGCCAAGGCCATGAAGGTGGAGGTCACGCCGCGTGCCACCATGCTGGAGCTCAAGGCCCAGACCGTGGAGATTCCCGCCGGCGAGGCGCGTGAAGTGGCCTGGGATGTGAAGGCTCCGGCCCAGCTCTCCGGCACGCGTGCCGAGGCGCTGATCTGGGAGATTTCCGCGCGCGACACCGCTGGCGGCGCCGATGCGGCGCAGGATGCGCTCAAGGTCAGCCAGCGCATCGTGCCCGCCGTGCCGCTGTCGGTGCAGCAGGCCACGCTGGTGCAGGTCAACGGCAGCTATAGCGTGCCCGTGAATCCGCCCGCCGACGCACTGCCCGGTCGCGGCGGTCTGCAGATGTCGCTGGTGCCCAAGCTGACCGAAGGTCTGCCCGGCGTGCGCGACTGGTGGGCCCGCTACCCCTACTCCTGCCTGGAGCAGACCACCAGCAAGGCCGTCGGCATGAACAACGCCGATCTCTGGGGCAGCACCATGGCCCAGCTGCCCAACTATCTGGACGGTGACGGCCTGGCCAACTACTTCCCGCCCCAGGACGGATCGGTCAGCCGCGGCAGCGATACGCTGACCGCGCATCTGCTGAACCTGTCGGCCATGGCGCAGGGCGTTGACAAGCGCTTCGTGATTCCTGCCGCCGAACGTGCGCGCATGGAGGACGGCCTGATCGCGTTTGTGGAAGGCCGCATCCAGCGCAACTTCTGGAGCCCGCGCAAGGATCTGGAAATGCGCAAGCTGGCGGCGATTGCTGCACTGGCACTGTCGGGCAAGGCCACGCCGCGCATGCTCGACAGCATCAATGCCACGCCCAACCAGTGGCCCACGCACACGGTCATCGACTGGGTGATGCTGCTGCAGCGCATGAGCGATGCGCCCCAGCGCGACGAGCGCCTGGCACAGGCCATGCAGATTCTGCGTGCCCGCCTGACCTACAACGGCACGCGTGCCGGCTTCTCGACCGACCAGGACGATAGCTGGTGGTGGCTGATGCAGGGCCCTGACGTGAATCTGGCACGCCTGATCCTCGCGACCATCAACGACCCGGCATGGGCCGAAGACATGCCGCGCCTGGTCAGCGGCTTTATCGCACGCCAGCAGGGCGGTGCCTGGAACACGACCACGGCCAACCTCTGGGGTGCTCTGGCGCTGCGCCGCTTCTCGCAGAAGTTCGAGTCCGAGCCCGTGGCCGGCAGTACCGTGGCCAACATGAACGGCAACGAGGCCAAGGTGAACTGGGCCGAGGTCAGGCGTGCCACGTCCGAGGATGCGCAGGGCACGGCCCACTCCAACAGCGTCTTCGGCGAGCCCGTGCGTGCCGGCGGCCTGATGAACAACACCATGTTCATGCCCTGGGCCAAGGCTGGCAAGGGCCAGCTGAGCGTGACGCAGCAAGGCACGGGTAAGCCCTGGCTGACCGTGCAGTCCGTGGCGGCCGTGGCCCTGAAGGCGCCTTTCAGCGCCGGCTACACCATCAAGAAGACCGTCACGCCGGTGGAGCAGGCCGACAAGGGGCTGTTCGGTGGCGGCCAGTACACGCGCGGCGATGTGCTGCGCGTGACGCTGGAAGTGCAGGCCAAGACCGATATGACCTGGGTGGCCATCACCGATCCCATCCCCACGGGGGCGACCATTCTGGGTGGCGGCCTGGGCCGTGATTCGGAAATCGCATCCAAGGGCGAGAAGCAGGAAGGGGCCGGCTGGCTGGCCTATGAGGAGCGCAGCTTCGAGTCCTACCGTGCCTACTACCAGTACCTGCCCGCAGGGACGACCAAGGTCGAATACACCGTGCGCCTGAACAACGCCGGTGAATTCGCCCTGCCGCCCACGCGTGCCGAAGCGCTGTATGCGCCCGAGATGTTTGGCGAGATTCCCAACGCCAAGTTCAAGGTGGTGATGCCCAAGTAAGCCTTCAGCGGTTTCTCGGCCGTACGACAAGCCCCGGTCTGCGCAAGCAGTCGGGGCTTTTTTCATGCACTGATGCTATGGATATTGAAGCTGCTTTCGCATTGAAAAAGGATGATTCAAGATCATTTCTATCTGAGATCAATCAATAGCAGGCGCCAGAAGCTCCTGTTTTTATTTAGTTGGATCCGGGTTGACACGCGGCTGTCATCCAGTCTTTCTAGACTGGTGTGATGTCTTTGATCGAGCTGGAGAACGTCGCCAAATCCTGGGGTGACGCCACGGCCCTGCATGCCGTGAATCTGCGCATTGAACCAGGCTCGTTTTGCGTCTTGCTCGGCCCTTCGGGCTGCGGCAAATCCACCACCTTGCGCATGATTGCCGGGCTGGAGATTCCCACCTCGGGGTCGGTGCACATCGATGGTCGCGACGTCACCCATCTGCCGCCCGCAGAGCGCGGCATTGCCATGGTGTTTCAGAACTATGCGCTGTTCCCGCATCTGAGCGTGGCCGACAACATTCAGTTCGGTCTGCGGGTACGCAAGCTTGGCAAGGCCGAGCGCGAGCAGCGTCTTGAGCAAACGGCCGAGCTGCTGGGGCTGACGGCACTGCTGGAGCGCCGGCCCGGGCAACTCTCGGGCGGCCAGCAGCAACGCGTGGCGCTGGGCCGTGCGCTGGTGGCGCAGGCCAGGGTCTGTCTGATGGACGAGCCGCTATCCAATCTCGATGCCCAGCTGCGCCAGGAAATGCGCGCCGAGCTGCGCGAGCTGCAGCAGCGTCTGGGCCTCACCGTGGTCTATGTGACCCACGATCAGGCCGAGGCCATGAGCATGGCCGATCAGGTGGTGCTGCTCAACAAGGGCCGGGTGGAACAGGCGGCCGGGCCGCGCGAGATCTATGCCAAGCCCGCCACCACGTTTGCCGCGCGCTTTATCGGCACGCCCGCCATGAACATCGTGGCCCTGCAGGGCAACCGGATTGCAGGCAGCGATGTGGTCGTTGCCCCGGATCTGGTGGCTGGCAGCGCCTATCCGCAGGCGCTGGGCGTGCGGCCCGAGGTGATTGCCGTGGCAGGTAATGCCGACGGCGGCAACGAGGGTCTGGGCAACGGCATTCCGGCCACCGTGCAGGGCTTTGAATATCTGGGTGCCGATCTGGTGCTGCGCTGCCGGGTGGGCAGCGAGCTGCTGACGGCGCGTGTGCCCGGCCATGCCCATGCCGATCTGCGGCCTGGACAAGGCGTGATCCTGTACTGGCCGCAGCAGGCTTCGCATTGGTTCGATGCGCAGGGCGGGCGCATTCATGTTTGCGGGCAGGCGGTGGAATCCGCTCGCTCCTTGCTGGCCGCAGCCTGAGCCGCCGGTGTTTTCCATTGTCTGCAATTCCCGAGGAGAGATTCCCATGCGTCGTCAAACCTTTGTTCATGGCGTGATCGCCGCTGCCGCCGGCCTTGGCCTGGCGGGCACTGCTCTTGCGCAGTCCCCGTTGGAAGTGCCTTTCTATTACCCCGTGGCCGTGGGCGGCCCCATCACCAAGGTGATAGACGGTTATGCGGCGGACTTCAACAAGGCGCATCCGCAATACAAGATCACGCCCATCTATGCCGGCACCTATCAGGAAACCATCGTCAAGGCGCTGACGGCGCACAAGGCCGGCAAGGCGCCTGCGACTTCGGTGCTGCTGTCCACCGATATGTTCACGCTGATGGACGAGGGCGCGATTGCGCCTATTGACGACTTCGTGAAGACCGATGCCGACAAGGCCTGGCTCAAGGGCTTTTACCCCGCCTTCATGGCCAACAGCCAGACCGGTGGCAAGACCTGGGGCGTGCCCTTTCAGCGCTCCACCGTGGTGATGTACTACAACAAGGAAGCTTTCAAGGAGGCCGGCCTGAACCCCGACCAGGCGCCTCAGAACTGGAAGGAGCTCAAGGAGGCCGCCCACAAGCTGACCAAGAAGGACGCCAGCGGCAAGGTCGTGCAATACGGCATCCAGATTCCGTCCACCGGCTTTGGCTACTGGATGCTGCAGACCCTGACCACGCCCAATGATGTGCTGCTGGCCAACGAGTCCGGCACCCGCGTCATGCTCAACCACCCCAAGGTGGTGGAAGCGCTGAACTTCTGGGTCGGCCTGGTCAAGGACGGCGTGCACCCGGCAGGTGTGGTGGAGTGGGGCACGACGCCCAGGGACTTCATGGAAAAGAAGGCCGCCATCATCGTGACGACCACGGGCAATCTCACCAATATCCGTGCCAATGCCAAGTTCGACTTCGGCGTGGGCCAGATCGCCGGCAATGTCCGCAAGGGCTCGCCCACGGGCGGGGGCAATTTCTACATCTTCAAGAATGCGCCCAGGCAGCAGCAGCAGGCTGCGTTCGAGTTTGCCAAATGGGTGACCCAGCCAGAGCGTGCCGCGCAGTGGAGCATGGACAGCGGCTATGTGGCGGTCTCGCCTGCAGCCTACGAGACTCCCGCACTCAAGAAGTACGGCCAGGAATTTCCCCAGGCACTGGTGGCGCGCGATCAACTGCAGGTGTCGGTGGCCGAGTATTCCACCCATGAGAACCAGCGTGTGACCAAGGTGCTCAACGATGCGATTCAGGCGGCCCTGAACGGCACCAAGACCGCAGCCCAGGCCATGGAAGAGGCGCAGAAGGAATCCGAGCGCATTCTGCGTCGCTACAAGTAATGAGCAGTCCGGCGCTTGAAACCGACAAGGGCGTCATGTCTGCGCCCTTGCCATCCAGGACCGCCCGCAGGCTGGCGCAGGCCGCAGCGCGAAAGCAGGCCGTGCATGCCTGGCTGCTGCTCATGCCGGCGCTGTTGCTGCTGCTGGGCTTTACACATTGGCCGGCCTTGTCCACGTTGATCGACAGCCTGCATGCCACGGGTCGTGGCGGCCAGTCCGGCGAATGGGTGGGGCTGGAAAACTATGCGCTCATGGTCGATGATCCCGTCTTCTGGCAGGCCGTGCGCAACAACCTCTGGTTTGCCGCAGCCACCATTCCGCTGTCCATGGGGCTGGCCTTGCTGATGGCGCTGTGGGTCAACGAGAAGCTCGCGGGGCGGGCCTTGCTGCGCATGGCCTATTTCACGCCCACGGTGCTGCCCATGATTGCCGTGGCCAATATCTGGCTGTTCTTCTACACGCCTCAGTACGGACTGCTGGAGCAGTTGCGCGGCGCACTGGGCCTGGACGCGCACAACTGGCTGGGCGATCCGTCCACGGCCCTGGCCTGCATCACGCTGGTGGCCGTGTGGAAGGAGGCCGGCTTTTTCATGATCTTCTATCTGGCCGCGCTGCAGACGCTCAACCCCAGCCTCAAGGAGGCAGCGGTCATCGAAGGCGCATCGCGCTGGTATTTCCTGCGCCGCGTGCAGTGGCCGCTGCTCATGCCGACCACGCTGTTCATCCTGGTCAACGCCGTGATCAATGCCTTCCGGCTCGTGGACCATGTGTTCATCCTCACACGTGGCGGGCCGGACAATGCCTCCACGCTGCTGCTCTATCACCTCTACGAAGTGGGCTTCAAATTCTGGGACACCGGCTATGCCGCGGCCATCACCGTGGTGCTGGTTTTGGTGCTGGCTGCCGTGGCACTGTTCCAGTTCTTTGTGCTGGACAAAAAGGTGCACTATCAATGACAGCTGCTTCATTTCTGCCGGGGCGCAGGAGCGCCCGGGAGAGCCAGGGCGTGAGCTTTTATGGCGCTTCATGGCTGGACACCCTGGCCGCCTGGACGCTGGCGCTGCTGTGGCTGCTGCCGCTGGCCTATGCTGTCTGGACGGCGTTTCACCCCTCCGATGCGTCCACGCGCCTGGATCTGTCCGCGCCCTGGACGCTGCAGAACTTCCGCCATGCCTGGGAAGCCGCGCCGTTTGCGCGCTATTTTCTCAACACCATCTTGCTGGTGGCCATGATTTTGGCGGTGCAACTGCTGCTGTCCACGCTGGCTGCATTTGCCTTTGCACGCTTGCGCTTTCACGGCAGCAATGTGGCGTTTGCGCTGGTGCTGATACAGCTGATGATCATGCCGGACATTCTGCTGGTGGCGAACTATCAGACCATGTCCGGGCTGGGAGCGGTCGATACTCTGGCGGGCATAGGTCTGCCGTATTTCGCCTCGGCCTTTGCCATCTTTTTGCTGCGCCAGACCTTTATGGGCATACCCCGCGAGCTGGACGAAGCCGCGCGCGTGGAAGGTGCCAGCACGCTGCAGATTCTCTGGCGTGTCTACGTACCGCTGGCCAGGCCGGTCTACACGGCATTTGCGCTGGTTTCGGTGAGCTTTCACTGGAATAATTTTCTCTGGCCTCTGATCATCACCAACAGCGTGCAGTCGCGTCCGCTCACCGTGGGCCTGCAGGTTTTCTCCAGCGTGGAATCGGGCGTGGAATGGTCGACTATCTGCGCCGCCACACTGATGACTTCAGGGCCGCTGCTTATTGCATTCCTGCTGTTCCAGCGCCAGTTCGTGCAAAGCTTCATGCGCGCAGGCATCAAGTGACTGGGATACAGTCAAACCATTTGAGGAGTTGACGATGCCCGGTCCCGCTGCTGCTGGTGTGCTGATTTATGCCAAGGATTTCCAGAGTCTGGCAGGCTTCTATGAGCGGGTTCTGGGCATGCGGCGACTGCATGAAGATGCGCACGTCATCGTGCTGGAGTCCGCAGCCCTGCAACTGGTGATTCACGCCCTGCCTGCCGAGATTGCGGCGCGGGTCAAGATCGGCACGCCACCGCAGCGCCGTGCCGATGTGGCGCTCAAGTTCTTCGTCACCGTGCCGGCGATTGCCGAAGCCGAAAGCGCTGCACAGGCGCTGGGCGGACAGGTGTTTGACGAGCGTTGGCAAGGTCCTGGCTTTGCGGCCTGCAATGCCATGGACAAGGAAGGCAATGTGTTCCAGTTGCGCGAGAACTTGGCCTGATCAGCTGCTGTAAAAATGGTGGCTGCCGGGGCTTCAGCCACTTTCAATCTGGAAAGACGCGACAAGATGAATATCCTGACCTGGAATGTGCAATGGTGCTGCGGCATGGATGGACTGGTCAGTGTGGAACGCATCGTGCGCCACGCGCTGCAAATGGGCGAGCAGTCCGGCGGTCTGGATGTGCTGTGCATGCAGGAAATCGCCGTCAACTACCCCGATCTGCAAGGAAGGCCCGGCGACCAGTTGGCCGAGCTGAAGGCGCTGTTGCCGGGCTGGCAGATATTTTTTGGCGCATCGGTCGATGAGTTCACGCCCCGGGGCCATCAGCGTTTTGGCAATCTGATTGCCACGCGGCTGCCGGTGCTGCTGGTTCAGCACTATCTGCTGCCCATGCCGGCAGAAGCCGATATGCGCTGCATGCAGCGCATGTGTTCCGTGGTCACGGTCGATGACGCGGCGCTGGGGCCGGTGCGCATCATGACCACGCATCTCGAATATTTCTCGACGCTTCAGCGCATGGCGCAGGCCGGCGCACTGCGTGCCCTGCAGATGCAGGCCTGTGCGCTGGCGGATGCCCCGCCCCAGCCGGCCAACGATGGCTCGCCCTATCAAACCAAGCCGCATACCCGTCATGCCGTGCTTTGCGGGGATTTCAACTTCGAGCCGCACGAGCCCGAATATGCCGTTCTGTCCGCACCTTGGGCTGCCGGCGAGGAAGGCTGTCTGCAGGCCGGGCAGTGGCGCAATAGCTGGGATGTGCTGTATCCCGGACAACCGCAGCCTCCGACCTTCAGACTAGTGGATCGAACCTGGGGAGCAGAGCCCGGGGCATGTGACTTGATATGGGTCAGCGACAGCTTGTGTCAGAGAGTGCACACTTGGAGTGTCGACAGCGCCACACAGGCGTCTGACCACCAGCCTGTGATGTTGACGCTGGGCTGAGCTTGTTTTGGAACGTGTTTATGATCTCTACGCGGCCGCGTTGGAGCGCAATCGGGATGAATTCGAAGCGATGGCTCGCCGCTTGCACCGGGGTGCAAGCAAGAGTCAGCGCGCAGAAATCGCCCGATTTCGCTCCAACCCTCCGGGACAGTGTCTTTGCGGGTGCTCTGCGGCGTTGCGAATCCTCGCAATAGCACGGCTATTGCTGCGGTATCGCGCCTAGCATCCCATCCCGCAAAGCCTCTGTCGCGGCGCGAGGAGATCGTAAACACGTTCTAAGGGTCGGAGCTGGATTCGAGAGACGAGTGGCTGCACAAGTCGCACTGTTGTGAAACCCTGAGAACGTAAACACGTTCTAAAAGAGAGGAGTCTTCATGCCTGTAGAAATTCCGTCCATGTCCATCATGTTGCACCGTAGCTGGTGGGTGCTGTTGCTGCGCGGCGCCGCCGCCATCATCTTCGGCGTGCTGACCTGGATACAGCCCGTTGCATCCGCCGCCGCGCTGGTGCTGGTGTTTGGCGCCTATGTGTTTGTCGACGGCCTGCTAGGCATCTACACCGCCATCAAGAGCCGCCAGCAGTCGCGCCACTGGTGGGTGGTTTTGCTGTGGGGGCTGACGGGTGTGGTGGTGGGGGTGCTCACAGTCATCAACCCTGCGATTACTGCGCTGGTTCTGACCATCTATATCGGCGTCTGGGCCTTGATGACCGGTGTGCTGCAGATCGTCGCGGCGCTGCGTCTGCGCAAGGAAATTCAAGGCGAATGGGTGCTGGTGCTCGGGGGGCTGCTCTCGGTGCTTTTCGGCATCTTCGTGCTGATGCAACCCGGCGCGGGCATGATGGCCATGCTGTGGGTGCTGGCGACCTATGCCGTCATCTTTGGCGTGCTGATGGTGATACTGGCGTTCAAGATCAAGAAGTTCACGGCCTGAAGAAAAAGGCGGTGGTTCCGGAAAAAAGCGGCTCGCTGAAGCCGCTTTTTTATTGCCGCTTGTCTGAGCGGACAGTTTGCCATGCCATCTTTGGGACAATGCCTGCTGACTTTCAACAGCGCACAAAGACATGAAACAAGGCATGCAGCGGTATTTCCAGCCCTCGAGAATGAAGCCGTCCTGGCGAGCCGTTGGCATGACGGCCGCCTTGTGGCTGGGTCTTGCCGCCAGCAGCCAAGCCGTGCCCAGCTATGACGAGGTGCGCAGCGACCATCGCTCGTCGGAGACCCTGCTGCTTTCGCGCGAAGGCGAGGTGCTGCAGCGTTTGCGCACCGACAGCACGGTGCGCCGCGGACCCTGGGTGGCTCTGGCCGATGTCTCGCCGGCACTGCGCACGGCCCTGGTGCTCAGCGAGGATAAGCGTTTCTACGAGCACAGCGGCGTGGACTGGGCTGCCGTCACCGCAGCTGCCTGGGGCAACCTCTGGAACACACGCACGCGCGGCGCGAGCACCATCACCATGCAGCTCGCCGGTCTACTGGATGGAGACTGGCGTCAGGGACCGGGTGGGCGCAGCGTGGTGCAGAAGGTGGGGCAGGCTGTGGCGGCCCAGGTGCTGGACAGGCGCTGGCGCAAGGACCAGATTCTCGAGGCCTATCTGAACTTGGTGCCGTTCCGCGGCGAGATCGTGGGTATCGCTGCGCTGTCGCAAAGCCTGTACGGCAAGGCCGCACACGGGCTGGACGCGCGCGAGGCCGCCATTGCCGCAGCCCTGGTGCGGGCACCCAATGCCTCGGTGGAGCGGGTGGCCCAGCGTGCCTGCGGCGTGCTGCAGGTGATGGTGCCCGACGATGTGGCGGCCAGGGATTGCTCGGCCATGCAGCTCTACACCTCCAGCGTGCTGCAGCGGCGTCAATGGCTGGCCAGCGAGGGCGTGGCCCCGCATTTCGCACGGCGCTGGCTGGCGCTGCCCCAGAACAGGGGGCAGGAGCAGGTGCGATCAACCTTGAGCGCACCCTTGCAGCGCTTTGCCGTGGCCAGCCTGCAGCAGCATCTGCGCGAGCTGCAGGGCCGCAATGTGGAAGATGGTGCGACCGTGGTGCTGGACAACCGAACAGGCGAGATTCTGGCCTGGGTGGGCTCCTCAGGAACGCTGAGCCAGGCGTCCGAGGTCGATGGCGTGACTGCGCTGCGTCAGCCCGGCTCCACGCTCAAGCCGTTTCTCTACGCCCAGGCGATTGCCGAAAAGCGCATCACGGCCGCCTCGCTGATCGAGGATTCATCGGCCCATATTCCCACGCAGAACGGCCTCTACATTCCGCAGAACTACGACCGGCGCTTCAAGGGCTGGGTGTCGGCGCGCACGGCGCTGGCGTCCTCGCTCAATGTGCCTGCGGTGCGCACGCTGGTCATGGTCACGCCCGACGCCTTCTTCGAGCAGCTCAAAAAACTGGGTCTGCCGCTGCGTGAAAGCGGGGGCTATTACGGCTTCAGCCTGGCGCTGGGCAGCAGCGAGGTCGCGCTGCTCAATCTGACCAATGCCTATCGGGCACTGGGCAATAGCGGTCAATATCGTCCCGTGAGCTGGGCCTTGCCTCAGACTGAAAGCCGCAAGGCCGGCGGCAAAACCGGCGACGACGCGGTGCAGGCACTGGATGCGCGGGCAGCTTTTATCGTGGGCGACATTCTCTCCGACAATATGGCGCGGGCCCCGACGTTCGGCACGGACAGCGTGCTGGCCACGCGCTTCTGGACGGCCGTGAAAACCGGCACCAGCAAGGATATGCGCGACAACTGGGCCGTGGGCTGGTCCGAGCGCTACACCGTGGGCGTCTGGGTGGGCAATGCGGGTGGCGAGGCCATGCATTCGGTCAGCGGCACCAGCGGCGCAGCGCCCATATGGGCCGATATCATGGGCTTTTTGCATCGCAACCTGTCCAGCCGCGCGCCCAGGGCTCCGATCGGCGTGCTGCAGCAGCAAGTGCAGTTCGGTGCGTTGGCAAGCGGCGGCATGCCTATCGAAAGTGCACGCGGCGAATGGTTTGTGGCAGGGACCGAGCAATCACTGTTTGCCATGGATCACGTGGCTGGCGGCACGGAACAGAAAAACCTAGCAAGGCAAAAAGCCAGCAAGTCCGGCAGTGCCGCGGCTGCGGCCGCTGTACGTATCTCGCGCCCGGCCAATGGCACCATTTTGGCGCTGGACCCCGATATTCCACCCGACAGCCAGCGCGTGCAGCTGGTGGCGCGCCAGGCCGGCATGGCGGCCGAGCAGGACTGGCGCGACAGCAGCTTGCGCTGGCGGCTGGTGACCCGGCAATATGGAGCGCCGGCCACAGCAGACAAGAACGCCCAACCCGTGATGCGAGAAGTTCAGCGCGAGCTGGGGCGCGGTAGTCAGCTGGGCTGGCTGCCCTGGCCGGGGCGTCACAGGCTGGAGCTGCTCGATGCCTCCGGCAAGGTGCTGGACAGCATTGCGCTCGAGGTGCGCGGTGCCGGCGCCCTGGTGGCCGGGCCGGAACATATCCAGAGTCAACGCCGGCGCTGAAGGCCGGCCGGTGAACCGGCCAGACGCTCAGTTGCCGGAATCGAACTGCGCGACCAGAAAGTCCAGCAGCGCGCGCAGCTTGGGCGTCACATGCTGGCGTGACGGATAAATCGCATAGAGCGTGGTCTTCACCGTGCTCCAGTCCTCCAGGACGGCCTGCAGCCGGCCCGTGCGCAGGTCTTCCTCGACATAGGGCCGCGGGATCAGGCTGACGCCAAAGCCCGCGCGCAGTGCGTCGCGCACTGCCAGGCTTGAGGACACCGAATAGCGCGCGTTGACTGCCACGCTCTCCATGTGCCCGCCTTGCTCGAATTCCCAGGCATCCGCATGGCCCGAGAGACTGAAGCGTATGTGCTCCAGGCCGTTGAGGTCGGCAGGCGTGTGCGGGCGGCCGCGCTTTTCGAAATAGCCGGGAGTGGCGCACAGCACATGCGACATGCTTGTCAGCGGACGCGCGATCAGCGAGGAGTCCTCGAGCCGGTCACTGCCGCGTATGGCCAGATCGAAGCCTTCGCGCACGATGTCGACGCGCCGATCGTCCAGGTGCAGGTCCAGCTGCAGCTCGGGGTAGCGCTCCAGGAAGGCGGGGATGGCGGAAGACATCTGCGTCAGCGTGAATGTCATGGGTGCGCTGACCTTGAGCAGGCCGCTGGGCGCGGCCTTGAAGGGGCATAGCGCCGAGTCGGCATCGGCCAGCGCATCCAGCGCCCGCGTGACATGCTCGAGATACAGGCGGCCTTCCTCCGTCAGCGCCATGCGCCGTGTGGTGCGCTGGATCAGGCGCGTGCCCACATGGGCCTCCAGCTCGGCGATGTTTTTGCTGATCGCGGCTGGCGACAGGCCCAGGCTGCGGCCCGCCTCGGCAAAGCTGCCGCGCTGCGCGACGCGATGAAAGACTTGCAAGGCGGTCAGTCGGTCCATGCGATTCTTCTCTGTTGGTGAATGGTTTATTTTTATAAAAGCCAATTATCAATTCAGGGTGAATTATCTACAGTCATGCCATGACTACCCCTCACCCCACACTCGCTCTCATCGAGCAGCGCATCTCGGCCAACCGCTTCGATGACTCCCACAGCCTGGCCGATGCCGAGATAGCGCGGCTGGTTCAACTGGCCACGCGTGCACCCACGGCCTACAACCTTCAGAACTGGCGCTTTATCGCCGTGCGCACGCCCGCAGCGAAAGCCAGGCTGCGCGCCCTGGCCCAGGATCAGGCCAAGGTGCAGGAGGCGGCCGTCTGCTTCATCGTCTGCGGCGTGCTGGCCGACCCCGAGGCGCTGGCCGAACGGCTGCAGCCCTTTGTGGACGGGGGCTTCATGCCTGCCGCCATGGCGCAGGGATGGCTGCAGGCCGCGCAGCAGCAGTACGCCAGCGCGCAGGCGGTGCGCGACGAGGCCCTGCGCTCGGCCAGCTTTGGCGCCATGACGCTGATGCATGCGGCGCAGGCCATGGGTCTGGCGTCCTGTGCGATGACGGGCTTCGACGCCGAAGGCGTGACATCGAGCTTCGGTCTGGCGAGCGAGGAGGTTCCAGTGATGCTTGTCACCGTGGGCCGTGCAGCAGCCGGCAACTGGCCGCAGAAGCCGCGCCGGCCGCTGGAGCAGGTGCTGGAGTTCGCATGAGCGCCCGGCAAGCGGTGCGAACACCGGGGCAGACCCGGGCATGGGATCTGCTGCTGACAGGGCTGGCGCCCGCCATCTGGGGCAGCAGCTATATCGTCACCACGCAGCTACTGCCGCAGGTGCCCGCGATGACCGTGGCCTTGCTGCGCGCGCTGCCCGCAGGCCTGTTGTTGCTGGCATTTGCACGGCGTCTGCCGCAGGGCATGTGGTGGTTGCGGGTGTTCATCCTGGGAGCACTCAATTTCTCGGTGTTCTGGAGCATGCTGTTCGTCTCGGCCTACCGTCTGCCGGGCGGGGCGGCCGCCACTGTGGGGGCCGTGCAGCCGCTGGTGGTGGTGTTTCTCGCGGCCTGGGTGCTGGGTAGTGCACTGCGACCGGCCTCGGTTCTCGCAGCCCTGGCCGGACTGGCGGGCGTGGCCCTGCTGGTGCTCACGCCCGGCGTGGCGCTGGATGCGACAGGTATTGCGGCAGGCCTGGCAGCAGCGCTTTCCATGGCCTGCGGCACGGTGCTCACGCGCAAGTGGCGCCCGCCCGTGCCGCTGTTGACCTTCACCGCCTGGCAGCTCACGGCCGGCGGACTATTGCTGCTGCCGGTGGCGCTGTGGGCCGGACCGGATTTTCCGGCGCCCACGCCCGGCCATCTGATCGGACTGGCCTGGCTGGGTCTGGTGGGCGCGGCGTTGACCTATGTGCTGTGGTTTCGCGGCATTGCCCGCCTGGAGCCGAACATGGTGGCGCCGCTGGGTTTTCTGAGTCCGCTGACGGCGATTTTGCTGGGGTGGGTGTTCCTGGGCCAGACGCTGACGAGCGTGCAGATGGCGGGCGTGGCCCTGGTCCTGGGCGGCATCTGGCTGGGGCAGAAGGGTGCGGCGCGCTGATCCCCGCAAGGCCCGGCCCTGGGCTGGAGCCTGTGCGGGATCAGTCCCGTACCAGCAGATCGCCAGTGATCTCCGAGACCTTCTTGACGCTGGTCAGCGTCATGGCCACGCGCATTTCCTTTTCGAGCAGGTTCAGCAGGTTGGTCACGCCGGCTTCGCCTTCTGCAGCCAGCGCGTAGACGAAGGCGCGGCCTATCATGGTGCAGTCTGCTCCAAGGGCCAGCAGGCGCACGATGTCCAGGCCGTTGCGAACGCCCGAGTCGGCCAGGATCTTGATCTGGCCCTTGACGGCATCGGCAATGGCAGGCAGGGCGCGTGCCGAGGAGAGCACGCCGTCGAGCTGGCGCCCGCCGTGGTTGGAGACGATGATGCCGTCAGCGCCGAAGCGCACCGCATCCCTGGCGTCCTCGGGGTCGAGGATGCCCTTGATGAGCATGGGACCCTTCCAGAAGTCGCGGATCCACTCCAGGTCCGACCATGAGATCGAGGGGTCGAAGTTCGCGCCCAGATAGCCCATATAGTCTTCAAGCGAGACGTTTTGGCCCTTGTAGGTGGAGATATTGCCCAGCGTGTGCGGGCGCCCCATCAGGCCCACGTCCACGGCCCAGTGCGGATGGGTCACGGCCTGCAGGTAGCGGCGCATGGCGGCGTTGGGGCCGCTCATGCCCGAATGCGCATCGCGGTAGCGGGCGCCAGGCACGGGCATGTCCACGGTGAAGACCAGGGTGGAGACGCCGGCGGCCTGGGCTCGCTCCAGCGCGTTCTTCATGAAGCCCCGGTCCTTGAGCACATAGAGCTGGAACCACATCGGGCGGCCCAGCCTGGGCGCGACTTCCTCGATGGGGCAGACCGAGACGCTGGACATGGTGAAGGGGATGCCCTTTTTATCAGCGGCCATGGCGGCCTGTACTTCGCCACGGCGGGCGAACATTCCGGTCAGCCCCACGGGAGCCAGCGCCACGGGAATCGAGAACTTCTCGCCGAACAGCTCGATGCTGGTGTCCAGCTGGCTCATGTCCTTGAGCACGCGCTGGCGCAGGGCCACGTCGGCCAGGTCGTCGACATTGCGGGCCAGCGTCTTCTCGGCATAGGCACCGCCGTCGAGGTAGTGGAATAGAAAGGGCGGCAGGCGCTTTTGCGCAGCCGCGCGGTAGTCAGTGGTGGAGGAGATGATCATGAAAAAATGGCGGAGGAAGAGGAAAAACGATCCAGCCGCTTGCGTCGGGCCGCCTCGGCATCCGACTCGGACAGCTTTTCGTGAACATAGGCCAGGTGCTGGCCGATAGCGCTTCTGGCCTGCTCCGGCTCGCCGTCGACAATGGCCTGCATGAGATTGCGGTGCTGTGCAGTCAGATGCTCCAGCGTCGAGAGATCATCATGCACGAACATCAGGCGCCGGTTCTGGGCCACGGTGCCAAGCACCAGCTCGAAGAGGCTGCCCATGAGCTGCACCAGCACGGCGTTGTGCGAAGCCTCGGCAATTGCCAGATGGAACTGCGCATCGGAGCGGGCCGCGCTGGCGGCATCGCGCGCCTGCTGGTGGCGCAGCATGTCGTCGAAGCAGTGGCGGATGCGGTCCCTGTCCTTGTCGGTGGCACGCTGGGCCGCATACCAGGCGGTGCTGAGCTCGAGCGCCTGGCGTGCTTCCAGCACGTCGTAGCGATACTGGGGGTCGTCGCGCAGCAAGGATTCCAGCGGTGCGACGGCTTGTTCGTGCCACAGCGGCACGCGCGAGCCGACAAAGGTGCCGGCGCCCACGCGGCTTTCGAGCACGCCGCGGCTGGCCAGCTTCTGTATGGCCTCGCGCAGCGCCGTGCGCGAGACCCCCAACTGCTCGGCCAGCGCCCGCTCGGTCGGCAGCTTGGCGCCGCTCTGGAGCTGGGTGCTCTGGATCAGCTCCAGCAGCTGCTGGGCAACGCGGTCGGACAGGCGGATGGCGGGCATGGGGTCGGGCAGGAGTTTCAGGTGGTGGGAATCATCCACGGAAACACATAAGCCTGCAGCGTGCAGATGATGCCGATCAGCACCAGGAAGGCCAGACTGTGCTTGACGGTGAAGCGGAACAGGTCCGATTCCTTGCCGGCCAGGCCCACGGCTGCGCAGGCAATGGCGATGGACTGGGGCGAGATCATCTTGCCGGTCACACCGCCGGTGGTGTTGGCCGTCACGGCCAGAACCTCGGGCAGCCCCAGCTGCGCTGCCGTCGTGGCCTGCAGGGCGCCGAACAGCGCATTGGCCGAGGTGTCGGATCCCGTGAGGAACACGCCGACCCAGCCCAGGAAGGGCGAGAAGAACGCAAAGGCCTTGCCCGTATGGGCCAGGGCCATGGCCAGCGTGGTGGATAGGCCGGAGTAGTTGGCGATGAAGGCAAAGGCCAGCACCATGCCGATGGAGTAGATGGGCAGGGCCAGTTCCTTGAAGGTCTCGCCCAGGGTCTGGACTGCCACGGCTGGCTTGAGGCGCAGCAAAAGAATGGCGAGCACGGCGGCGATCAGGATCGCGGTTCCAGTGGCCGACAGCCAGTTGAAGGAATAGACCGCACCATAGGGCGTGGGCGCGGCGACGACGGGAGCCATTTTCTGCACCAGATTGTGCAGCATGGGCACGGGAATGCTGAAGACCGTGCCGGACAGTGCACCGCCCGAGGCGAACAGCGCCTTGAAGGGCTTGAGGCTCCAGATGGTCACCATGGCCGTGAGGATGATGAAGGGCGACCAGGCCTTGATCACCATGCCGGTCGTCAGTTTGGCAGGGGCCGTCGTCTGGATCTTTGCTGCGCCCGGCTCGGTGTCGAAGCGGAAGATGCGCTTGGGCTGCCAGAACTTGAGGAAAGTGGTCAGTGTCACCAGGGCGAAGATGGCCGAGGTGATGTCCGGCAGTTCGGGGCCGATGTAGTTGGCCGTCAGAAACTGTCCGAGTGCAAAGCTGCCGCCGCCCACCAGCACCGCAGGCCAGGTTTCCTTCACGCCGCGCCAGCCGTCCATGATGGCCATGAGCCAGAACAGCACGATGATGGTCATGAACGGCAGCTGGCGGCCGGCCATCTGGCTGATGGCCATGACATCGACGCCCGAGACCTGACCGGCCACGATGACGGGAATGCCCATGGCGCCGAAGGCCACGGGGGCGGTATTGCCGATCAGGCACAGGCCGGCTGCATACAGAGGCCTGAAACCCAGGCCCACCAGCAGCGCCGCCGTGATGGCCACGGGGGCGCCGAAGCCGGCGGCTCCCTCAAGGAAGGCACCGAAGCAAAAGCCCACCAGGATGAGCTGCAGGCGCTGGTCTTCTGTGACCGAGAGAATCGACGAGCGGATGATGTCGAACTGTCCGGTCTTGACCGAGACCTTGTAGAGAAAGACTGCCGCGACAATGATCCAGGCAATCGGCCACAGGCCGTAGAAGAAGCCGTAGACGCCTGCTGCCAGCGCATTGGCCACGGGCATGCGGTAGAAGAGCAGCGCCACGGCCAGGGACAGCGCCACCGTGATGGTGCCCGCCACATAGCCCTTGAGGCGCAGCTTGGTCAGTGCGAGAAAGAAAAAGATGATGGGTATCAGCGCCACCAGCGCCGACACCCACACATTGCCTGCGGGGTCGTAGTTCTGCGACCAGATTTCTTGCATTGCCTTGATCTCCTGGATTTATGCGGGGAGGGCAACCCTCCTGAGCGTCCAGAAGCTTCCCCGTCAATTCTTTAAACAACCATGCCGCCCTGCGCCGGACGCTGTCATGCAGTCTTGTTCGGCTTCGCTTGCTAAATTGGTATGACCAATTTGTGGCGATTTCGGGTTGGATGGATTATAGAAATGGGGTTTTGGTCATGAATTAGTGGTTTTCCCTTGTTTTTAATAATTGATTGGTAATACCAATTTGCAGATTGGTACTACGCTGATCCCCTGCAAACGGCGCAAAAAAGCCGCAGGCCCGAAGGCGCTGCGGCTGCTGGTGTGCCCACCTGGTGGGTTGAGAAAAGGGACATGCGCGGTGGAAAACTGCCGCGGCCCAGGCCAGAGATGCCGAGCAAGGGCCAGTGTGGCCCTTTAGGGTGTCCCGTCAGGGCAAGCCGCAAAGCGGCTCGGGGGCTCAGTTCACCATCAGCTTGAACGGCCAGACATAGGCCTGCATGGTGACGAACAGGCCCATCAGGCAGGCCAGGGCGATGGAGTGGAAGAATACGTAACGCAGGATGTCGCCTTCGCGGTTGAACCAGCGTGTGGCGGTCGAAGCCACGACAATGGATTGCGCATCGATCATCTTGCCCATCACGCCGCCCGAGCTGTTGGCGGCGCCCATGAGGTTGGGGGACAGGCCCAGTTGGTCGGCGGCGACCTTCTGCATGCCGCCGAACAGCACGTTGGACGCCGTGTCCGAGCCTGTGAGCGCCACGCCCAGCCAGCCCATCAGCGTGCCGAAGAAGGGGTAGAGCACACCGGTGTTGGCAAAGGCCAGACCCAGGGTGGTGTCTGTGCCCGAGTAGCGTGTCAGCGTGCCCAGGGCCAGCATCAGCACGATGGTCAGCAGCGAGTAGCGCACCAGCCAGGTGGTCTTGAAGAAGGTGCGCACTATGGTCACCGGGTTGTACTTCATGACGAAGGCGCTGACGATGGCCGAGAACAGAATGGCGGTTCCGGTGGCAGACAGCAGGTTCAGCGTGTAGACCGCACCCTCTTTGGTCGGCTGGGGCACCACGGGCGGCATTTTCTCGATCAGATTGTGCAGGCCCGTCATGGGGAAGGCGGGGGCAAACAGGCTGTTGAGCCAGGCCTTGACCGGCGGCAGGCCCCAGATGAACACAAACACCGAGAGAATGATCCAGGGTGTCCAGGCGGCGATCAGCGCGCTCTTGCTGTGCTTGGCCACGGGCTGTGGCGGCTTGACTTCGGAGGCGCTGATATCCTTGCCGCGCAGCGAGGCCGAGGTCCAGATTTTCTTGGGCTGCCAGACGCGCAGGAACAGGATCAGGCTGGCCATGGAAACAATGGCCGCGATGATGTCCACCAGCTCTGGGCCGATGAAGTTGGAGACCAGATACTGGGGAATGGCAAACGACAGGCCGGTGACCAGAATCGCGGGCCAGATCTCCATCATGCCCTTGCGACCGGCAAAGGCCCAGATCAGCCAGAACGGCACCAGCACCGAGAAGAAAGGCAGCTGGCGGCCGATCATGGCGGTCACTTCCATCAGATCGTAGCCATGGACCTTGGCCAGCGTGATGACGGGCGTGCCCAGGGCGCCAAAGGCCACGGGTGCGGTATTGGCGATCAGCGACAGACCGGATGCCGCCAGTGGAGAAAAGCCCAGGCCGATCAGGATGGCTGCCGTCACGGCCACGGGGGTCCCGAAGCCGGCAGCGCCCTCGAAAAAGGCACCGAAAGAAAAGGCAATCAGCAGCAACTGGATGCGGCGGTCTTCGGTGATCCCGGAAAGTGAGTCCTGCAGCACCTTGAAGCTGCCGTTCTGCTCGGTCAGCTGATGCAGGAAGATGATGTTCAGCACAATCCAGCCAATGGGCAGCAGGCCGGTGAAGCCGCCGAACAAGGCTGCGCGCCCCGCCATTTCGCCGGGCATGTTGTAGACAAAGACTGCAATCAGCAGCGCTGCAATCAGGCCTGCTCCTGCGGCCAGGTGGGCCTTCATGTGCAGAAAACCAAGGCCCACCAGCATCACCACGACCGGAATGGCCGCCAGCAATGTGGATAGCCACATATTCGATAGAGGGTCATAGACCTGTTGCCAAACCATCTCTGTTGTCTCCTGTTTGTTGTGGTGACAAGGATGGTGGCTGTGCGAATAGGCTTGCATACCTAGCATTAGCCCTTGATTTTCCCTCGCTGAAGAAAATTTCAAAACTGGCATAAATCACTTCAAACCATAGTGAACTGCCGATGACGGCGATGAGGGCTACCATCGGGTTCAACTCCAATTACAAGGCTAGAAGTCGTGAGCGATCTTTCCAAAATCACCTGTATCGAAGACCTGCGTGTGGTGGCCAAGCGTCGTGTGCCGCGCATGTTTTATGACTACGCCGATTCGGGCTCTTACACCCAAGGCACGTATCGGGCCAACGAAGACGAGTTCCAGTCAATCAAGTTGCGTCAGCGTGTGGCCGTGAACATGGAAGGGCGCAGCACGCGCACCACTATGATCGGCGAGGAGGTCGCCATGCCGGTGGCGATTGCGCCCACGGGCCTGACCGGCATGCAGCATGCCGATGGCGAGATTCTTGGAGCCAAGGCCGCCAAGGCCTTTGGCGTGCCGTTCACGCTGTCCACCATGAGCATCTGCTCGCTGGAGGACATAGCCGAGCACACCGATCGCCATCCGTTCTGGTTCCAGCTCTATGTGATGCGTGACAAGGCCTTCATGGAGCGCCTGATCAATCGCGCCAAGGCGGCCAACTGCTCGGCGCTGGTGGTGACGCTGGACCTGCAGATCCTTGGGCAGCGCCACAAGGACATCAAGAACGGCCTGTCCACCCCGCCCAAGCCTACGCTGGCAAACCTCATCAATCTGGCGACCAAGCCGCACTGGTGCCTGGGAATGCTGGGTACCAAGCGCCGCAGCTTCGGCAATATCGTCGGCCATGTGGATGGTGTGGGCGATGTGTCCTCGCTGTCGTCCTGGACGGCAGATCAGTTCGATCCGTCACTGAACTGGAGCGATGTGGAATGGATCAAGAAGCTCTGGGGCGGCAAGATCATTCTCAAGGGCGTGATGGATGCCGAAGATGCGCGTCTGGCTGCACAAAGCGGTGCTGATGCGCTGGTGGTCAGCAACCATGGCGGCCGTCAGCTCGATGGTGCGCCTTCTTCGATTGCAGCCTTGCCATCGATTGCAGAGGCTGCGGGCAAGGACATCGAAGTCTGGATGGATGGCGGCATTCGCAGCGGTCAGGACGTGCTCAAGGCCCGCGCACTGGGTGCGCAAGGCACGATGATAGGTCGCAGCTTCCTCTACGGTCTGGGCGCTTATGGCCAGGCCGGCGTGAGCAAGGCGCTGCAGATCATCCACAAGGAGCTGGACACCACCATGGCCTTCTGCGGGCACACCAATATCAACCAGGTCGGCAAAGAAATTCTGTTGCCCGGCACTTACCCGAAACCTTTCGAGCAGAGCTGATTGTTCTGCGGCATGAAAAAAGGTCAGTCCTTTGCAGGACTGACCTTTTTTATTTTCCGGCGGTGTGTCGTGGCGTTCAGGGCTGCTCGAAACGCTTGCGCATGGCAAATCCATAACCAAGCCCCAGCAAGGCTGCCATGGCCGAGCCGGCCAGAATGCCCAGCTTGGCCGCGCCCAGCAGGCTCGCATCCGCAAAGGCCAGACCGCCGACAAAGATGGACATGGTGAAGCCTATGCCGGCCAGCAGGCCCACCAGCAGCACACCGCGCCAGTTCAGGCCCTCGGGCAGGCTGCACAGCCCGCTCTTGACGGCCAGCCAGGTGCAGATGAAGACCCCCAGGGGCTTGCCCAGCACCAGGGCCACCAGCACGGCCATGGCCGTGGTCTGCGGTGCGGCTGCGCTCAGGTCTATGCCCGAGAACTGCACGCCGGCATTGGCCAGCGCAAAGATGGGCATGATGCAAAAAGCCACCCAGGGATGAAGAATCATGGGCAGGCGCAGAGCAGGCGGCAGCAGGTCGCGCTGTGCGAGCTGGGCAGTGCGCAACTCCTGCAGCAGGTGCTGCGGATCGGGCCGGCCGCTCAGCATCTGCTCGCCGGCCTTGCGCATGGCCGTCTGTGCCGTGATCAGCAGCGGCATGGAAGCGGGGCGTACAAATACAGGCGTCATCAGACCCAGCACCACACCTGCCAGAGTGGGATGAGCGCCGGTCTTGAGCAGGCCGAACCAGAGAATGGCTCCGGGCAGCACATACAGGGGCGCGGCGGCAATGCCCATGCGGTTGAACAGCAGCACCAGCAGCACGCCGGCTGCGGCAACCACAAAGCCCATGGCCTGCAGGCCGCCCGAGTAGAAGAAGGCGATGATGAGCACGGCCACGATGTCGTCGATGATGGCCAGGGCCAGCAGGAAGATACGCAGTGCACCCGGGATATTACGGCCCAGCAAGGCCAGCACGCCCACGGCAAACGCGATGTCGGTCGCCGTCGGAATTGCCCAGCCGTTGAGCAGCGTCCTGTCGTTGCCCGCCAGGGCCACGTAGATGAGCGCGGGCACGGCCACGCCGCCGATGGCAGCGATCAGCGGCAGACTGGCCTGGCGCAGGCTGGCCAGCGCGCCGTTGTGCAGCTCGCGCCGGATCTCCATGCCCACGACCAGAAAGAACACTGTCATCAGCACATCGTTGACGATGAAATGCAGATCGGTGCTGAAGCTCCATGGACCAAGCGTCAGCGCGACGGGGGCATGCCACAGTGCAAAGTAGCTTTGCGCCGCAGCGGAGTTGGCCCAGATCAGGGCTGCCGCAGCGGCCAGCATGAGCACCATGCCGGCAAAGGATTCGATATGCAGCAGGTGCGAGATTTGTGCCTGCACGCGCTCGGTCGCGGATTGCAGTGCGGAAACACGGGGTGAATTTTGGGATGCAAAAGGCGCAGGGGCCTGCACAAGTGTTTGTGGGTCCATGTGTCGGTAGGTGTCTGAAGTCGTACGCTGAAGGCGTGCGGCACCTGAGGCAATGCCTGCTGGTGCCGTCTGCACTGCAAACGACTGGTGCGCTGGCGGCCCGACCTGCGCATGAACATTCACCTGCCATCGCCACCTCGTGCGGCGGGCACCCAGCTGAAATTGTAGCTAAAGACGCAGCAATGGTCTGGATTTGAGGTTATTTTGCCGGGGTGGAGACTTCGCCATCAGAACGGAAGCCGTTCGTGCTTCACGTCACCTTGGCTTGAGCGGGTGGACTGCACGAATCGCGTCAGCACCGTCCGGCAGCCGGCGCTATGCTGGCGCGCTAACAGAAAAGAAAGCGTCTCATGCCGGGCATAGGAATGGAATATTTGTGGGTGGGAGTGGTGCTGTTTGCGGCGGCGGCGCAGACGGTGCGCAATACGGCCCAGCGCTCGCTGACGGCGCAGGTCGGCACCCTGCAAGCCACGCTGGTGCGCTTTCTCTACGGCCTGCCGTTTGCCGCCATCTATCTGCTGGCGCTGTATGGTCTGGGCGATCCGTCCCAGGTGCTGCCGAAGTTCAGTGCCGCGTATCTGGGCTGGATCGCGCTTGGTGCCTTCTTTCAGGTTGCGGCCACGGCTGCCTTGCTCATGGCCATGAAGGAACGCAACTTTGCCGTGGCGGTCACGCTGTCCAAGACCGAGGTGCTGCAAGTGGCCTTGTTTGCCGCCATGTTCCTGCATGAGCTGCCGAGCCGGCTGGCGCTGCTGGCCATGGTGCTTGCCACCGTGGGCGTGCTGATGCTGTCGCTGCCGCCGCGCGGGCAGTTGTTCACGCTCTCGGCCTGGACCAGCAAATCCTCGGTCTACGGGCTGATCTGCGGCGCCTGTTTTGCGCTGGCCACGGTGGGCTTTCGCGGTGGCGCGGTCGAGATCGCGACACTGGGTGTGAGCTCGCCCTGGTTGTCGGGGGCCTGGGGCGTGCTGATCGCGCAGACCATGCAGTCCGTCGTCATGAGCGCCTGGATTGCCAGAACCCATGAACAGGGTCTGCGCCCCATCTTCAAGGCCTGGCGCATCTCGCTGCTGGCCGGCAGCATGGGCGCTGCGGCCTCGCTGGCCTGGTTCACCGCCTATGCCATGCAGGGGGCAGCCGCCGTGCGCACCCTGGGCATGGTGGAGGTGGTGTTCAGCTATATCGTCTCGCGCAAGGTGTTCAGCGAGAAGCTCTCATTGACAGAAAAGCTGGGCATGGCGCTGATGATGCTGGGCCTGGTGCTGATCTGTCTGCAGCTCTGATTTCAAGAGCTTCCCACGCTTGCCAGTGTTCGTTTTCAAAACTAAAAGTCTTTGAAATGAACTATGAAAAAGCGCAAGAAGCTTCTGAATCAATAGCGTGCCGCTGCGGCTGTCGCGGTCTCAGCCGGCTACAGCCAGGGCATCGACAGCGCGGCTGTGCTGCGCCTCAGGCGGCTTGCTGTTGCGCTTGCGCCAGGCTTTGGCGCTGCTCGGGCTTGACCGCGTAGAGCCGGTAGCCGATCGTCAGCAGCGCAAACCACAGGGGCGCGATATATAGCGCCACGCGGGTGCTGGCATCCAGCGACAGGCAGACCAGCACCACGGCCAGAAAGGCCAGCACAAACCAGTTGGTGAACGGCGCGCCGGGCATGCGGTAGGCCACGGCTGCGGCATGATCCAGCCTGACGGCGCGGCGATAGCGCAGATGGGAGAAGACGATGATGCCCCAGGTCCAGACGGCGCCTATGGTGGCAATGCTGGTCACGTAGATGAAGGCTTCCTCGGGCACCAGATAGTTCAGCACCACGCCAAGCAGCATGAATGCCGCCGACAGCACAATGCCGGCCGCAGGCACATGGCGCGCATTGACCCGGCCCAGGCGGGCGGGCGCCTGTTTGAATTGCGCCAGCGTATAGAGCATGCGGCCCGTGCTGAAGATGCCGCTGTTGCACGAAGAGGCTGCGGCGGTGATGACCACGAAGTTGATGATGCCGGCAGCGGCGGGAATGCCCAGCTTGTCGAAGACATGGACGAAGGGGCTCATGTCGGGGCTGAGTTCGTTCCAGGGCACCAGCGACATGATGACGATCAGGGCGCCGATATAGAAGATCAGAATGCGGTAGACGATGCTGTTGGTGGCACGGGGCAGCACTTTCTCGGGCGACTCGGCTTCACCGGCTGTCACGCCTATCAATTCCACGCCGGTATAGGCAAAGCAGGCTATCTGCAAGGTGAAGACCACGCCCACCATGCCCACGGGTGCAAAGCCTCCATGCGACCATAGGTTGGTGAAGCTTGCCGTCTGGCCCAGCGGTCCCCAGCCCGTGGTGATGATGGCCACACCCAGCACCAGCGTGGCAACAATGGTCACGACCTTGATCAGCGCGAACCAGAATTCCAGCTCGCCGAAGACCTTGACCGCGATCAGATTCACGCCCAGCAGCACGGCCAGGGTGGCGAGCGCCGGAACCCATTGCGGAATGGCGGGAAACCAGTAATGGGTGTAGATGCCTATGGCAGTGAGCTCCGCCATGCCCGTCACCACCCAGGTGAACCAGTAGGTCCAGCCGGTGACGAATCCGGCCCAGGGGCTGACATAGGTTTCGGCATAGGTGGCAAAAGAGCCGGCCACCGGGCGGTGCACCAGCAACTCGCCCAGTGCCCGCATGATGAAGAAGATGGCCAGCCCCGCGATGGCGTAGCTGACCAGCAGCAGCGGACCAGCCTTGTGGATTGCCTTGGCCGAGCCCAGGAACAGGCCCACGCCAATGGCGCCGCCCAGGGCGATCAGCTGGATGTGCCGGTCCTTGAGGCCGCGCTCCAGCTCCCCTGTCTGCTGCAGCGACTCCCCGGCTGCGCTTGGATGATTTCGACTCATGTTGTATGTCTCCGTTTTGCCATTCACACGGCAACAGCTGCCCCTCACGGGGCGCTGCGGCTACCGTGTCTGGCTTGTTGATGAGGTTTTCAGGTCGTGGTCAGGCGCTGGCGGTGCTCAGCGTGGCCGGTCGGGGCTGTCTGCTGGCGCTGCCCATGGACTGCAGCACGAGGTCGCCGACCATGTCGGCGGTGACGGCCGACAAGGTCCAGCCCAGATGGCCGTGGCCGGTGTTGTAGAACACGCAGGGCTTGTTGCCAGGGCCCACGCGCGGCAGCATGTCCGGCATCATGGGGCGCAGGCCCGCCCAAGGCACGACGCTGCGCGTGCTGACGCCCGGGAAGCATTGCTGCACCCATTCGATGAGTGGGCGGATGCGGTCGGCGCGGATGTCCTTGTTGAAGCCGTTGAACTCCGCCGTACCGGCAACTCGGAAGCGATCGTCGCCGAGGCGGCTGGTGACCAGCTTGGTCTCGTCGTCCAGCAGACTCACCACAGGGGCTGCGGCGCGGCTGGCTTCGTCCGGCAGATTGACCGTGATGGAATAGCCCTTGACCGGATAGATGTTGACGCTGTCGCCGAGCTGGGCAGCCAGGGCGCGGCTGGCCGTGCCTGCGCAGACCACCATGGCGTCGAAAGTCGAGGTCTCGGTTTCCAGGCCCTGGCGCACGGTCACGCTGGCCTGCTTGCCGTTGCTGTTCACCGACATGATTTCCTGGCCGTAGCGGCATTGCACGCCCAGTCGTTCGCAGGCGGCAGCCAGGCCGCTGGTGAACTTGTGGATGTCGCCCGTGGAGTCGCTCTCGGTGAAGTAGCCGCCATAGAAGGTTCCGGACAGGGTCGGCTCTATGGAGCGCATCTCCTGCGGTGTCACGGCGCGGCGCTCCAGGCCGCCTTTGGCCAGCAACTGGGAAACCTTGCCCGCATGTTCAAAGCCTGCTCGGTCGCGGTAGATATGCAAGATGCCTTTTTGTTTCAGATCGAAGTCAATGCCTTCGCTGGACGCCCAGTCAAACAGGTGCTCGCGTGCCGCAATCGCCAGCCTGGCGGTTTCCACGGTGTTTTTCTCGTAATGGGGGATGGCAGCGAGAAACTGGCAGAACCAGGAAATCTTGTGCCAGCTGGGCCTGGGATTGAGCAGCAGCGGAGCATCGCTCTTGAGCATCCACTTGAGGCCCTTGACGATGGTGGACCAATGGGTCCAGACCTCGGCGTTCGAGGCCGAGAGCTGGCCGCCATTGGCGAACGAGGTTTCCATGGCGGCATAGCGCTGCTTCTCGAACAGGGTGACGGAAAATCCGCGGCGTGCGAGGGCGTAGGCGGTGGTCACGCCCGTGATGCCACCGCCGATGACGGCGATTGTCTTCATGATTCAGATTCCAGAAACGTCAAGGGTGGAGCCCGTGCGCAACATGCGCAGCGGACGCCCCCTCTGTTCTGGACCTGAGAGATTCACGAGGCAGGGCCTTGCGGCGCTGCTCGCTTGCTCCTTCGGTATGCCCGGCGGACGATGACGTCCGGACATTCTTCAGAGTGTGTGAAAGCGATGCCGATCCTTTGGCCTGAGAGTTTCCGGGGCGGTTGCTCCTTCGGCGCTGCATACGCCAAGTTTGCGCTGCAGTCTCTCTCGGCATCACCGGGCTGAGAGCCTGTGGGCAAATGTAGGAAGAACGGCGGTGCCTGGATATACGGGTTTTCTAGACTTCTGCGCCAGGGCCCAGCCATGGCTGCTCATGTCGGGTTCACGCTATTTGATAGCGCTTGCCGCTTATCCTTCAATGAAATATTGATTGTTTGTCTATGAAAATGAATTTATTAAAGCGCAGTGTGCTTCTAAATTCATAGCGATAGACGCTGTCAAGTGCCACCGAGCAGCCCCAGAGTCAGCCCCTGCATTGGCATGGCGGGTCATGGTCGGCGGTGGATTTGGGCAAAATATCGTCTTTGCCTGTCAATGGGCCCGGCGATATCACCGCTTTGCCATTGAAGCGCCCGACTGGGGTGGCTGCCGATTCAGGATGCAACTGGCCTATCCGCCATGGCGTTCTGCTGTCATGGCTTCGTTCCTTTGTCCTTGTTGCCCGCGACCGTCATGGTCGCCTTTTTGCGTTGCCTGCCGCAGCGCCTGCGGGATGGTTGGGTGTTTTGTCCGGATGGGCGCAAACCATTACAACAAGACATTTATGTCCCAACCCAACTCAAGCCAGCAGCTCGCGCCGACTGGTGATGGTGACGATAACCAGCCCCGCTTGCACCGGGTGCTCAAGCAGCGCCACCTGAGCATGATTGCCATTGGCGGCGCCATCGGAACGGGCCTGTTCGTGGCCTCCGGCTCGGCCATCGCCCAGATCGGCCCTGGTGGTGCCGTGCTCACCTATCTGCTCATCGGCATCATGGTGTACTACATCATGACCAGCCTGGGCGAGCTGGCCGCCTTCATGCCTGTGGCCGGCTCTTTCTCTACCTATGCCTCGCGCTATGTGGATCGAGGCTTCGGCTTTGCGCTGGGCTGGAACTTCTGGTTCAGTTGGGCTGTGGTGGTGGCGGTGGACCTGGTGGCCTCGCAACTGGTCATGGCCTACTGGTTTCCCGATGTGCCAGGCATCATCTGGAGCGGCCTGTTCCTGCTGCTGATGGTGGGGCTGAACGCGTTTTCCGCGCGCGGCTTTGCCGAGGCCGAGTACTGGTTCGCGCTGATCAAGGTGCTGGCCGTGGTGGCCTTTCTGATCACCGGCGTGCTGATTCTGTTCGGCATCATCAGCAACGGCCATGTACCCGGCTTCGAGAACTGGACCACGGGCGATGCGCCATTCGTCGGCAATTTCGCGACCTTTGTGGGCGTGGCCATGATCGTGGCCTATTCCTTCCAGGGCACGGAGCTGGTGGGCGTTGCGGCAGGCGAATCCGAGAATCCGCGCGAGAACGTGCCGCGTGCGATTCGTCAGGTGTTCTGGCGCATCCTGCTGTTCTATGTGCTGGCCATTGTCGTCATCGGCTTTCTGATTCCCTATACCGATCCGCAGCTGCTGCGTACCGATGTGGCGGATATCGCCGTGAGCCCGTTCACGCTGGTGTTCCAGCACGCGGGCCTGCTGTCGGCGGCCACGGTGATGAATGCGGTGATCCTGACCTCGGTGCTGTCGGCCGGCAACTCCGGCATGTATGCGGCCACGCGCATGCTCTACAACATGGCGACCGAGGGCAATGCGCCGCGCATCTTCTCCCGGCTGACCCAGAACGGCGTGCCGCTGGTGGCCTTGATCGGCAGCACGCTGGTCGCCAGCCTGTGTCTGTTTTCCTCGCTCTACAGCCCGCAGGCCGTCTATATCTGGCTGCTGAATCTGGCCGGCATGACGGAGTTCATCGTCTGGCTGGGCATTGCCGTCAGCCACTACCGCTTCCGTCGCGGCTATGTCATGCACGGCCACGATGTGGGCCTGCTGCCCTACAAGGCCGGCGCCTTCCCCTTCGGTCCCATCTTTGCCTTTGTGCTGTGTCTGGTGGTGACGCTGGGCCAGAACTACCAGGCCTTCCTGGAAGATCGCATCGATTGGGGCGGCGTGGTCTCGACCTATCTGGGCATTCCGCTGTTCCTGCTGTTCTGGCTGGGTTACTGGCTGGTCAAGCGCAAGACCTGGGTCAGCTATGCCGATATGCGCTTTGACGAGCTCGAAGACATCAAGCAGGGCAAGGTTTCGTCCTGAGGCGGTTTGAGTCTTCCTCTTCTCTGTGCGGGAGGGGGGAAGGATGCAGGGCATGAGGTCATGCCGCTGCTTGCTGTTTTCAGGTGCGTGTGTGCTTGTTTAATGCATGGCTGCCGTCTCTTGCCAGCGCAGGCAAAATCGGCACTGTGAGCGATCTTCCCACCAGCCCCGATTCCCGGCCCAGGCGCATCGCGCATCTGGACATGGATGCGTTCTACGCCTCCGTGGAGCTGCTGCGCTACCCGCAGCTCAAGGGGCTGCCGGTGGTGATCGGTGGCGGGCGGCGCAGCTTTGACGAGGAGCTGCTGGCGCGCCATGCGGGGCGGCCGTTGTCCGAGATCCCGGTGGCGGACTTTCCGCTGCTGCGCGATTACACGGGGCGCGGCGTGATCACCACGGCCACCTATCCGGCGCGGCAGTTCGGCGTGGGCTCGGCCATGGGCATGATGAAGGCCGCCAAGCTGTGCCCGCAGGCGATTCTTCTGCCCGTGGACTTTACCGAGTACAGGCGCTTTTCCCGGGCCTTCAAAGAGATCATCGTGTCGATTGCTCCGCTGATGGAGAACCGCGGCGTGGACGAGGTCTACATCGACTTCACCGACGTGCCCGGCGGCCAGCGCGAAGGCGGACGCGTGCTGGCCCGGCTGATCCAGAAATCCATCTTCGACGCCACGGGCCTGACCTGCTCGGTCGGCGTGGCGCCCAACAAGCTGCTGGCCAAGATGGCCAGCGAGTTCAACAAGCCCAACGGCATCTCCATCGTCCAGCCCGAAGATCTGCAAAGCCGGATCTGGCCGCTGGCCTGCCGCAAGGTCAACGGCATAGGACCCAAGGCCGATGCCAAGCTCAAGAGCCTGGGCATAGAAACCATTGGCGACCTGGCCGCGCAAAGCCTGCCGCAGCTGCTGCACTGGTTTGGCAAAAGCTATGGCCACTGGCTGCACGAGTCGGCATGGGGGCGGGACGAACGCGCCGTGGTGACCGAGAGCGAGCCGGTGTCCATGAGTCGCGAGACCACCTTCGAGCGCGATCTGCATGCCGTGCGCGACAAGGTCGAACTGGGCGCGATCTTCACGGACCTGTGCGAGCGTCTGGCCGAGGATCTGCAGCGCAAGGGCTATGTGGGGCGCACCGTGGGCATCAAGCTGCGCTATGACGATTTCAGGATTGCCACGCGGGACCAGACCCTGAACCTGCCGATACAGGATGCGGCGGCCATCCGCCTGGCCGCGGGCCAATGCCTCAAGCGCGTGCCGCTTGGCAAGCGCATCAGGCTGCTGGGGGTCAAGGTCTCGGGCCTGATTGCCGAGCAGCTCTGGCAGGCCAGCGCCCACGATCCTGCGGCTCGCGAACTGCTGCTCAGACCTCATGGTTTGACCTCGGTCAAGCATTCGGATCCCTATACCGCATCTCTGTTCTGAGCCTGGGGGCTCGGGAATCATCACTGTGCGATGATCCAAGTGTGAATTTGTGTATCTGGTTAACCAGCTGTCGACGGGATGCCTGATCGCTCACTCTCGAACAAAAACTAAACAGGCTTATTGGAGGAGTGCAAAGCATGCGCCTGAACCTGCCGGTATCTCAACAAAACTACGACTTTCCAGGTGACGAGCTGCTGGTCTCCAGCACCAACACCAAGGGCGAGATCACGCATTGCAACCCGGCCTTTGTGCGCGTCAGCGGCTATGCCTACGAAGAGCTGATCGGCCAGCCGCACAATCTGATTCGCCACCCCGACATGCCGGCCGCTGCCTTCAAGGATATGTGGCGCACCATTGCCCATGGATATCCCTGGACGGCACTGGTCAAGAACCGCCGCAAGAACGGCGACCACTACTGGGTGCGCGCCAATGTCACGCCCATCATGGAAGGCGGCAAGCCAAGCGGCTATCTGTCGGTGCGCACCAAGCCTTCGGCCGCCGAAGTGGCCGAAGCCGAAGCGCTGTACGCGCGCATGCGCAACGAGGAAAAGCAGGCACAGGCCAGCTTCCGCCTGCGCGCGGGCGCGGTGCGCCGTCTGGGGCTGATGGGCTGGTGGGATGGTCGCAAGGATGTGGGCCTGGTGGCGCGCATGGCCTGGTTGCTGGCCATTATGGCCTTGATCGCCATGCTGCCCGATATGCTGGGTTGGCAGGGTGCAACTGCCTGGGGCTGGCGTGCTGCAAGCCTGGTGGCAGGCGGCGCATTCGTGCTGTGGCGCTTTCAACGGCGCTGCGTGGCGGGACTGGAGGAAGCCAGCCGCTTTGCAGCCGATGTGGCCGCCTGCAATCTGAGTACCGAATGCAGCCAGAGCTACAGCGGTGCCGTGGGGGCGCTGATGCTGAGGCTGCAGCAGATTCAGATCAATCTGCGCGCCGTGGTGGGCGATGTGCGTACCGAGGTGCAGGGCTTTGCCCAGACTGCCCATGAAATCGCCCAGAGCAGTTTCGATCTGGCAGGGCGTACCGAGTCGCAGGCCACCAGCCTGCAGCAGACGGCGGCCTCGATGGAGGAAATTTCGGGCACTGTGTCGCAGACGGCCGACACGGCACAGTTCATGGCCGGTGCCAGCGACGAGAGCAGCAAGGTGGCCAGCCGCAGCGGCGCGGCCATCAGCGAAGTGGGACTGGCCATGGAGCATATCCGCGGCTCCTCCACCCGCATGAGCGAGATCATTGGCGTGATCGAGAGCATTGCCTTCCAGACCAATCTGCTGGCGCTGAACGCGGCCGTGGAAGCGGCGCGGGCCGGCGAGCAGGGTCGCGGCTTTGCCGTGGTGGCAGGCGAGGTGCGAGCACTGGCCCAGCGCAGCGCCGAAGCGGCCAAGGAGATCAGCGTGCTCATCAACCGCACGGTCGATGGCATCAATGACGGAAATGCGCGCATGCGTGCCGCGGGCCAGACCATAGACGGCATGGTGCAGGCCGTGGACAAGGTCGGCTCCCTGGTGCACCAGATCAGCATTGCCACGCGTGAGCAGTCGATAGGCATCTCCCAGGTCAACGAGGCCGTGGCCCAACTCGACTCAGTGACCCAGCAGAATGCGGCGCTGGTGGAGCAGTCGACCAGCGCAGCGCAATCGCTGCGCCTGAGTGCCAGGACGCTGGAGCGTTCGGTGGACGTGTTCCATCTCTAGGCTTTTGTGGTCTTGCTCTGAAAAGGCAGCCGTGGAGCTGCCTTTTTCACATCGGCTTTCGGTAGGATTGCGCCATGAGTGTTGTGCTGACCCTGATCGCCATTGCGGCGCTGGCCCTGTGTTTGCTGATCTGGCTGATATCGCGTTTGCGCGCTGACGCCAGACCCGCGTCGTCTGCAACTGCTGGGCAGGAGGCCGAGCCGTCCGTGGCCCAGGCCGGAGCGGCGTCGGATGTTGCGGCGCGGACACTCTCCGATCAAGAGCTTGCGGCGCAGGCGGATACGGCATCAGAGGCCAGCAGGGATGTGAATTTTCGCCCCCAGGGCGAGCGTGGCATGGGCGGCCCCATCTATGGTGATGTGCTGTGTGCGGACGGCGTCTACCTGCCCCATGTCTGGGAGATGGACATGCACACCTCCTATGACGGGCGCTGGCTGCGCACGGGCTTTTATGACAGCGAGGCCGCCCATCTGGTCGACCGCAAATCACGTCGCAGCTGGGTGATCAGCAAGCCGGAAGGCGAGCTGCTGGATGCCATCCACTGGCGCATGCCGCGCTGGAGTGGCGAGAGCATCAACGAAAGCGGCATTGCCGACGATGCGCATGTGATCATGTCCGATGCCAGCTTCGAGGCCTGGCTGGGCGAGCATATGGCTGCGCAGCCGCAGCCCCTGCTGCAGGTGGTGGATCTCTGGGTGCCGGCAGACTGCCTGCCGGCCGAAGTCGCCCGGCCCATGCCGACTCTGCCTCAACCGGCTCAGCCCACCCCGGTGCCGCCGGTGCTGCTGCAGCGCCACTGGCCGGCTTCGCTGCGCAAGCTGCGCTACCCCATGGCTCCGCTGCAGAATCCGCACTGGCAGCTGATGCTGGGTGAGGCCGCCCAGCCCTGGGTGCTGGACGAGAGCCACAGCATGGTCTGGCGTGCCGATGCCCAGGCCTTTGCGCTCTATGCCTACCCTACCCAGGGCGATGCCAGCCAGGCCAGCCTGCGGCTGGCCGTCTGGACCATGGAGAGAGGCTGGCAGCAATGGCCGCAGCTGATGCCCGAGGATCGCAAGCCCTGGGCCCTGGGCCTGCCGGATCTTGAGCCGCCGAGCGAGTCGCAAGCGCCAGCGGTTTTGCCGCTGAGCTGGCTCAATGAACTGCTGCTGCAGAGAGTGCAGCTCGATATGCCCGAGACCGAGCGCCTGCACGATGGCACCAGCATCAGCTGCGCCATGAGCGAGGTGGATGTCTGCGCTGCCCATCAGCGAGATGGCCTGCCCATCCTCAAACCCTCGCTTCCCTTGTGCTTCGACTGGCTGCGTGATCCGGCGCAGCCCGCGCTGTGGCGCGCGCAGAGCGAGCCCCTCAAGGGGCAGCGCCTGATCTGGACCCTGTCCAAGCCCGCCCGGGAGGAGCTGGGCGAAACGGCGGCCTACAACCTGCAATGGGGTGAACGTCATTTGCCCGGCATCTGGGCGCTGGAACATGTGATCGTGCAGGGGCGCTGGGCGATTCTCATGCCGCACGGCCGTGCACCGATTCGCGGTGGCAGCGGCAGCCTGCAGGTCTGGGACGGGGAGCGCCTGCAAAGCGTGGACCTGCCCTGGCCCGTGGTGCGGCTGGCCGCTGTGCCGTCGGTTAAGGGCGGCATGGCCGCTCGCCTGCGCGTGCTGGCGCTGACGGCCAGTCTGGCGGACAAGGACTGGGACCCCTCGACCGCATCCTGGCGCTGGCCTTTGCAGTCCGTATCGGCCAGCCATCTGGCAAGACCCGACTGGCGCCCGCTTTACTCCGAGCGTGAACTGGCGCCCGATGCGCAAGGGCGCTGGCAGTTGCTGCCGCGCTGGCGCGAGGTCGGGCAGATCCAGCATCCCTGCTCCGACGGCGACTATGTCTGGCGCGACGATGTGCGCGGCGACACCGTCTGGTGGTGGGGCGGCGTGAACGAGCGCGTCAACCACTATTGGCAGCATGATGAACCTCGCAAGGACGGCGTGATCATGACGCGCAGCGGTCTGGCGTTCTGCGGTGTCGGGCCCTGCGCCTGTCCCCATCCTTCAGGCGAAGGCTGGGCCTTGCTGGAGCCGGTGGAAACACGCTACGGCGAGCTGGGTCAATGGCAGCTGCACTGGCTCAACCCCGTGGAAAAGGAAGTGCGCACGCTGACGCTCAAGGCGCGCATGCCGGTGCTGCAGGGTTGGGATGCCCAGGGCCTGCATTGGCAGGATCTGCCCTTGCCTGACGAAGTGGCGCTGCAGGGCGAGGCCAGCGCGGTTCACAAGCCCCCGTCGGAGCCCGCAGCGGCGCGTCAGCTGGTGGTGGCGCAGACCTGGCAGCGTGCTGCCGTCGAGCCTCTGCGCCAGGGCATGAACGGGCTGTGGCTGCGCATTCAGGATCTGCGCTATGCAGAGGCTTTGCTGGGGCAGGATGACTGCCCTTGGAAGAATTGATCCCCTGAGCCGCTTTGCGGCTTCTCGCTGAGGGGATGGCAGCCTTGCGACGGGGCGGCCCCTGATTGGGTCGTGTCGGTGTTACTGGCGTGCCGTGCGCACATTGGCGGGCAGGGCGCCCGGGTGGCTGGTGCGGAAAGGGTTGATGTCCAGGCCGCCGCGGCGCGTGTAGCGGGCGTAGACGGCCAGCTTGATGGGTTTGCAGCGGGTCCAGATGTCCATGAAGATGCGCTCCACGCATTGCTCATGGAATTCGTTGTGGTTGCGAAAGCTCACCAGGTACTGCAGCAGACCTTCCTGCTCGATCTGCGCACCGCTGTATTGAATCTGCACGCTGCCCCAGTCGGGCTGGCCGGTGACCAGGCAGTTGCTCTTGAGCAGATTGCTGACCAGGGTCTCGCTGACGGGGGCTTCGTCGTGGTTGGCACGCAGCAGCTCGGGAGCCGGCGTGTACCGGGTGCACTCCACATCGAGGCGGTCCAGCAGCAGACCGTCCAGCTCATGCACTTGCTGGGCATCGAACTGCTCCGCTTCCAGCAGACGCACGCCCACGCTGCCCTGGGCCTCGCTGCCGCGCCAAGTGGCTTCGGACAGATCGGTGCGCAGGCGCGCCAGCACCTCGCTGGCATCGGCAAAGCGGGTGTTGTTGAAGCTGTTCAGATACAGCTTGAAGGACTTGCTTTCGATCAGGTTGGGCGTTTCGCAGGGGATGGTGAAATGCGCCAGTGCCACCTGGGGCTTGCCGCGCAGATTGAGCCATGAAACTTCGAATGAGGTCCACAGATCGGCGCCAAAGAACGGCGGGTTGATGGCGGCGCCGATTTCCTCGCGCTTGGTCAGGCGTGGCAGGGGAAAGAGCAGGGACGCGTCGTACTGGTCCACATAGGCCGAGCTTTTGCCCAGCTGCGATTGTTCAGGGGTGTGCATGATTCAAAAACAAAATGGCCAGCAGAAAAAAGATAGCTGCCGGCGCTTTATAGGTAAGGGCTAGAGCCTGTTTTTACTTGAACTCTCGTTCGCGTAGCCACTTGGTGGCAATCCATTTTTCGCCTTCCAGCACGGGAGCGCCGCCGTGCAGGGTCTTGGTCGCCGGGTCGGGCCGGTTGTAGCTGAAGAATACGGCATTGCCACGGCGCGGTACGACCTGCAGCCCTACATCGGGAAAGGTGGTTGCGCCGCCGCGCGCGGGCTCGTTGAGATACATGACCAGGGTTCCCACGCGCTGGCCGCCACGCTTGAGTATGGTCGGCGTGCCGGGCTCGTTGGGGGCGAAGTAATCGTAATGCGGCTTGTATTCGGCCCCTGGGCGGTAGTGCAGCACCTGCATGCCTTCGCCATTTTCCAGCGGCCAGTTCAGCAGCCTGGCAATGCGCTGCTCCACACGGCCGATGAGCTCGTTTTCTCCGCGCTGGAAGAACATGCCATTGCTGGTGCGGTCGTCGTTGACGGCCTCGCCACCGCTCTGGTTGTCCACGGTCAGCGAGCGCTGCATGCGCGGGCCGGCGGCGGCGATGATGGCATCGCACTCCTCGTCGGAGAGCAGGTTGCCGAACACCACGACCCTGGGGTGACGCATATTCATCAGCACATGGACCTCGCGATCGCCGGTGTTGATGCAACAGGGATCGGTGTGCAGATCGGGCTCGGGCACGCCGGACTCGTGAATCTGCACGCTCACCCCTGCCTCGGGCCTGGCTGCCGCGAACGCCTGGGGCAGCTCGCCTTCTTCGGGCAGGGCCAGTGCCCGGCGTGCCAGATGCTCGGCCCAGCCCGCCTTGCGCATGGATTGCAGCAGCGATGGCAGCGGCACGCCGGAGGCGCTTTGCGTGCGCACCCATTGCATCAGCTCGGGTGTCAGGCCGGGAGGTGTGACGAACTCGTCTTGGGTGGAGGTGCTCATGTCGACAATGCTAGTGTGCACTGATGCCGATTTCAATGCGCGGCGTCAGTCTTGCAGCTTGCGGCGGAACACCAGCTTGCCGGGCGTGCTGGCCTGCTCGGCCAGCGCATAGCCTTCCAGATCGAACTTGCGCAGGTCGGCCACCTTTCTGGCCTTGTGCTGTACGGCCCAGCGCACCATCAGCCCGCGCGCGCGCTTGGCATGGAAGCTGATGATCTTGTACTTGCCACCCTTGAAGTCCTCGAAAACGCATTCGACCACGGGGGCCTTGAGCGTCTTGAGATCCACGGCCTTGAAATATTCCTGAGACGCCAGGTTGACGACAATGCGCTCGGCCTGGGCGTCACCTCGCTCGTTCAGATAGTCGGCAATCTGGGTTCCCCAGAACTGATAGAGGTTGCTGCCCTTGGCGTTTTCCAGCCGGGTGCCCATCTCCAGGCGATAAGGCTGCAGCAGGTCCAGTGGGCGCAGCACGCCATAGAGGCCGCTCAGGATCACGACATGCTCCTGGGCCCAGTCCAGCTCCCGGGGCTTGAGGCTGGCCGCATTCAGACCTTCGTAGACATCGCCATTGAAGGCCAGCACGGCCTGGCGCGAGTTCTTGGCGGTGAACCTGGCACTGAATGCTTCGTAGCGGCCGACATTGAGCGCGGCCAGCTTGTCGCTGATGCTCATGAGCTCGGAAATCTGCTGGGGCGACTTCTCGCGCAGCACTTCGATCAGTTCCAGGGGCTGCTTTTTGAATACCGGCAGCGTGTGTGGCAGCTCGGCGGAAATAGGGCTTTCATAGTCCAGCGATTTGGCCGGAGAGATCAGAAACAACATGGCTTGACGTTCACTCAATCAAAGAAAGGGCGCATGAAAAAGGGCCAAGGCCCCATCCACGGAAGTGGACAGTCCCCTTGGCCCTGTGATGCCGGAAGGCAGTCTGCTTAGGCGTTGGCGCCTGCAGCCTGTTCTTCCTTCTCGAACGGCAGCTGCATCAGGCTCAGATCCTTGCGGGTCTCGACCAGAATCAGCGGGCCTTCGTCGAGTACCACCACGGGCGGGCGTTCGCGAGGAATGCGCACGGGCTTGGGCTCGGCGGCAATCGCAGCCTGGACGGCGGCGATCTTTTCGGCATCGGAGTTGATCCATTCCAGACCCGATGCGGCTGCCAGGGCCTGCAGCTCTGCAATCGGCAGCGCATAGCTCTGTGCCTTGGGCGCTGCGACTGCGGGGGCAGGCGCTGCGGTCTCAGCCACAGGCTCGACTGCGGCTGCGGCAGGCTCTGCCTGCACGGGCTGGGCGGGCTCTGCCGCAGGAGCGACAGCCACCGCGGCTTCTTCTGCAACCACGGGTGCCTGCACTTCTGCAGCAACAGGCGCTTGTTCTGCCTGAGCCTGAGGTGCAACAGCATCAAAGTAGCTGCGGCGTGCCGGCTGCTCGCCAGCGTCTGCGGCAGGCACTTCGACCGGGGCCTGGGCTTCGGCTGTCTGCTCGGCAGCCTGGCCTTCTGCCTGAGCGTCACGCGGTGCACGGTCGCGGCGGTCACGGCCATAGCGGTCGCGCGAACGGCGCTGACGGGGCTCGCGAGCCTCGCCGCCTTGTGCGCCATCCTGCACCTGAGCGTCAGAACCCTCGACTTGGGCGGTGTTCAGCGCCGCTTCGTCGGCCACGGCCTGCATGGCAGGCTGGGCATCGGCGTTGCGATTCTGGCGCTCGCGGCGGCCTTCACCGCGTTCGCCGCGCTCATTGCGTTCCGAACGTTCACCGCGTTCCTGGCGGTTGCGCTCGGGCTTGGGGGTTGCAGCCTGAGTATTGAACTCTTCGCCATTCAGCGCGGCTTCTGCCACCTGGGGCTGGCGGTCGTCGCGGCGCTCGTTGCGTTCGCCACCGCGGCGGTTGCCGCGCTCGGGGCGGTCCTGGCGCTGTTGCTGCTCGGGACGCTCGTTGCGTTGCTGCTCGTCACGGCCCTGGGCATTGCGGCGGTTGTTGCGGTCTCCACGTTCGGCACCAGTGCGCTCGGCGCTGTTGCGGTCGCCACGTTCGTTGCGGTCGCCGCCACGGCGGTTGCGGTCACCGCCACGGCCTTCGCCTCGGCGGCCGTCGCGGCTGCCTTCACGGGCGGCAGGAGCTGCAGGCTCCGCCGCGGGAGCGGGTGCTGCCACGGGAGCCGGTGCGCCAAAGCCGAACAGATTCTTGAGCCAGGCAAAGAAGCCTTGCTCGCGCACCACGGGGCGGGCCGCTACGGGAGCGGGCGTCGCGGCGGCAGCGCGAGGCTGGCGGGGAGGGCGAGGCTCGGCAATCGGCGCGGGAGCATCGGGCAGCACCCCCTTGATGACGGGAGTCTGCTTGTTGGTGGGTTCCTGCGAGCGGCGGGTGACGGTGGTCACCTCTTCGGGCTCGTCGGCCAGCTTGTAGCTGGCTTCCATGGATTCCAGGCGCGAGTCGTCGTGCTTGAGGCGCTCGAGCTTGTAGTGCGGCGTGTCCATGGACTTGTTGGGCACCATGATCACGTTGACGCGCTGCTTGAGCTCGATCTTGGTGATTTCGCTGCGCTTCTCGTTGAGCAGGAAGGAGGCCACTTCCACGGGCACCTGGCAGTGCACGGCGGCCGTGTTGTCCTTCATGGACTCTTCCTGGATGATGCGCAGAATCTGCAGCGCAGAGCTTTCCGTGTCGCGGATATGGCCGGAGCCGCCGCAGCGTGGGCAGTTGATGTGGGCGCCTTCGGACAAGGCGGGCTTGAGGCGCTGGCGGCTCATTTCCATCAGGCCGAACTTGCTGATGGTGCCGAACTGCACGCGGGCGCGGTCCTGGCGCAGGGCATCGCGCAGGCGGTTTTCCACTTCGCGGCGGTTCTTGGCCTCTTCCATGTCGATGAAGTCGATCACGATCAGGCCGCCCAGGTCGCGCAGGCGCATCTGGCGCGCCACTTCGTCGGCTGCCTCGAGGTTGGTGCGGGTCGCGGTTTCCTCGATATCGCCGCCCTTGATGGCGCGGGCCGAGTTCACGTCCACGGAGACCAGGGCTTCGGTGTGGTCGATCACGATGGCGCCGCCCGAGGGCAGGGTCACGGTGCGCGAATAGGCGGACTCGATCTGGTGCTCGATCTGGAAGCGCGAGAACAGGGGGGCGTCGTCGCGGTAGCGCTTGACGCGGGCAGCGTGCTCGGGCATCACATGTGCCATGAACTGCTGGGCCTGTTCGTAGATGTCATCGGTGTCGATCAGGATGTCGCCGATGTCATTGTTGAAATAGTCGCGGATGGCGCGGATCACCAGGCTGGATTCCTGATAGATCAGGAAGGCGCCCTTGGAGGCCTTGGCGGCGCCGTCGATGGCGCTCCACAGCTTGAGCAGGTAGTTCAGGTCCCACTGCAGCTCGGGGGCCGAGCGGCCGATGCCGGCAGTGCGTGCAATGATGGACATGCCCTTGGGGTACTCGAGCTGGTCCATGGCCTCCTTGAGCTCGGCGCGGTCCTCGCCCTCGATGCGGCGCGAAACGCCACCGCCACGGGGGTTGTTGGGCATCAGCACCACATAGCGGCCGGCCAGCGAGATGAAGGTGGTCAGGGCTGCACCCTTGTTGCCGCGCTCTTCCTTCTCGACCTGGACGATCAGCTCCTGACCTTCGCGGATCACGTCGTTGATGCGGGCCTGGCTGGGCGAGACGCCTTCGGCAAAGTATTGCTTGGAGATTTCCTTGAAGGGCAGGAAGCCGTGGCGGTCTTCGCCGTAGTCCACAAAGCAGGCTTCTAGAGATGGCTCGACGCGGGTCACGACGGCCTTGTAGATATTGCCCTTGCGTTGTTCGCGACCTTCGATCTCGATCTCGTAGTCCAGCAGCTTCTGGCCGTCCACAATGGCCAGGCGGCGTTCTTCGGACTGCGTCGCGTTAATCAGCATCCGTTTCATGATGCGTTTCCTTTATTCGTTTTATGAGGCACGTTGGTCATAGACCAACGCACCTTTGACTGGTAATCAAAGACAGGCTCAACAGGAGCCGTGATGCCAGACGAACGAGTTGAAACGGATGAGGAATCTGGGGCGGTACAGGACGGCGCTACTGGCCTGATCTCAAGTCAGTAGCGGAGGTACAGGCCGGGGGACGAGCGGGAGAGGACGCGCATGCAGACGGGGTACAAAAGAAGCCGACGCGCGTGCTAGGGAGGTGGGTGGTTTCTTCGAGACATGACTCGTCCCGGGGGCCGGCCGTGCCTTGCCCCAGAGGTTGATCAGCAATGTCCAAAAGATCCACATGCTCGTTGAGAGAACCGACAGTTGCAGGCTGCTTTTGCCTGGACAACTGCACGGTATGAGATTCCGTATCAGTGTTTCAATTCGTCAGCCTTTGCCAGGCTCTCACAGGCTGCTGCAGCTCATCTTGACTGCAATTTGCGTGTGCAAAACTGGCGGGCATCGACCTGCCTGTGCGGTGGGAAATGATTGTTTGGACTAAACTCCATGCGAATCAATCACTTACAACTAAGCTCGGCACAGGTGAAACACATTATAGAGGGCAAACCGGCACAGGACCGGTCCCAGAATACGGCCGCGGCCTCGGTACGGCTGATCGAGGTCGATGAAGACTCCGCCGGACAGCGACTCGACAACTTTCTCATGCGCCACCTCAAGGGGGTGCCCAAGACCCATGTCTACCGCATCATCCGCAGTGGTGAGGTGCGCATCAACAAGGGGCGCGTGAGCGCCGAGACCCGGGTTCAGCCCGGCGACGTGGTGCGCCTTCCCCCGGTCCGGATTTCCGACAAAGTGGCTGAAAAAGCGGAGCGCCCGGCGCCGGCTAAGGACTTTCCCGCCCTGTTGGATGACGAACACATGATTGCATTGTCCAAGCCTGCCGGCGTGGCCGTGCATGGAGGCTCGGGCGTGAGCTTTGGCGTCATCGAGCAACTGCGCCAGGCGCGTCCCGATGCCAAGTTTCTTGAGCTGGTGCACCGGCTGGATCGCGAAACCTCGGGCATTTTGCTGGTGGCCAAAAAGCGTTCGGCACTCATCAATCTGCAGGACCAGTTTCGCGAGCGCGAGACCGGCAAGACCTATCTGGCATTGGTGCAAGGTGCCTGGCCGGCCAACAAGAAGGTCATCGATCTGCCGCTGCACAAGTATCTGCAGGCCGATGGCGAGCGCCGTGTGCGCGTGACCACGGCCGATGACCCGGATGGAATGCGCTCCATCACCCTGGTCAAGGTCAGAAAGCTGATCGAGCCGCGTCCCCTGCAGGGGCTGCCTGCGATGAGTCTGCTGGAGGTGACCATCAAGACAGGTCGCACCCACCAGATCCGCGTGCATCTGTCCTCGCAGGGGCATCCCATCGTGGGCGATGACAAATATGGTGATTTTGATCTCAACCGTCGTGTGCAAAAGCAGGGCCTCAAGCGCATGTTTCTGCACGCCTGGCGGCTACAGTTCAATCATCCCGCCAGCGGCGAGCGTGTCGAACTGCGTGCCGAGCTGCCGCCTGAGCTGGCGGACTTTGTGAACTGACTAGGCTTCATGACTACTGAAAACCATAGCGCCCGGCGACCACGCCGCTTCGATCTGATTGCATTCGACTGGGATGGCACGGTGGCGGACTCCACGGCCATCATCAGTCGCAGCATCCAGGAGGCTGTGCGTGATGTGGGCGGCACCGTGCCCAGCGACGAGCAGGCTGCCTATGTGATCGGCATGGCGTTGATGCCGGCCCTGGCCCGCGCGGCACCCGATGTGCCGCCCGAGAAATATCCTGAGCTGGCCAATCGCTATCGCTTTCACTTCTTCAAGCATCAGGACGATATCTGCGTGTTTGACGGCATACTGCCGCTGCTTGCCGAGCTGCGCGAGCGCGGCCACTGGCTGAGCGTGGCCACGGGCAAGAGCCGCATGGGGCTCAACCATGCGCTGCAGGACCCGCAGCTCAAGGGATTGTTCGACGGTTCGCGCACGGCCGACGAGACCGCCGGCAAGCCCAGTCCGCTGATGCTGCACGAGCTGATGGCCGAATTCGGCGTGGAACCCGAGCGTACGCTGATGATTGGCGACACCACGCACGATTTGCAGATGGCGCAGAATGCCGGCTGTGCCAGTGTGGGGGTGTCCTATGGTGCCCATGCACCCGACGGCTTCGCCCAGTTCAATCCGCTGTTCGTGGCCGATTCCGCGATGCAGCTGCGGGCCTGGCTGCTGGCCAACGCGTGAAGCCAGATATGACAGATGCCGTGGAGCTGTGCGCCAGTGCGGATCTGGTCGACGGCGGCCGGGCGGTGAGCTTTGATGTGCTGTATGCCGGTCAGAGCAGCCGCGCGTTTGCCATCCGCTACCAGGGGCAGGTTCATGCCTATCTGAATCGCTGCAGCCATATCCCCATGGAAATGGACTACCAGGAAGGTCAGTTTTTTGACGATTCCGGTCGCTGGCTGTTGTGTTCTACCCACGGAGCTGCCTACGAACCTGACAGCGGCGCCTGTGCAGGCGGTCCTTGCCGCGGTGGGTTGGTAAAAATCGCCTTGAGCGAAAGCGGCGGCTTGGTGCGCTGGCATACTGGGCCACACCTGAAACCTCTGAAGTTTTGAGATGAGTACTCCTGACAACCATGATTCCCAGTCGCATGTGACGCCGGGCGCGGACCTCTGGTCCAAGGCGTCTGCTGCGTCCGCTGAGGCGCCCGCCGCTGCGGCCAAGGCCTCCGGGAACGGGGGCTGGGAGCGCGATGTGCTGGAAAAGCTGGTGTTTGCCTCCATCAAAGAACAGCGAGCAGCACGACGTTGGCGCTTTTTCAGCCGTCTGCTGTGGTCCGTGGTGGTGCTGCTGGTGCTGTGGGCGGTGTTCTTCAAGGATACGGCCACCAAGACCAGCACCTCGCCCCATACCGCGGTGGTGGAGATCAAGGGCGAGATTGCCTCGGGAGCGGACGCCAGTGCCGAGTTCGTGGTGGCGGCCATGCGCAGCGCCTTTGAAGATTCGGGCTCGCGCGCCGTGGTGCTGCTGATCAACTCGCCCGGAGGCAGCCCCGTGCAGGCAGGCATCATCAACGACGAGATGACGCGTCTCAAGGCCAAGTACAACAAGCCTCTGTATGCAGTGGTCGAGGAGTCCTGCGCCTCGGCGGCCTACTACATCGCGGCGGCGGCCGACGAAATCTTCGTCGACAAGGCCAGCATCGTGGGCAGCATCGGCGTGCTCATGGACGGCTTCGGCTTCACCGGTGTGATGGACAAGGTGGGCGTGGAGCGCCGCCTGCTGACGGCTGGCGAGAACAAGGGCTTTCTCGATCCGTTCAGCCCCATGTCGGCGCAGCAAAAGGAATTTGCGCTGCAGATGCTGGAGCAGATTCACCAGCAGTTCATCGGCGTGGTCAAGGCCGGCCGTGGCGACCGTCTGCATGAAACCCCCGAGATGTTCAGCGGACTGTTTTGGACCGGCCAGCAAGCCGTGGAGCTGGGTCTTGCCGACAAGCTGGGCAGCCTCGATTATGTAGCGCGTGAGGTGGTCAAGGCCGAGGAAGTCATCGACTACACTCGCCGTGATAATGTGGCCGAGCGCCTGGCCAAGCGCTTTGGCGCCGCCATCGGCGAGGGATCGGTCAAAGCCATGCGCGGCTTGGTGCCAAGCATTCGCTGATCAAGCATCAGAAGGCTGCTGGACCTTTCTGGATAGGCACTGGTTGCTATCAAAAAAGCCTGCGGTATTGGCCGCAGGCTTTTTTGTTTCTTGGCGCTCAACGGCCTATGGCAAACACCACCGGCGTACGGTTGTCGGGAGGCGCGTTGCGCTGGCGCCATTCGCGCACCAGATGGCTTTCAATGCGTGCTGTCTCCAGCGTCAATCCGCTGGCCAGGGCCAGCCTGGTATTCGGTTGCAAGGTTTGCAGCAATGCCTGCCAGAGGGCGGCATTGCGGTAAGGGGTCTCGATGAACTGCTGGGTCTGGCCGTGACGCAGGGCCAGGCTCTCCAGCTCCTTGATGCGGGCCGTGCGCTCGGAGCCATCCTGAGGCACATAGCCGACAAAGGCGAAATTCTGGCCGTTGAGGCCGCTGGCTGCCAGGCCCAGCAGCAGCGACACCGGTCCCGTCAGCGGCACGACGCGAATGCCCAGGTCATGGGCGGCACGCACGATGGAGCTGCCGGGGTCTGCCACGGCGGGCATGCCCGCCTCGCTGATCAAACCCATGTCCTGTCCGGCTAGGGCCGCTGCCAGCAGGGGCTTGGGGTCGAAGACGGCCGCGCCCTTGTTGCCATGGTCGCCTTTTTTATGGGCTTCACGTGGCAACTCGACAATGTTCTGGGCCTGCAACGGAGCAGCCAGCGGAAACAAGGCATCGATGCGCTTGAGATAGGCGCGTGCGGTTTTGGCGTTTTCGCTGATCCAGTGAGTCAGGGAGGCGGCGCGGCGCAGCGTGCCCTCGGGCAGCACCTCGGTCAAAGCGGTCTGGCTTTCGCAGCCGAAATCGAGCGGAGCAGGTACCAGATAAAGGGTGCCCGCTTTGCTTTTCGATGTTTCGCTCATGGCAGAACCACTCCTGCGGCACGCAGCAACTGGCAGGTGCGGATCAGCGGCAGGCCTATCAGTGCCGTGGGGTCGTCGCTGACGATGGCATCCAGCAGGGCGATGCCCAGGCCTTCGCTCTTGGCCGAGCCTGCGCAGTCATAGGGCTGCTCGGCGCGCAGATAGCGCTCGATCTCAAGGTCGTTCAGTTCGCGAAAGCGCACTTGCACCGTGACCACGCTGGATTCCGTGAAGCCGGTTTCGGCACAGCTCACGCAGACGCCGGTGTGGAAATTCATCTGGCGGCCGCTCATCTGGCGCAGCTGTTCGGTGGCGCGCTCGTGGGTGCCGGGCTTGGACAGGGGCTGGCCATCGAGCTCGGGCACCTGGTCGGAGCCGATCACAATGGCGCCGGGGTGCAACTGGGCCACGGCCTGTGCCTTGGCTATGGCCAGGCGCAGACTCAGATCGTGGGGCGTTTCGTCGCTGAGCGGGGTTTCATCCACTTCTGGAGACACCGTCTCGAACGGCAGTTGCAGGCGGCTGAGCAGCTCACGGCGGTAGCGCGAGGTGGAGCCAAGAATCAATGGACGCTCAAGTCGTCCGGCAATCAATAAGTCGGGCATTGCGGGATTCTCTTACACTGGCTGCATGAGCAAGGATTTTTCTGCGACCCGGCTGGACGTGCGTGCTTTCGCGCAGGCTGAAGGTCATCTGCATGGTCAGGCACCATTGTCGGACTTCAAGCGTCTGGCGGCCGATGCGTTGGCGATTACCGGCGAGCAACCCCTGGTGCGCTGGGAAGCCGAAGGCGAGCTGGTGGAGCAAAAAGGCGGCAGCGGCCATGTGTGGCTGCATCTGAGTGCCGAGGTGGCTTTGCCGCTGACCTGTCAGCGCTGCCTGACTGAGGCCGATATTCCCCTTTACGTGGATCGGTCATTTCGCTTCGTTCCGGACGAAGCGACGGCAGAACTGGAAGATGACGACAGCGATGAGGATGTGCTGGCATTGAGCAGCGAGTTCAATCTGCTGGAGTTGATCGAGGACGAGTTGCTGATGGAAGTGCCTGTAGTGCCTCGCCATGAGGTCTGCCCGGTCCCCGTCAAGCTGGAGGTCAGCGATGACGCCTTCGAGCAGGCCAATGAGCAAAAGGAAAACCCTTTTGCCGTGCTGCAATCTCTCAATGTAGGCAAGTCTGCCGACTGATCCATCCCATAGCACGGTGGGGATTTGATTTTGCCTGGGCCGCGAAAAGCGTTTGCGCTATAATCGTGAGCTTCGCGCGAAACCCCCTCGTGTCTTTAATGGGCTGATCGCGTTTTTTTAGGACTTGCACGGACAAGGGCGCACTCTCACTCTCGGAGGGTGCGTCGAAAGGCAGAGTTTTTTGCCCGGTCTTGCTGTGTAAGTCGTGTTACCAACCCTTTCAAGATACACAGGAGCCATCATGGCTGTTCAGCAAAACAAGAAGTCTCCCTCCAAGCGCGGCATGCACCGTTCGCACAACGCACTGAATGTGCCTGGCATCGCTGTCGAAGCCACTACCGGCGAGACACACCTGCGCCACCACATCAGCCCCAACGGCGTGTACCGTGGCCGTCAAGTGCTGAAGAACAAGTCCGAAGCCTAAGCGACGACTGCATTCGCAAAGCCTGTTGCTACATTTTTTGTAGCAACAGGCTTTTGTTTTTATGGGAGATATTTGCAAAGCCTGTCATGACGGGCATGGCTGCAAAATCTCAATGCTGGTTTTGCAAATAGCTTCTGTTGTGGTCCTCGGATCCTTCAATTCATCATCCCAAGCCTAATTGGATTTGTCAGTCGCCCATGATTAATTTGGCTGTTGACTGCATGGGGGGCGATCATGGCCCCCGCGTCACGCTGGCCGCGTGCCGTCAGTTTCTGAATTCACACCCCGATGCGCATCTGCTGCTGGTCGGCAAGGCCGAGGAGTTGGCCGGCTTCAAGCATGAGCGCGTGACCATTGTTCCCGCCACGGAGGTGGTGAGCATGGATGATCCCGTGGAAATAGCTCTGCGCAAGAAAAAGGACTCGTCCATGCGCGTGGCCGTGCAGCAGGTCAAGAATGGTGCGGCTCAGGCGGCTGTGTCCGCCGGCAATACCGGGGCGCTGATGGCGATCTCGCGCTATCTGCTCAAGACTCTGGATGGCATCGATCGTCCCGCGATTGCCTTCGGCTTGCCCAATGCCAAGGGCAGTGACACCACAATGCTGGACCTGGGGGCCAATGTGGACTGCACGGCAGAGCATCTGCTGCAGTTTGCGGTCATGGGCTCGGCCTTGGTGTCAGCACTCAAGAACACCGAGGCGCCCAGCGTCGGTCTGCTCAATATCGGTGAAGAGCTGATCAAGGGCAGCGAAGTCATCAAGCGTGCCGGCGAGTTGCTGCGCGCTGCAGGCGATGCGGGCAACCTTAATTTCTACGGAAATGTGGAAGGCAACGACACCTTCAAGGGTGTGGTGGACATTGTCGTGTGCGATGGTTTCGTTGGTAACGTTGCACTCAAGACCACCGAGGGGGTTGCCTCGATGATCTCGGGGATTCTCAAGGAAGAGTTCAAGCGCAACATCTTCACCAAGATTGCCGCCATCATTGCCTATCCGGTGCTATCTGCGCTTATGAAGCGTGTTGATCATCGTCGTTACAACGGCGCTGCCTTGCTGGGTCTGCGCGGGCTGGTCTTCAAAAGCCATGGCTCGGCTGATGCAATGGCATTCGAGCATGCTTTGAACCGCGCGTATGATGCGGCACGCAACAACCTGCTTGACCGTGTCCGCAGCCGTATTGCTGCTGCCGCACCTTTGCTGCTGGCAGCGCAGACGGAATCTGGAACTTCGGCGCCCTGATAGAAGACATGAGACGCTACGCACGCATCATTGGCACCGGCAGTTACCTGCCGCCCCGCCGCCTGACCAATAACGACCTCGCAGCCGAGTTGGCTCAGCGCGGCCTGGAAACCTCGGACGAGTGGATCGTCGAGCGCACGGGCATTCGTGCCCGCCACTTCGCCGAGCCCGATGTGACCAGCAGCGACCTGGCTCTTGAGGCCAGTCGCAAGGCCATCGAGGCCGCAGGCATCGAGGCTTCGGATATCGATCTGATCATTGTCGCCACGTCCACTCCGGACATGGTGTTTCCCTCGACGGCCGCCATCCTGCAGCACAAGCTGGGCATCAGCAATGGCTGCCCGGCCTTCGATGTGCAGGCCGTGTGCAGCGGTTTCGTCTATGCCCTGACGGTGGCCGATTCCATGATCCAGACCGGCGCTGCCAAGCGCGTGCTGGTGGTGGGCTCCGAAGTCTTCAGCCGTATCCTGGATTTCAACGACCGCACGACCTGCGTGCTGTTCGGTGATGGCGCAGGCGCCGTGGTGCTGGAGGCTTCCGACGAGCCTGGCATTCTGGCTACCGAGCTGCATGCCGATGGCAGCCATGTGGGCATTCTCTGCGTGCCGGGCAATGTCTCCGGCGGCAATGTGCTGGGCGACCCCTTGCTCAAGATGGACGGTCAGGCTGTCTTCAAGCTGGCAGTGAGCGTGCTGGACAAGGCGGCTCGCTCCGCGCTGGAAAAGGCAGGTCTGACGGATGCCGACATCGATTGGCTGATCCCGCACCAGGCCAATATCCGCATCATGCAAAGCACGGCGCGCAAGCTCAAGCTGTCCATGGACAAGGTGGTGGTGACCGTCGATCAGCATGGCAACACCTCGGCGGCTTCGATTCCTCTGGCACTCGATCACGGCGTGCGCAGCGGACAGGTCAAAAAAGGCCAGACCGTGCTGCTCGAAGGGGTAGGCGGCGGCTTCACCTGGGGTGCGGTGCTCCTTAAGATGTAGCTGTAGACGCAATATAAATAAGCGTTTCAGGCAATTTTTATACTAAGAAATATGAAGAAATTCGCATTTGTATTTCCTGGCCAGGGTTCGCAGTCCGTGGGCATGCTGGATGGCTGGGGGGATCATCCCGTCGTGGCTCAGACCGTGGCCGAAGCCTCCGAGGCTCTGGGCGAGGATGTGGGCCTGCTGATCAAGCAAGGCCCCAAGGAAGCTCTGGCGCTGACCACCAATACCCAGCCCGTGATGCTGGTTGCCGGTGTTGCGGCCTGGCGTGTCTGGCAGGCAGAAGGCGGTGCACTGCCAGATGCCGTGGCCGGTCACTCCCTGGGTGAATACTCAGCGCTGGTCGCTTCCGGCGTGCTGACGCTGGCTCAGGCAGCTCCGCTGGTGCGTCTGCGTGCCGCAGCCATGCAGGATGCCGTGCCCGTTGGCACGGGTGGCATGGCGGCCGTGCTAGCCCTGGATGCCGAAAAGGTCAAGGCGGTCTGCGCCGAAGTGACGGCCCAGCTGTGCGGTGCCGAAGTGGTGGAAGCCGTGAACTTCAACGATCCCGGTCAGACCGTGATCGCCGGCAGCAAGTTGGCCGTGGAGAAGGCCTGTGAAGCGGTCAAGGCGGCCGGTGCCAAGCGCGCCCTGCCTCTGCCGGTCTCCGCACCTTTCCACTCCAGCCTGATGAAGCCTGCTGCAGAAAAGCTCAAGGCCGCGCTGGCCGAGCTGACGCTGGCTACTCCTCTGATTCCCGTCATCAACAATATCGACGTCACCGTCCAGACGGACGCTGATGCGATTCGCGATGCCCTGTATCGTCAGGCCTTTGGTCCGGTGCGTTGGGTGGAGTGCGTGCAGGCCATCAAGGCTCGCGGCGTGACCCATATCGTGGAATGTGGACCCGGCAAGGTGCTGGCCGGCATGGTCAAGCGTATTGACGCCGACCTGACGGGTGTTCCCCTGTTTGATACAGCCACCCTGGCTGACGTGAAAGAATTGCTCGCATGACTGATAACCAGACCAAGCCCCAGGTTGCCCTGGTCACCGGTGCCACCCGTGGCATTGGTGCCGCCATCGCGCAGGAGCTGGCCTCCAAGGGCTATCAAGTGATTGGCACGGCCACATCGGATGCTGGTGCTGAAAAGATCAGCCAGGCTCTGTCCGCCTTCGGTGGCCGTGGTGTCACGCTGAACGTGACCGACGGCGCTGCCGTGGATGCCCTGATCGACTCCATCGTCAAGAATGACGGCGGCCTCCATGTGCTGGTCAACAACGCAGGTATTACCCGCGATACCCTGGCGATGCGCATGAAGGATGACGATTGGGATGCCGTCACCGACACCAATCTGAAGGCTGTTTTCCGAGTCAGCCGTGCGGCTATTCGTCCCATGATGAAGCAGCGTTTCGGCCGCATCATCAGCATCACCAGCGTGGTCGGTGCCTCGGGCAATGCCGGTCAGGCCAACTACGCTGCAGCCAAGGCTGGCGTGGCTGGCATGACCCGTGCTCTGGCCAAGGAGTTGGGCAGCCGCGGCATCACCGTGAACTGTGTGGCCCCAGGCTTCATCGCCACGGACATGACGGCAGATCTGCCAGAGGCGCAAAAGGCTGCGCTCAAGGCACAGATCGCCATGGGTGATCTGGGTCAGCCCAGCGACATCGCGCATGCCGTGGCCTATCTGGCTTCTGCCGGGGCTGGCTATGTGACGGGGCAGGAACTGCACGTCAACGGCGGCATGTACATGTAAGAAATTTCGGCAGTTTGCGCGGTGTTTGCCGCACTTGCTGCCAGAAGCTGAACACTTTTGCAAGTTCAGTGGCCGTTTCCTCGCGACGGCCAGCCGCCAAGGGGCTTCTCCCGAAACGGCTAGAATCGCGGGTTCATTCACAACCCCCTGAGGGAAACCATGAGCGATATCGAAGCACGTGTCAAAAAAATCATTGCCGAACAACTCGGCGTTGAAGAGTCCCAAGTGACCAACGAAAAGGCCTTCGTGGCTGACCTGGGCGCTGACTCCCTGGACACAGTGGAACTGGTGATGGCCCTGGAAGATGAATTCGGCATCGAGATCCCTGACGAAGACGCAGAGAAGATCACGACGGTGCAAAACGCCATCGACTACGCCAATACCCACCAAAAGGCCTAAGGTCTTTTTTCAGCGATCAGTTAAAGGTTTGAACGCATGAGCCGTCGTCGCGTTGTCGTGACCGGTCTGGGCTGCATCTCCCCCGTGGGTAACACGGTGGGCGAAGCCTGGGCCAATCTTTTGGCCGGCCAGTCCGGTATTGACCTCATCACCAAGTTCGATGCGTCGAACTTCTCCTGCAAGATTGCAGGTGAGGTCAAGGGATTTGAGGTGGAGAAGTACATGAGCGCCAAGGATGCGCGCTCCATGGATAGCTTCATTCATTACGGCATTGCGGCTGCGGAGCAAGCCATTCGAGACGCAGGCCTGCCCACAGGCGAAGCCCTGTCCGAAGACCTGGCCACGCGCATTGCCTGCGTGATCGGCTCGGGCATCGGCGGCCTGCCGCTGATCGAGAACACCCACGCAGAACTGGCTGCCCGCGGTCCGCGCCGCATCACGCCGTTCTTCGTGCCTGCTTCCATCATCAATATGGTGGCGGGGCATGTGTCCATGCGCTTCGGCTTCAAGGGGCCGAATCTGTCGATAGTGACAGCCTGCACCACAGGCCTGCACTGCATCGGCGAAGCAGGACGCATGATCGAATACGGCGATGCAGACATCGTCGTGGCCGGTGGCACGGAAGCCACTGTTTCGCCTCTGGGTGTCGGCGGCTTTGCTGCCATGCGTGCGCTGTCCACGCGCAACGACGACCCCAAGGCTGCCTCGCGCCCCTGGGACAAGGACCGTGACGGCTTTGTCCTCGGCGAAGGTGCCGGTGTGCTGGTGCTCGAAGAGTACGAACACGCCAAGGCCCGTGGCGCCAAGATTTACGCGGAGCTGGCAGGCTTTGGCATGAGTGCCGATGCCGGTCACATGACGGCTCCCAACATGGACGGCCCGCGCCGCGCCATGCTCAATGCTCTGCGCAACGCCGGTGTGAACCAGGATCAGGTCAACTACCTGAATGCGCACGGCACCTCGACCCCGCTGGGCGATATCAATGAGTCCAACGCCATCAAGGCGGCCATGGGCGAGCATGCCAGCAAGCTGGTGGTCAGCTCGACCAAGTCCATGACCGGCCACCTGCTGGGCGGCGCTGGCGGCATCGAGAGCGTGTTCACCGTGCTGGCACTGCACGACCAGAAGATTCCTCCGACCATCAATCTGGTGAATCAGGATCCCGAGTGCGATCTGGACTATTGCGCCAACACGGCGCGTGACGCCAAGCTGGAAGTTGCAGTGAAGAACAACTTCGGTTTCGGTGGCACCAACGGTACCCTGGTCTTCAAGCGCGTCTAAGTCGCTTCGAGCAGCTTCTGCACAAGCCCGCACTGGCCCAGGCCTTGCGGGCTTTGTTCTATGTGCGGCTTGATCGTGCTTTCCCTAGCTTTGCGGCAGCCGGTTTTTCGCACATGGTCGGCCCATGAGTGCCCGCTACCATGCTCCAGCCGTTGCCTATATCTTCGTCCGGCCTGGCTGGGCCGGAGGACTGCTGCTGCTGACCGGGATGGTCTTGCTGATGGCTCTGCTGGTATGGTGCCTGCAAGTCCAGTCGGGCTGGTTGCAGGTGCTGTTGGCTTTACCGGCCTCGATCCTGGCAGCCGTGCTGCTTTGCGAACAGTGGCGCAACTGGCCGCAAGGACATCTGCTCTGGAATGGAGAGTATTGGTTGCTGGAAGCCGAAAACCTGTCAACCGCTCGGTCACTTCCTGTGCGGCTGGCGGTGGGACTTGATGGTGGCAGCTGGCTTTGGATCAGTGTTTCGGATGTTTTGGTGTTCAGGGCCAAGGGCGGCAGGCGCAAGCTGCTATGGATTTTCCTGTCTCAACGACACAGCCCCGAGCAGTGGGGAGACTTGCGGCGTGCGGTATATTCCTCCATCGTGCCGCTGGCAGAGCAGGGCTAGGCCCTCGCCGGTTATGGCAGCACGCCGCTTGGCCTTTCATGACACCTCCCGATTTTCCCACTCCCTCTGCCGACAGCGATCTGGCTCTGGTCGAACGAGCCAATGCTGGCGACACACGGGCTTTTGAGTTGCTGGTCATCAAATACCAGCGTCGCATCGAACGTCTGGTGGGTCGCATGGTGCGCGATGTCGATCTGGTGCCTGACATCACGCAGGAAACCTTCATTCGCGCCTACAAGGCCTTGCACCAGTTCCGAGGCGAGGCACAGTTCTACACCTGGCTGTACCGCATTGCCGTCAATACGGCCAAGAAGGCCTTGATGGAAATGCATCGCTCGCCGGTGATGACGGAGAGCGCGTTACACACTGGGGACGATGAGAATGAAACTTCTGTTCACAGACAGGAACTAACGACTCAGGAAACCCCGGAAACAGTGTTGGCGGCGCGTGAAATTGCCGAAGCCGTCAATGCCGCCATGGAGGCTTTGCCCGAGGATTTGCGCCAGGCGGTCACGCTGCGTGAAATCGAGGGGCTCAGCTATGAGGAAATCGCGCAGGCGATGGACTGTCCCATAGGCACGGTGCGCTCGCGCATCTTTCGGGCACGCGAGGCGATTTCGGCCAGGGTCAAGCCCTTGCTGGAGCGCCAGGGTGGAAAGCGTTGGTAGTACAGGCAAGACGAGCAGGTGAACTTCATGAATGACGATCTGATCAAGCAGGAACAGTTGTCGGCACTGGTGGATGGCGAGGCTTCCTCGGTCCAGATGCAGGCTGTGCTCTCCTATGCGGAAAGCGACGAAGGCCAGCAGTCCTGGGCCATGTACCACCTGATTGGCGATGTGCTGCGTTCTCCCGAGTTGGCACATCACAGTCAGCACGATATTTTGAGCGGCGTGCGCGCCCATATGGAGCGCGAGCCGATCCGCGGCATTCATCTGCCCGGTGTGACCGCAGATGCGGCCAGCTCATTGAGCTTGGGCGGTCTGGAGCAGATCACAGCTGCCGAGGAGCGAGGCCAGGCGCTGGGCAACGGCGCAACCGTGGTCAGCCTGCCTGCACGTCAGGCGGCCAATGCATCGGTCTTTCGCTGGAAAATGGCTGCCGGCTTTGCCTCGGTTGCTGCCGTGGCCGCCGTTGGCTGGGGGGTCATGATCGCGGGCTCGGGGGGGCTGTACGGTCGCCAGGGTGGGGCGCAGCTCGCTGTTCTCAGCCCGAATGTCGTAGTGGCCGCTGCGCCTGCCGCATCATTGGGCTTGAGCCAGCCCGTTTCGGGCGGTGAAGAGACCGCCATGCCTCTGGGTTCGGAAGCCCAGTCCTCCACCGTGGTGGCAGTTGCTGGTCCCAACGGCCAGACCGTGATGCTGCGTGATCCGCGTCTGGACGAGTTGCTGGCTTCTCACCCCCAGCAAAGCAGCGTGCCCAATCTGCAGATGCCTGCCAGCTTTTTGCGCAATGCAAGCTTTGCCACGGCTACCCGTCATTGATGCTTCTCCGCACAGCAGTCTTAGGCCTGAAATGCAGGGTTTTCAGGCCTAAGCTTTTATGCAGCTTTCGTACGCAGCTATTGATTTAGGATCAGTTAGGTGCAGATACTGTTTGATCTGCGCCCGATTTCACGGACCGGAGCGCTTTCAGTTGATGGCGGCTTTTGCCAGAATGCGCTTCAATGCTCTCACCTGTTTTCTCTCATGGGTCTGATTTGGCGGCCCGTTCTGTCCGACGACTCGAACAAGGAATAAAAACGATGCGCACACCATCCTGGATGACGCTCAAATCCCGTGTTTCGGCTACAGCCATTGCCAGTTCGATGGCGATCGCGGCCCTGGCCGCAGGAGGCATGCTGCCGGTTACTGCTGCTCATGCCCAAAGTGCTGCAACGGCGCGCGGGCTGCCGGACTTCACGGATCTTGTCGATCAGGTCGGGCCTTCGGTGGTCAACATCCGTACGCTGGAGAAGGTCTCCAACAACAGCGCCGAAGCTCTGGGCATGGATGAAGACATGCTGGAGTTCTTCCGCCGCTTCGGCCTTCCCGTGCCCAATGTGCCGCGTCAGCGCTCGCCCAAGGGCGGTCAGTCCGAGGAAGAGCAGCCACGTGGCGTGGGATCGGGCTTCATCCTCACGGCTGACGGCTATGTGATGACCAATGCCCATGTGGTCGATGGTGCCGATGAAGTCATTGTCACGCTGACGGACAAGCGCGAGTTCAAGGCAAAAATAGTCGGCGCGGACAAGCGCACCGATGTGGCTGTCGTCAAGATCGATGCCAAAGGGCTCCCCGCAGTCAAGATCGGCGATGTGAGCAAGCTGCGCGTGGGCGAGTGGGTCATGGCGATTGGCTCGCCCTTCGGACTCGAAAATTCGGTCACAGCCGGCATTGTCTCGGCCAAGCAGCGCGATACCGGCGACTATCTGCCCTTCATCCAGACCGATGTGGCCATCAATCCTGGCAACTCGGGCGGTCCGCTGATCAATATGCGCGGCGAGGTGGTGGGGATCAACAGCCAGATCTACTCGCGCTCGGGCGGCTTCATGGGCATCAGCTTTGCAATTCCCGTGGATGAAGCGATCCGTGTCAGCGATCAGCTGCGTGCCACCGGCAAGGTCACGCGCGGCCGTATCGGTGTGCAGATCGGCCCCGTGACCAAGGATGTGGCCGAGTCGATCGGCCTTGGCAAGCCCGAGGGCGCTCTGGTGTCGGCCGTCGAGCCGGACTCGCCTGCCGCAAAGGCCGGCGTGGAGGCGGGCGACGTGATCACCAAGTTCGATGGCAAGGCCATCGAGAAGGTCTCCGATCTGCCGCGTCTCGTGGGCAATACCAAGCCTGGCACCAAGAGCACCATTACCGTGCTGCGCCGCGGCAAGCTCAAGGAACTGAGCATGGTGATTGCCGAAGTACCTTCCGACGAATCTGCCAAGACCAAGGCAGGCAACAGTGGTGCAGGCAAGACTCCATCCGGTACGCTGGAGAACAAGGCTCTGGGCCTGACGCTGAGCGAGCTGACGTCTGCACAGAAGAAGGAGCTGGCCATCAAGGGCGGCGTGCGCGTGTCGGCTGCGGTGGATGCCGCAGCCCGTGCCGGCCTGCGTGAAGGCGATGTGATTCTGCAATTGGCGAATGTGGAAGTCTCCGATCTCAAGAGCTTCGAGGCTGCCTGGGCCAAGGCCGACAAGTCCAAACCCGTCAATGTGCTGGTGCGCCGTGGTGACTGGGCGCAGTATGTGCTGATTCGCCCTGCCAAATAAATGTGGCGAAAAGCCTGCATGGGCTTGGTGCCATTTCGTGATCTGAAATGACAACAAGCCCTCAGCCTGTCAGTGCCCCTATGCCATTGGGTAGAATCCCACGCAAATGCATGGTGGTTGGACGCAAAAAATCACGCTGACAGGCGGTTTTCAAGCGGTGCAAAAGCCTTTGCAATCTCCGGCTGCTGATGGCTAAACGGTGTTTTCTGGTTTGTGGATAATTTGTTGATAAATGAATTCGAAAATCACAAACCGAAACTTGTCAAGCCTTGCTGGGTCTTGGCTTGCGGCCAGTTTTGCCTACAATAAAGTCCCAACTATCGCAGTTGCCAGAGATTGTTGGTTAAGGGCGCGCCGCTTGAGGGACGCGCCCTTTTTTCTTGCTGCTGCAGGCCACTTTTTTCAATTCCAAAGCTGTCTTTCTCGTTGATGAATCACATCCGTAATTTCTCCATCATTGCGCACATTGACCATGGCAAGTCCACTCTGGCGGACCGCCTGATCCAGCGCTGCGGAGGCCTTGCCGACCGCGATATGGAAGCCCAGGTGCTGGACTCGATGGACATCGAGAAAGAGCGCGGCATCACCATCAAGGCCCAGACCGCCGCCCTGCAGTACAAGGCCAAGGATGGCAAGGTCTACAACCTGAACCTGATCGACACCCCCGGCCACGTGGACTTCTCCTACGAAGTCTCGCGCTCGCTGTCGGCCTGCGAAGGCGGTCTGCTGGTGGTCGATGCCTCCCAGGGCGTGGAAGCCCAGACCGTGGCCAACTGCTACACCGCGCTGGACCTGGGCGTGGAGGTATTCGCCGTCCTCAACAAGATGGACCTGCCTCAGGCCGACCCGGAGAACGCCAAGGCCGAGATCGAGGACGTGATCGGTATCGATGCCAGCGATGCCATTCCCTGTTCGGCCAAGACCGGCATGGGCATCGACGAGATCCTGGAAGCCATCGTGGCCAAGGTGCCGGCCCCCAAGGGCAATCCCGATGGCCCGCTGCGTGCCATGATCGTGGACAGCTGGTTCGACCCCTATGTGGGCGTCGTGATGCTGGTGCGCGTGGTCGATGGCGAGCTCAAGAAGAATGAGCGCTTCAAGATGATGGCCAGCGGCGCTGCCTATGAAGCCAACAACATCGGCGTGTTCACCCCGGCCAACCAGCCACGCGACATGCTCAGGGCCGGCGAGGTGGGTTACATCATTGCCGGCATCAAGGAGTTGAAGGCCGCCAAGGTGGGCGACACCATCACGCTGGAAAAAAAGCTGCCCAACAACCTGGGTCCTGCCGAGAAGCCTCTGCCGGGCTTCAAGGAAGTCAAGCCCCAGGTTTTCGCGGGTCTGTACCCCACCGAAGCCTCTGAATACGACCAGTTGCGTGATGCGCTGGAAAAGCTGCAGCTCAACGATGCGGCGCTGCAGTTCGAGCCCGAAGTCTCGCAGGCTCTGGGCTTTGGCTTCCGCTGCGGCTTCCTGGGTCTGCTGCACATGGAAATTGTGCAGGAGCGCCTGGAGCGTGAGTTCGACCAGGATCTGATCACCACGGCCCCCAGCGTGGTCTACCAGGTGATCAAGGGCGATGGTGAACTGATCGACGTGGAAAATCCTTCCAAGATGCCCGACATCGGCCGCATCCAGGAGATCCGCGAGCCCATCGTGACCGTGCACCTCTACATGCCGCAAGACTATGTGGGTCCGGTGATGACGCTGGCCAACCAGAAGCGTGGTGTGCAGATGAATATGCAATACCACGGCCGTCAGGTCATGCTGACCTACGAGATGCCTCTGGGCGAAATCGTGCTGGACTTCTTCGACAAGCTCAAGAGCGTCTCGCGCGGCTACGCCTCCATGGACTATGAGTTCAAGGAATATCGCGCATCTGACGTGGTGAAGGTCGACATTCTGCTCAACGGCGAGAAGGTCGATGCGCTGTCCATCATCGTGCACCGTTCGCAGTCCGTTTACCGCGGCCGTGCCGTGGTGGCCAAGATGCGCGAGATCATCAGCCGCCAGATGTTCGATGTGGCCATTCAGGCCGCGATCGGCGCCAACATCATTGCGCGCGAGACCGTCAAGGCCATGCGCAAGAACGTGCTGGCCAAGTGCTATGGCGGCGACATCACGCGTAAGCGCAAGCTGCTCGAGAAGCAGAAGGCCGGCAAGAAGCGTATGAAGCAGATCGGTTCGGTGGAAGTGCCGCAGGAAGCCTTCCTGGCCATTCTGCAAGTGGAGGATTGATGCAAGTCATGCAGTGGATCACGGCCGCCATCCTGGCGGCCTTTGTAGGCTATATCGCGGCCTGGTACACCGGCTCCATCGAAGGCAACTTCGCACTGCTGCTGTTTCTGGCAACCGTGGTGACCGGGGTGTACTGGCTGGCCGAGCGCTTTTACTTCTGGCCTCGACGCCGCGCGGCTGCGGCTGCGCTGGAACAGGCAGCGGTCGAGCGCCGCGCCGAGCTGGACCGCATGGGCATTGCCAAGACCGACATCGAAGTCTCCGAAGACGCCAAAGGTCGCATTCTCATGCAACCCTGGTGGCTGGATTGGACCGCCGGTCTGTTCCCGGTGATCGCCATCGTCTTCGTGCTGCGCTCCTTTCTGTTCGAGCCGTTCAAGATTCCCTCGGGCTCCATGATTCCGACGCTGATGGTGGGCGACCTGATCCTGGTCAACAAGTTCACCTACGGCATCCGCCTGCCCGTGATCAACAAGAAGATCACCGAAGGCAACAAGCCCCAGCGCGGCGATGTGATGGTGTTCCGCTACCCCCCCCAGCCCACGCTGGACTACATCAAGCGTGTGGTGGGCGTGCCCGGCGATGAGGTGGCCTATATCAACAAGCGCCTGAGCATCAACGGCAAGGAGCTGCCCACCCGCGAGCTGCCGGACTTTCTGGACCGTGACGTGATGCGTTACTTCAAGCAGTTCGAGGAAACCCTGGGCGAGCAGCCGCACCGCTCCATCGTCAACAACGATGTGCCGGCCTTCATCCAGGGGGCGAGCAACTTCGAGTACAAGGAAAACTGCCGCTACAGCGTGGAAGGCGTGACCTGCAAGGTGCCCGAAGGCTATTACTTCATGATGGGCGACAACCGCGACAACTCGCTGGATTCGCGCTACTGGGGCTTTGTGCCGGACCAGAACATCGTGGGCAAGGCCTTTTTTGTCTGGATGAACTTCGGTGATCTGAGCCGTATCGGCCGTTTCCACTGAGCATCGGCAATCGTTTCGTCATTTTTCTGGGATACACGGGCAGGAACATGCCCGGCTTGAGAGGGGAAAAGCATGAAAAATCTGGCATCGCGCTCCAGGCAGCGTGGTCTGTCCTTCATCGGTCTGGTGTTTCTCGTGGCCATCATCGTGGCGGTTGCCGCAATTGGCGCACAATCGGTGCCCGTCTTCCTGGAGTACCAGGCCATCACCAAGGCGGCCAACAAGGCCGCCGCTGAAGGCAGTACCGTTGCCGAAGTCAAGGCCAGCTTCGATCGTTCGGCCTCCATTGACGACTTCAAGTCCATCTCCGGCAACGATCTGAACGTGACCAAGGTCAACGACAAGATCGTCGTGGGCTTCGAGTATTCCCGTGAGATTCATCTGGCAGGCCCTGCCTACCTTGTTTACCGTTTCAAGAAATAGACCTTTCAGGTGGAACCTGCTCTAGTCGCTCTGCAGCAAAGGCTGCAACATCAATTTGCCAACCCGGCGCTGCTGCAGCGTGCCATCACGCACCGCAGCTTTTCGGCCGACAACAACGAGCGACTGGAGTTTCTGGGCGACTCGGTGCTGAGTCTGGCCATCTCCAGCTTGCTCTATGCCAAGCTGGCCTCCATGCCCGAAGGCGATCTCTCGCGCGTTCGGGCCAATCTCGTCAAGGAAGGCACGCTGCACAAGATTGCGCTGAAGTTGCAGCTGCCTGATCTGCTGCGTCTGGGCGAAGGTGAGGCCAAGTCCGGTGGCAAGCAGCGTCCCTCCATCCTGGCCGATGCCGTGGAAGCGCTGATCGGTGCCGTCTACCTCGATGCCGGCTTTGCCGCAGGCGAGAAAGTCGTCCACCACCTCTTCGAGGGCGTGGACATCAACCCCCATATGCGTGCGGCGGACAAAGACCCCAAGACCGCACTGCAGGAATTGCTACAGGGCAAGCGCATGAAGCTGCCGCAATACCATGTGGTGGAAATCAGTGGCGCGGCGCACAAGCAGACCTTCAAGGTCGAGTGCACGATTGCCGAATGGAATATCAGCGCCCAGGGCTCGGGAGCATCCCGTCGCATGGGCGAGCAGGCAGCCGCCGCTGCCTTGCTGGAAAAAGTGAAAGCCAAAAATCCATGACCGATGCTGCTAAGAAAAAGATAGCGGGCACCGCAGGTGCAGAAAAAGCCAAGGGCCCAAAAGGTCCCAAGTCTGTTACTACCGATATCAGCGACCCGAGCCTGGACTACATCAGCGCCATGCTGGCCGCTGCCAAGCCCGGTAGCACGCCGACTGCCATCCGCGACCAGGAAGAGGAGGCTCCGGCCCGCGTCTACGCGCCCGAAGAGCAGCGCTGCGGCCTGATCGCCATCGTCGGCAAGCCCAATGTGGGCAAGTCCACGCTGATGAACGCGCTGGTGGGCCAGAAGATCTCCATTACTTCGCGCAAGGCCCAGACCACGCGCCACCGGATTACCGGCATCCGCACCAAGGACGAGACCCAGTTCGTCTTTGTCGATACCCCCGGCTTCCAGACCAAGCATTCCACTGCCCTGAACAAGTCGCTCAACAAGACCGTGATGGGCGCGATCGGCGATGTGGACCTGATCCTGTTCGTGGTGGAGGCCGGCAGCTTCACGCTGGCCGATGCCAAGGTGCTGAGCCTGTTCAAGCCCGGCATTCCCACGCTCTTGATCGCCAACAAGCTCGACACCGTGGGTCGCCGTGCCGAGATAGCGCCCTGGCTGCGCGACATGCAGGAGCGCCATCCTTTTGCCGAGTTCGTACCCATGTCGGCCAAGAACAAAAAGGATATCGAGCGCCTGTATGGCATTTGCGCCAAATACCTGCCGCAGCAGCCCTGGTTCTACGGCGAGGACGAACTGACCGACCGCAGCGAGAAATTCCTGGCTTCCGAGACTCTGCGCGAGAAGCTGTTCCGCTTCACGGGCGACGAGCTGCCCTATACCTCGACAGTTGTCATCGATAAGTTCGAGGAAGAGCCCAGCCCCAAGTTCGGTCGCTTCATGCGCATTGCAGCCACCATCGTGGTCGAGCGCGACGGTCACAAGGCCATGGTGATCGGTCAGGGCGGCGAGCGCCTCAAGCGCATCTCCACCGAAACCCGTCAGGAGCTCGAAAAGCTGCTCAATGCCAAGGTGTTCCTCGAAGTCTGGGTCAAGGTCAAGTCCGGCTGGGCCGACGATGAGGCCCGGGTCAAATCCTTCGGCTACGAGTAAAACTTTTTGACCCCCACGCTCGCTCACTGCGTGTGCCCGCTGCCCCCCGAGGGGGCCCTGACCCGGCTTAGGCCGGGTTTTGCCTTGGGGCGGCCCGGCGGCAAAACCGCCCCATTCACATTTTTGTTGTGGTACGGAGCAAGTCATGGCTAGCGCCAAACGCGTCGGCGACGAACCCGCATACATCCTGCACCAGTACGACTGGAGCGAATCCAGCCTGATTCTGGAGGTGTTCACACGTCATCGCGGGCGCGTGGCGCTTGCGGCCAAGGGCGTCAAGCGCCATACCTCCAACTTTCGCCCCGTGCTGCTGCCGCTGCAGCCGCTCAAGCTCAGCTACACGCTGGGAGCAGAGGGCAATGCCGAGATTCATAGCCTGAAGGGGGCGGAATGGGTGGGCGGCCATGTCATGCCCCAGGGCGATGCGCTGTGGTCGGGCATGTATCTGAACGAGCTGCTGCTGCGCCTGCTGGCGCGCGATGACCCTTATACGGCGCTGTTCGATATCTATGCCGGTGTGGTGCGTGTGCTGGCTGGCCAGCATGGCGGCACGACCGAGGCCATCGAACCCGTGCTGCGTGCCTTCGAGCTGGTGCTGCTGCGCGAACTCGGCCATCTGCCCGATCTGAGGCAGGAAAGCGCAACGCTCAGCCAGCTCAACAGTGTTTTGCGTTACACCCTGGTGGCCGACGGCGGCCTGCGCCAGGCCGCCGGCTACGAGCGCGCGGCGCTGAGCGGCCAGCAGTGGCAGGCCATAGAGCTGGCGCTGCAGGCCGAGCAGCCATTTCCGAGGACCCTGAACGCGCTGGCCGAGCCCGAAGTGGCCCAGGCCCTGAAGCCGCAATTGCGCCATCTTCTGCAATACCATTGCGGCTCAACCATGCTGCGCACCCGCCAGCTGATGATGGATCTGCAATCGCTATGAATACCTCTGCCTCCCCTCGCACCGCGCTTTCGGTCAATGTCAACAAGGTGGCGCTGCTGCGCAATACCCGCCATCTGGGTATTCCCTCGGTGACGCGTGCGGCGCAGATCTGCCTGGAGGCCGGAGCGCAGGGCATCACCATCCACCCGCGTCCCGACGAGCGTCATATCCGCGCTCAGGATGTCTTCGAGCTGCACGAGCTGCTCAAGAGCTGGCCTGGCGCCGAGTTCAATATCGAGGGCAATCCCACGCAGAACCTGATGGACTTCATCCGCCAGACGCGCCCGCATCAGGCCACGTTCGTGCCCGACAGCGAAGACCAGTTCACCAGCGACCATGGCTGGAGCTTTCCCCAGGATGCCGAACGCCTCAAGCCGCTGATTGCCGAATGCAAGACTCTGGGCGTGCGCGTGAGCCTGTTCATGGACCCCATCCCCGAGCAGATGGCGGCGGCCAAGGCTGTAGGTGCCGACCGCGTGGAGCTCTACACCGAGCCTTTTGCCGCCAACTGGGGCAAGGCCGAGCAGGAGCAACAACTGCAAACTTATGCCAGGGCCGCGCAGGCCGCGCTGGATGCGGGGCTGGGCATCAATGCCGGCCATGACCTCAATCGCGACAATCTGGCCGCCTTTGTGGCCCGGGTGCCGGGTCTGGCCGAAGTCTCCATAGGCCACGCGCTGATTGCCGATGCGCTGGAGCTGGGCTATGCCGAGACCGTCAAGGCCTATCAGGCCTGCATCGATGCTGGTATGGCAGGTAAAAATTCCTGAAAAGATAGCTGCCAGCGCTTTGTAGGTAAGCGTTTGAGGTCTTTTTCTCTCTAAAGGAACCATGGATGATTTACGGCATCGGCACCGATATCTGCGATGTGCGCCGCATTCGCGCAAGCCTCGAAAAACATGGCGAGCGCTTTGCCCGCAAGGTTCTGGCCGATGGCGAGCTGGCGACCTGGAAGGCGCGCAGCGAGCGCTGGCCCGAGCGCGGCATCCGCTACATGGCCACGCGCTTTTCTGCCAAGGAGGCCTTCAGCAAGGCCGTGGGAATGGGCATGGTCATGCCCATGACCTGGCGTCATTGCGAAGTCATCAAACTGCCTAGCGGCCAGCCTGCGATTCGTCTGCATGGCGAACTCAAGGAATGGTTCGAGAAAAACAATCTGACGGCGCACCTGTCCGTCACCGACGAGTCCGACTACGCGGCCAGCTTTTGTGTCGTCGAAAGAAAAGAATGAAATCAGCCTCTGGTGCCTGATACATAGGCGCTGGCAGCTATAGAAATTTTTACATCATGAGCATGCATGCACCTCTGATCATTGATATTGCCGGCACATCGCTGACTGATGTGGACCGCGCGCGCCTGGCCCATCCGCTGGTGGGCGGCATCATTCTCTTCAAGCGCAACTGGGAGGACCGCAGCGCGCTGGTCCAGCTGTGTGCCGATATCAAGGCCGTCAAGCCCGACCTGCTGATCAGCGTGGACCACGAGGGCGGCCGTGTGCAGCGTTTCCGTACCGATGGCTTCACGCACATCCCGCCCATGCGCGCCTTTGGCGAGATGTGGATGGATGATGGTCAAGGCAAAAAATACCGTGAAGGCAGCGGTGCCATGCGTGCCATGAATGCGGCCACGGCCGCTGGTTATGTGCTGGGTACGGAGCTGCGTGCCTGCGGTGTGGATTTCAGCTTCACGCCCGTGCTGGATCTGGACTATGGCGAATCCTCGGTCATCGGTGACCGCAGCTTTCACCGCGACCCGCGGGTGGTGGCTGCTCTGGCCAGGAGCCTGATGCAGGGTCTGCTGCAGGCCGGCATGGGCAATTGCGGCAAGCATTTCCCCGGCCATGGCTTTGTGAAGGCCGATTCGCACGTGGACATTCCCGTCGACAAGCGCAGCCTGACGGCCATTCTCGACGAAGACGCCGCCCCCTATCCCTGGCTGTCCAGCGTGCTCACGGCCGTCATGCCTGCCCATGTGATCTATCCCAAGGTGGATAAGCGCCCGGCAGGCTTCAGCGAGAAATGGCTCAAGGACATCCTGCGCGCCCGTCTGCGCTATGACGGAGCCATCTTCAGCGACGACCTCAGCATGGAGGGTGCGCGCCGCATCGACGGCGAACTCATCAGCTACACCGATGCCGCGTTGACGGCCCTGAATGCGGGCTGCGACATGGTGCTGCTGTGCAACCAGAGCCTGGGTCTGGGCGAGCATGTGGACGAGTTGCTGGACGGCATGGATGCCGCGCTGCGCGACGGCCGCTGGGTGCCCGATATCGACTCCGAATCGCGCCGTGTCTCGCTGCTGCCCGATACCGAACCCCAAGCCTGGGACGATCTGATGCGCCAGCCTGCCTATCTGCAGGCGCTGGACCTGCTGCCCTAGATCAGGACTTTCCCGGCCCCGCCATCCGCTGCCTTTGACGCAAGGGCAGCGGATTTTTTATGTCCCTTGAAGGCCAGGTAGGGCGGTCTCTGGCATTTAAGTCTGGCCTCAGTTAGCCGGCTTAGGGTGAGCTCAGGAGCCTGGCCGTGGCATCGTCGCTGCGCCTTTGTTCATGAATCACCGAAAGCCTGCATGAATTCCAAGAGCCCGGGACCTGAGTCCCGCAAACACCGGCCGGGCGTGCTGCGCCAGGCCTTTACCCTGACCCGGCCCTATTTCCAGTCCGAGGAGAAATGGCGGGCCTGGGGGCTGCTGGCCGCCATCGTGGGCCTCAATCTCGCCGCGGTGTTCATGCTGGTGCAGATCAATGAATGGAACCGGGTGTTCTATGACGCATTGCAGAACAAGCAGGCCGAGGTGTTCTGGCAGCAGCTATGGCGCTTTCTCTGGCTGGCCCTGGTGTATATCGTCATCGCGGTCTACAAGTTCTATCTGACGCAGTTGCTGCAGCTCAACTGGCGGCGCTGGCTGACCGAGCACATGTTGCAGCGCTGGCTGTCGGCCAAGGCGTTCTACCGGCTGGAGCTGGGGCGCTATGGCGTGGACGGCAATGCCAAGGCCCCCGACAACCCCGATCAGCGAATTCAGGAGGACCTGAATCTGTTCACCACCTATACCGTGTCGCTGTCCATGGGGCTGCTGAATGCGGCCGTCACCTTTGTGAGCTTCGTCGGCATTCTGTGGAGCCTGAGTTCCGTCGTCGATATCGGTCTGCTGGCACTGCTCGGTGGCGGGCAGCTGCAGGTTTCCGGTTTCATGGTCTGGATGGCCGTGCTGTACTGTCTGGTCGGCAGTGCGATCACCTTCTGGATCGGCAAACCCCAGGTCCGACTCAACAACCGCCAGCAGCAACTGGAGGCCAACTTCCGCCATCACCTGATCCGCGTGCGCGAGCATGCCGAGGCGATCGCCCTGGACGGTGGCGAGCGCGTGGAGGGTGCCCAGATCGGCCTGCGTTTCGGCGACGCCCTGGGCAACTATCTGAATCTGATCAAGAAGCAGAAGAGTCTGGGCTGGTTTACCAATTTCTTCGGCCAGGCGGCCGTGGTCTTTCCCTTCATCATTGCCGCACCGCGTTTTTTCAGTGGCGCCATCCAGCTGGGTCAGCTGATGCAGATAGGCTCGGCCTTCAATCAGGTGCAGGACTCACTGAGCTGGATCGTCAACAACTACTCCGATATCGCGGCCTGGCGGGCCACGACCTTGCGTCTGGCCGGTTTCGACGGGAGTCTGCGCGAGCAGGGGGAGCACCCGGTCGGCGTACAGCTTGCAGCGTCGACCCAGCTGCAGACCCGGAATCTCGATGTGTCCCTGCCCGCAGGAAGCCCCATCGTGGCGGACGCCGGGCTGCAGATACGCCCTGGCCAGAGGTTGCTGATCAGCGGGCCTTCGGGCAGCGGCAAGTCCACCTTGCTGCGAGCGTTTGCTGGTATCTGGCCCTATGCGCGAGGTCGGGTGGAGCGGCCTATGGACGCCATGTTCATTCCTCAGCGCCCTTATTTTCCCGACGGCAGCCTGCGCGATGCCCTGGCCTATCCGGAGTCGGCGGCAAGCTACAGCGACGCTGAGCTCAAACAGGTCTTGCGCGAAGCGCAATTGCCGCAGCTGCAGGAGCGGCTGGACAGCCAGGCGGCCTGGAACAGCAGCCTGTCGGGAGGCGAGCAGCAGCGGCTGTCCGTGGCGCGGGTCCTGCTCAAGCGTCCGGCCTGGGTGTTTGCGGACGAGGCCACGAGCGCGCTGGACAATGCCGCCGAAGCGCAGATCTACAGCCGGCTGGTGCAACTGGTGCAGGGCAGAGGCGGGGCACTGGTTTCGGTGGCCCACCGCGACAGCGTGACGGAGTTCCACACGGCCCGCTGGCTGCTGCAGCCGCAGCAAGGGATCCGGGAGGCCGACCTGCCCGGGAGCCGCTGAAGCAGGCAGGTTCGGGGACAAGCAGTCTCAACCACGGTGCAGGCATGGGAGGCTCTGGGAGCGACTTTCTCGTGGGATGATGTGCATTCAAGAATCTTTGGAGAGTGAGCCCATGCGCGTTGGTGTGCTGACCGGTGGCGGCGATTGCCCCGGCCTCAATGCGGTGATCCGTGCGGTCACCAAGTCCCTGATCAACCATGGCCAGTGCGAGGTACTGGGCATTGCCGACGGCTTTGAAGGGCTGATGGATGCCAGTCCGCGCGTCAGAGCGCTGAGCTGGGACGAGGTCAGCGGCATTCTGCATATCGGCGGCACCATCCTGGGCACCAGCAACAGCGCCAACCCGCTGCGCGATGCGGCCACGCTGGCCCAGGTGGGGCGCAATGTCAAGGCGCTGGCACTGGATGTGGTGGTTGCCATCGGCGGCGACGGCACCATGAGCCTGGCCCATGGCCTGGCGCAGGTGGGACTGCAATGCGTGGGCGTGCCCAAGACCATCGATAACGACATTGCCAACTGCGAGCGCAGCTTCGGCTTCGACACGGCCGTGGCGACGGTGACCGAAAGCCTGCGCCGCATCGAGAGCACGGCCATGAGCCACCACCGCGTGATGATCGTGGAGACCATGGGCCGCCATGCGGGCTGGCTGGCGCTGGAGTCCGGCATCGCCGGTGCTGCCGACATCATTTTGCTGCCCGAGATCGATTACGACCTGCAGTCCATCATCAAGGTCTGTCAGGAGCGCGAGCGGCGTCAGCGCTACACCATCATCTGCATCGGCGAGGGGGCCAAGGAAAGCGGCCAGAGCCTGACGGTGCGCGAGCGGATTGCGCACAGTCCCGACCCCGTGCGTCTGGGCGGCGTCGGCCATGTGCTGCGCGAGCGCCTGCAACCCCATCTCCAGAGCGAGGTGCGCACCACGGTGCTGGGGCATGTGCAGCGCGGCGGCGATCCGACGCCGTTTGACCGGGTACTGGCCACGCAGTTCGGCCACCATGCGGCGCAACTGGTGCTGGGCGGCCAGCTGGGCCATATGGTCACGCTGCAGAACGGCCGCATCGGCAGTGTGGCGATTGCCGATGTGGCCAATACCCAGCGCACCGTGCCGCTGGACAGCCCGCTGCTGACCATGGCGCGCGATATCGGAATTTGCTTTGGTGAGGCCTGAGCTGCGCTAAGGTGTGAGCCTGCGCGCACTTTCGGCGCGCCGGAGAAATTCAGCATGGACCGACATGAAGAAGCCGTGATGCAGCTGCTCACGGCCAACGGTGAGACTTTTGTGGCCCCCAAGTACGAGGTGGCCGATGGCTGGCAATGTCCGGCTTTCGTGGCATTGCGCCCGGCGCGTCGCCAGGTCTATGTGGTCGAGGTATCGGCTTCCGGCTATCCGCTGGCGCTGGTCAACCGTCTCAACGAGCGGGTCGAGAAATGGTATGCCCCGCTGCTGTCGCAACTGCACGGTCTGGGCATCACGCAGCCCGACTGGGAGATTGCCTGCCTGGTGTTTGTGCGCAGCGATCAGATCGACTGGCTCAAGGAACGCGTCAAGGACCTGAGCGGCGTGCATGTGCTGGGTCTGGAGCAGGCCAGCAGCCCCTGGGTCTGGGACGATGCGGTCTGGACTTCCGAGATGCGATTCGACGCGGGAAGCATTCCGCAGCGTGGCGGCAAGGCTGTCGGTCTGACGCACTGATACCCACCGAAAAATTTCAAGATATTGGCCTCAATCCCTTTGTCTTGAAGCGATTGAAGCTATCTATTTGGTAGAGATGCTGGCCCATGAACACCACTCACTTGCAGGTAGGCAGATGACTCTTTTCCGAATTCTGATCGCGGCGGCTTTGACCGCCTGCGCCGCTGCCGCCCAGGCTGCAGACTGGCAGATCTGCGATCTCAAGGTGCAGGTGCGAGAAAAGCAAAGCGGTGGCCGAGCGCTGCAAGCCCGCGTGCTTGAAGCTAAAGCCAGCGGCGATGCCGAATGTCCGCAACCGGGCACGGCGCTGAGCTTCAGGCCAGAAACGGCAGACTATCAAAGCGAGCTGCCGCGCAGGCAGTGGCCCAGTCCCGGTACTGCCGTGACGGTACGCTTTCGCTATCTGGACGGGCAATGCAAGAATCGCGGCGCCTGCCGCATCGAGCATTACTCGCCGATGCCGCACTGAATCTTCAATCAGCCGTGCCATGCGCTTCATAGCTCGGCGCTGAAAGCGGCCGAATTGCCAGGCTGCAGTCACGAGAGGCTTGCCTGCTCGCCTATGATCGGGGGCTCGGCCCCATATATGCAGGATGCAACCATGACCACCCTAGGAACCCCTCTCTCCCCCAATGCCACCAAAGTCATGCTGCTGGGCAGCGGCGAGCTGGGCAAGGAAGTGCTGATTGCCCTGCAGCGCCTGGGCGTGGAAACCATTGCCGTGGACCGCTATGAAAACGCGCCTGGCCAGCAGGTGGCCCATCATGCGCGCACCATCACCATGAGCGATCCGGCCCAGCTCAAGGCACTGATCGAAGAAGTCAAGCCCGATCTGGTCGTGCCCGAGATAGAAGCCATTGCCACGCCCATGCTGGAAGAGCTGGAGGCCGCAGGCATCATCACCTGCATTCCCACGGCCCGAGCCGCGCGTCTGACCATGGACCGTGAAGGTATTCGCCGTCTGGCCGCTGAAACCCTGGGCCTGCCCACCAGCCCCTATCGTTTTTGCGACTCCTTGGTCGAGCTGCAAGCCGCGATCGACGGCAGCGACGGCCAGCCCGCCATCGGCTACCCCTGTGTGGTCAAGCCCGTGATGAGCAGCTCGGGCAAGGGCCAGAGCAAGATCGACGGCCCGGCCGATGTGGCCAAGGCCTGGGATTACGCCATGGCCGGCGGCCGTGTGGCCAAGGGCCGCGTGATCGTCGAAGGCTTTATCGACTTCGATTACGAAATCACCCAGCTGACTGTGCGCGCCAAGGGTGCGGATGGTCAGATCGAAACCCATTTCTGCGATCCCGTGGGCCATATCCAGCAGGCCGGCGACTATGTGGAGAGCTGGCAGCCTCATCCCATGCACCCAGCCGCACTCGAGAAATCGCGCCAGATTGCCAAGGCCGTTACCGATGACCTCGGCGGCCTGGGCCTGTTTGGCGTGGAACTGTTTGTGAAGGGCGAGCAGGTCTGGTTCAGCGAAGTCTCGCCGCGTCCCCATGACACAGGACTGGTGACGCTGTGCACGCAGTGGCAAAGCGAGTTCGAACTACATGCCCGCGCGATTCTGGGTCTGCCCGTGGATGCCAGCCTGCGCAACCCTGGTGCCAGTGCCGTAATTTACGGTGGTCAGGATGCAGAAGGCCTGGTGTTTGATGGAGTGGACCAGGCCCTGGCAGTGCACGGCACCGATTTGCGCCTTTTTGGCAAGCCCGAGAGCTTTGTCAAGCGTCGCATGGGCGTGGCCCTGGCGCGCGCCAGCGATGTGGAGCAAGCCCGTGTGAATGCCAAGCTGGCTGCCAGCAAGGTCAGGCCGCGTCTGCCTTGAGGTAATCAAAAAGGGCTTCTCAGGAAGCCCTTTTGCATGGAGGCCGGGTATCAGCCGATATCCGCCGGTATCAGCCCGAGGCAGCGGCGCTGTCGCCAGGAGTCGTGATGGCCACCGCGCACGCTTCTTCCTGGCTGGTGGCCGGCGTGTTCTCCGTCACCACCGGCATGCCGCCTTTCCAGCGGCGAATGACGCGCTGGAAGATCAGTGAGTTGGGAATCTGCAGCAGATTGGGCATGCCTGCCGGTGCGCTGTCATCCTGCAAGGTGATGTAGAGCATATTGAGGTCGATCACGCGGCCCTTGGCTCCAGGCTTCTCTGCAGTGTCGAGCACCTCGATATAGTCGCCCAGACGGAAGGGGCCGACGGTGACGATCAGCAGCGCGCAAAACAGATTGGAGAGCACGCTCCAGGCCGCGAAGAAGGCAACTGCACCCACTGTGGCAAAGCCGGTGAAAGCCGTCCAGAGCACGGTAGCCGACATGCCCAGGCGCTCGAGAATCGCCAGTATGGCGGCGGCGATGATGATCCAGCGAAACACGCCGCGCAGCGGCATGAGCAGCTCATGAGGCAGGTCATAGGCCTTGCCTGCACGCGAGATGATGCGCTTGATGAGCCAGTTGATCAGCCAGGCCACCAGGATGATGAGAAAGATCTGAACCCCGGGAATCAGGATTTCAAGCCAGTCCTGCATCCAATCGGGCAGGTGCATTTGAAGACGACGCATAACCAGTCACTCGAGAAAAACGGCAGAGGTCAGCCCCGAAGGGCTGACAGGACAATGCGCCAATCCTAGCGTCTCTTGAGAGCGGAGCTGATAAGTGTCGATTGGGCAGGCAGTGCCGCAACGCTGCTTGGCGGACTGCTAGATCTGTCTCTGCTCTATGGTGTCCATCTGCATCTCGAAGCTGAAGAAGCGGTTGCGCCCTTGAGACTTGGCGGCATACAGGGCTTCGTCGGCTCGCATCAGCATGGATTCGGCGCTGGTGTGCTCGTCGGGAATGCAGGTGGTAATCCCGCCGGAGAGGGTCAGCGGAATATCCTCGGCGGCTCCTGGCGGGCGAATCTTGAGGAACTTGAGCATTTGGCCGAGAGCACGTGCGAACGTCATCGAACCGGAGCGCGGGGTATTGGGCAGGATCATGGCAAACTCTTCACCGCCATAACGTGCGGCGATGTCGCGTGGGCGCACGCAGACTTCGCGCAGCAGACGTCCGACCTGCTTGAGGCATTCGTCGCCCTGGACATGGCCGTAGGTATCGTTGAAGTGCTTGAAGTGATCGAGGTCGCAAAGCATCAGCGTCAGCGGCCTGCTCTCGCGCCTTGCCGCAGCAATTTCGGCATGCAGCATGCGATCGAGGCCTCGACGATTGACCAAACCCGTGAGCGCATCGAGCTCCACCATTTCGTTGAGCTTTTGATTCGCCAGATGCAGCTCTGCAGAGACCGTGACCAGGCGACGGCGCATGTCCAGCAGGCGGCGCATGGCGCGCAGCTTGGCGACCAGCACAATGGGTTTGACGGGTTTGACCAGGTAATCGTCGCCGCCCGCCTCAATACCGCGCCAGACGTCCAGATCGTTGTCCAGGCCGGAGAGAAAGATGATGGGTGTCCACTCGCCGGGCTCGGCCTCGCGCAGCTGACGCGCGACCCAATAGCCGTCTTCGCCGGGAAGGCGGATGTCCAGCAGCACCAGATCGGGTCTTTCGCTGCGAAACAGTGCCAGCGCGGTGCGGCCGTTTTCGGCTTCCAGCACCTGTGTCACACCGGCCTGGCGAAGTTCCGTCACCAGAGCAGCTCGCATGACTGCTTGATCCTCGACGACCAGTACGGAGAACGGCGTCGCAGAATCGGGTGACGAGAACCGTGCCCCGCTGGATTCGATGGCAGACAAAGCTGATGCAGAAGATGGCAGAGCTGTCATGAGAGGAAGGTCAGGGTCAGACTCATCGGTAGTTCAGGCATGGTCTGGGAAATATATTGTTACTTTATACGCCGGTTTTAAGCAACAGGCTTTGTGAATGGTCACGGACATGCTCAGGCCAATGCCAGAGAGGAGTGCGCTTTGCTGCGTTCATCGTGCCAGATGACGAAAGTCTGTGCCGCTGAACACAGCGTCGTCGCGCCCAGTTGAGCGATAAAGCGGCAGGCCGCGAACTGCGTCGATCTTGTTTCATAAACCGACACCCACTGCTGGCGTGCAGTCTGAGAGGCGGCAGGCAGGGGCCAGCGCCTTTCCTGGCTCGACAGACCGTTCAGCCCCATGCGCCATGGTTTGCCGCTGACTCGGGCGCGAAAGCACTGCTGCTGGTTACACAGCATGGCGTAGAGCGGGTCAACCTCCAGTTGCTGGAACAGCCCCTGGACCTCGGGTGAGGAGGGGGCGAGTGCGGTGTGGGTGACAATGACGCGCAGTCCTTTGGGCGTTTCGTAGACGCGCAAGCCCCAGTCCGGGTGCCTGGCTGAGAACGCCCGAACTTTTGCCAGTGCAATATCCACAGGCGGTGGCAGGTGGGCATTGTTGCGCTGCGTCTGGCGGGCATGCAGCCATTGCTTCAGGCCTGACCAGAAGACCAGGCCGATGCTGGCCACCAGCAGCATCAGCATCGCCGCACCGAGACTCCAGGTCAGAGGGGTCAGCCACAGCCAGGGCAGGGTCAGAGCCAGCAGCAGCGACGAAATGACTGGGAAGCGGGCAGGCTTTTTCTGATGTGGAAAGTCGATATCGGCAATGGCCACGTTCTCTGTATTCAGGCAGTGTGCGCCATAGCTATTGCGCGTCATGACGGATTCATCACGCCGCTCCAGCACCTCTTCGCGAATGGGTGTGCCGCCGTCCAGCCCGTATTCGGTGCGCCATTCCATGCGCTCGAAGTCTTCGGGCAGGCTGCGCTTGGCAGCGGCAGCGAGAGCCGCCTCCAGTGCCTGCTGTGCTCTTTGCTGAGCATGAGCCTGGGCATCTGACTCGCTGTTGTCGGACCAGCCCCAGCGTTGAACGGTGACGCCATGGCGTACGCCGGTCTGATGACGTAGTCTTGCCTGAGCCCAGTATTGGGGAATCTGCATGTCAAGCAGTATAGCCAGCCAGTATTGCGACAGCCTATTTTGAATAGTGGCCGGTGCGCAATCTGGCTGTGCCGGTGGCTATTGGTGTCTCAGTCACGGATCGTCAGAGGCCCGTCAGGCCATGTTGTTCCGCAACGCCCGAGCCGGGCGCACAGCCGCTTCTCAGACCTCGCGGCGCAATGCCGGGAACAGAATCACGTCACGGATGCTGGCGCTGTCGGTCAGCAGCATCATGAAGCGGTCAATACCGATGCCGCAGCCGCCGGTGGGGGGCATGCCGTATTCCAGGGCGCGCACAAAGTCGTGGTCGAAGTACATGGCTTCGTCGTCGCCTCCGTCCTTGGCTTCCACCTGGGCATTGAAGCGGGCAGCCTGGTCTTCGGCGTCATTGAGCTCGGAGAAGCCGTTGCCGAATTCGCGGCCCGTGATGTAGAGCTCGAAGCGCTCGGTCACTTCGGGGCGCTCGTCGTTGGCGCGCGCCAGCGGCGAGATCTCGGTGGGGTGTTCCATGATGAAGGTGGGGTTCCACAGCTTCTCTTCCACCACCTCTTCGAAGTACAGCACCTGCAGGCTGGCCAGGGTGCGGGTGGACAGCTTGTCCTTGTCTTCCTTCATGCCCAGCTTCTTCAGGGCATTGGTCAGCCATTCGCGGTTGCCCACGTTGTCGCCGGCTTCGGTGTATTTGACGATGGCTTCGGGGATGGTCAGGCGCTCGAAGGGCTTGACCAGGTCCACGGGCTTGCCGCCATAGCTCAGCTCCAGCGTGCCAACGGCCTTCATGGCCGCGTCGCGGATCAGCTTTTCGGTGTAGTCCATCAGATCCTGGTAGTTCCAGTAGGCCGCGTAGAACTCCATCATGGTGAACTCGGGGTTGTGGCGCACCGAGATACCTTCGTTGCGGAAGTTGCGGTTGATCTCGAACACGCGCTCGAAACCGCCGACGATCAGGCGCTTGAGGTAGAGCTCGGGCGCGATGCGCAGGTACATCTCCTGGTCCAGCGCATTGTGGTGGGTGATGAAGGGCTTGGCATTGGCACCGCCGGGGATGGGGTGCAGCATGGGTGTCTCGACTTCCAGGAAGCCGTGTTCGACCATGAAGTCGCGGATGCCGGCCACAGCCTTGCTGCGGGCCACGAAGCGCTTGCGGGCTTCTTCGTCGGTCATCAGGTCCACATAGCGCTGGCGCACCTTCTGCTCCAGGTCGGCCATGCCGTGGAACTTGTCGGGCATGGGGCGCAGGCTCTTGGTGAGCAGGCGGATTTTCGTGGCCTTGATCGACAGCTCGCCGGTCTTGGTCTTCATCAGCTGACCTTCGACGGAGATGATGTCGCCCAGATCCCATTTCTTGAAGTCGGCGTAGACCTCTTCACCCACGGCATCGCGGGTGACATAGGCCTGGATACGACCCGTGGCGTCCTGCACGGTGGCAAAGCTGGCCTTGCCCATCACGCGCTTGAGCATCATGCGACCAGCCACGCTGACGGCGACGGCTGCAGCGTCCAGGGCTTCGGCATCCTTGTCGCTGTGCTCGGCGATCAGGGCTGCTGCGCGATGCTCGGGCTTGAAGTCGTTGGGAAAGGCAACGCCGCCATTGGCCTTGGAAGACTCGCGCAGGGCTTTGAGTTTTTCGCGGCGCTCGGCGATGAGTTTGTTTTCGTCCTGAGGGGCGGTGTTTTCTGCCGCAGAAGAGATGTTTTGTTCAGTCATGAAAAGAGAGCGCCAGCGACAAGCGCCGGTTGGAGGCCAGGAATGGGGGCGCGGCAAGGATAGCCGCTGCCCGAAACCGGTGATTTTAAGTTTTTTGCCGAGTCAGCGGTAAGCGACCGGGCAAAGCGCTCGCAGGAACTGCGGAATGTCGCCTCCATGGTCCAGACTGCAGCGGAGAAAGCCAGCTGAATGCTGTCGAAAAAGTAGTGTTTTTACACCGCCGTTAAAGGGAGGAGCCAAATTCAGGCTTCCTCCTGCGGGCCTGATCCGGTAATGCCGCTTTGCTCCAGCACATCGGCAATCAGCTCCAGTCGCAGCAGCGGGGCATCCAGTGTCATGAGCTGCTGCTTGACCCGCACCGGCAGGGGCAGCATCTCGGCCCAGCGATTGGCAACCCAGGCGCAGTCGTGCATCTGCGTCGGAGTGGGCAGTTGCGCGTGGTCGGGGTCGTGGCTGTGCAGGTTCAGCAAGGCCTGAGCCAGTGCATGAGAGGTGCTGATCAAATGCTTGGGGACAGTGACCTTGGGGTCGTCGGGCAGCATGGCGACATCGGCTACCCACAGGCCATGCGGCAGTTGCCAGCAGCGCTGGATGTGAAAGCGCTGGACGCCCTTGCATTGCAGGTGCAGCAGCCCGGGCTGGGGAGAGTCGAGCCGGGCGATATGGGCCAGTACGCCCTCCGAGTGCAGGCGCTCGGTCTGGGCGCCAGCCTTGCGTACCTCCTGTCCCGACTGCAGCGCAACCACGCCGAAAGGGGCGTCGGCATGCTGGCATTTGCGGATCATGTCCAGATAACGCACCTCGAAGACCTGCAGGCTCAGCAGGCCTTCAGGAAACAGCACCGTGTTCAGCGGGAACAGGGGCAGGGAATGCAGACTTTGTGTATCAGTCATGGTGCCCGGCTATCATCCCACGAATGGGTGAGTTGCTCACTGTTTTCTGAATTGGGTCACATGCTGTTTGAAATCGTTTTGTTTCTGCTGGATGTCGTCGTCGGGTTGATCAGCGGGGCCTGCCTGCTGCGCATGTACATGCAGGTGCAGCGTGTGCCGTTTGGCAATCCCGTGGGACAACTGGTCTTTGCGCTGAGCGACTGGATTGTCATGCCGTTGCGCAAAGTCGTTCCCGCCAAGGGCCGCTGGGACAAATCCAGTCTTATTGCTGCCTTGCTGCTGCAACTGGTGCAGGTGCTGCTGATCTGGCTGCTGCTGGGTGCCAAGGGCTCGGTTGTGGCGCTGCCATGGCTGGCGCTGTGCGGGCTGATCAAGGTCATTCTGTCCGGCATGATGGGCATCTTGCTGATCTACGCCATCCTGTCCTGGGTGCAGCCCTATTCGCCCATCTACGGCGTGCTGCAGCGTCTGGCCGATCCGCTGGTGGCTCCTATCCGCAAGGTGGTGCCCCTGATAGGCAATGTGGACTTTTCGGCGCTGATTGCCCTGATTGGCCTGCAGGTGCTGTTGATGGTGCTCAACTATGTGCAGGCTGGCGGCCTGTCCATGATTGCCGGGGTGCGCTAGGGGAGCTGCCCGGGCCGGGAAAGCCGTATTGCCCGGAGCCTCGTCAATTCCAAAGCCTGCTGTGCGGTGTGTTTTGGATGTCCCGAGGCGCTAAAGCGGGCAAAAAAAACGGCTGACGCAGATGAATGCTGCGTCAACCGTTTTGCTTTTTGCTCGTCCGGTGCTTATTCCACGGCGTCCGCAGGCAGGCGTTGCAGCATGGCCAGAGAGCTGGAGACGCGATCACGCAGCTCGCGGCGGTCGACGATCATGTCCACGGCGCCCTTTTCCTGCAGGAACTCGGCGCGCTGGAAGCCTTCGGGCAGTTTCACACGCACGGTGGTTTCGATCACGCGAGGGCCGGCAAAGCCGATCAGGGCCTTGGGCTCGGCAATCACGATATCGCCCACGAAGGCGAAGCCGGCGGACACACCGCCCATGGTCGGGTCGGTCAGCACGGAGATATAGGGCAGGCCCTTCTTGGCCAGACGTGTCAGCGCGGCATTGGTCTTGGCCATTTGCATCAGCGACAGCAGACCTTCCTGCATGCGGGCACCACCGGTGGCGGTGAAGCAGATGAAAGGCACTTTCTGCTCGATGGCGGTCTCCACGCCGCGCACAAAGCGTTCACCGACCACAGAACCCATGGAGCCGCCCATGAAGTCGAACTCGAAGCAGGCCACGACCACATTGATGCTCTTGACGGAGCCACCCATGACGATCAGTGCGTCGGTCTCGCCGGTGTTCTCCAGTGCTTCCTTCAGACGCTCGGGGTACTTGCGGCTGTCCTTGAATTTCAGCGGGTCGACAGGAATGACTTCCTGTGCGATTTCATAGCGGCCTTCGGCGTCGAGGAAATGGTTCAGACGCGCGCGCGCGCCGATGCGGTGGTGGTGACCGCAGGTCGGGCAGACGTTCTGGTTCTTTTCCAGATCGGTCTTGTACAGAACGGTTTCGCAGCTGGGGCACTTGATCCACAGACCTTCGGGAATCTGCTGGTGGCGTTCCGTCGGATTGGTCTGCTGGATTTTTGCAGGCAGAAGTTTTTCAAGCCAGGACATGGTTATTTCCTTTTCAGTTTCCACTGCACTGCGCGCCACCCGCAACCCATGAGGGCGGCGCGGCGCAGGCACTGGCGCAATCCCGGTCAGGGACAGCGAGCAAGGGCCGCCCCGCTGCGAGGCTGTCGTCCCCCTTCAAGGGGGAAGCAGCGAAGCCGCTCAGGGGGAGGCTAATTTCTAGGGGTGCATTATGCGTCGAGAGCCTTTCGCACACCACGCAGAAAGTCTATTGCCAAAGGAACGATCTTCTCGTGGGGCTGGTTGTCGAGCAGGTCAATGATGCGGCTGCCGATGATGACGGCGTCGGCCACCTGGCCCACGGTCTGTGCGGTCTGGGCATCGCGAATGCCGAAACCCACGCCCACGGGCACGCTGACATGCTGGCGAATGCGCGGCAGCATGGCCTCCACGGCCGAAGTGTCCAGAGCGCCCGAACCGGTCACGCCCTTGAGCGAGACATAGTAGACATAGCCGCTGGCCACGCGCGCCACCTGCTGCATGCGCTCCTCGGTGCTGGTGGGAGCCAGCAGGAAGATCAGGTCCATGTCGCGGGCCTTGAGCTTGGCTGCAAACTCTTCGCATTCCTCTGGCGGATAGTCCACGATCAGCACGCCGTCGACGCCGGCAGCCGCCGCATGGTTGACGAAGGCATCCTCGCCATGGATCTGGTCGTAGCGTTCCACGGGGTTGGCATAGCCCATCAGCACCACGGGCGTGGTCTGGTCCTTTTTGCGGAACTCGGCCACATAGGCCAGTACCTGGCTCAGGCCCACGCCGTTGGCGATGGCCTTGTCGCCCGCGCGCTGGATGGTGGGGCCGTCGGCCATGGGGTCCGAGAAGGGCACGCCCAGCTCGATCACGTCGGCACCGGCTTCCACCATGCCGTGCATGAGGGAGGGGGTGATGGCGGCAAATGGAAAGCCTGCAGTCACATAGGGAATCAGGGCCTTGCGGCCTTCTTCCTTGAGCTTGCTGAAAGTGGCGGTAATTCGGCTCATAACTTGTTGCCCCCTGCGGCAGCCTTGGCTGCATCATGTCCGGGAGCGCCCTTGACGGTGAGACCGCGCATGGAGGGACGGTCGAAATATTCGGCACCCGAGAGGTCGGCCACGGTGCCGATGTCCTTGTCGCCACGGCCCGATAGGCTGACGAGAATCGACTGGTCGGCGCGCATGGTCTTGGCCAGCTTCATGGCATAGGCTACGGCGTGGCTGGACTCGAGAGCCGGGATGATGCCTTCGGCGCGGCACAGATAGTGGAAGGCGTCCAGCGCCTCCTGATCGGTGATGCCCACATACTGGGCACGGCCGATTTCCTGCAGCCATGCATGTTCAGGGCCCACACCGGGGTAATCCAGGCCGGCGCTCACCGAGTGGGTCTCGGTGATCTGGCCGTTTTCGTCCTGCAGGATGAAGGTGCGGTTGCCGTGCAGCACGCCCGAGCTGCCTTTTTGCAGCGAGGCTGAGTGCTTGCCGGACTCCAGGCCTTCGCCCGCCGCTTCCACGCCGAACAGCTGGGTGTTCTCGTAGGGGATATAGGGGTAGAAGATGCCCATGGCATTGCTGCCGCCGCCCACGCAGGCGACTACCGCGTCGGGCTGCTTGTCGGCGCCCAGGAACTCGGGCATCTGCGTCAGGCACTCGTCGCCGATGACTTTCTGGAAGTCGCGCACCATCATGGGATAGGGATGGGGGCCGGCCACGGTGCCGATGATGTAGAAGGTGTTGTCCACATTGGCCACCCAGTCGCGCATGGCTTCGTTGAGCGCATCCTTGAGCGTTCTGGAGCCCGATTCCACGGGCACCACGGTGGCGCCCAGCAGCTTCATGCGGTAGACATTGGGGCTTTGACGCTTCACGTCCTCGGCGCCCATGTAGACGATGCATTCGAGGCCGTAACGAGCGCAGATGGTGGCCGTGGCCACGCCGTGCTGGCCGGCACCTGTCTCGGCAATGATGCGCGGCTTGCCCATGCGCTTGGCGAGCATGGCCTGGCCGATCACATTGTTGATCTTGTGTGCGCCCGTGTGGTTGAGGTCCTCGCGCTTGAGATAGATCTGCGCGCCGCCCATTTCACGGCTCATGCGCGAGGCGTGATAGACGGGCGAGGGACGGCCTACATAGTGTGCCAGCTCGGACTGGAATTCGGCGATGAATTCGGGGTCGTTCTGATACTTTGCGTAGGCCTCACGCAGCTCGGTGAGCGCGTGGGTCAGGGTTTCGCTGGCGAAGCTGCCGCCGTAGCGGCCGAAATGGCCGTGGACGTCGGGATACTGGTATTCAAACATGTGTCAGTCTGCAAAATTTGGGCATCAGCTGCACGTACGGCAGCAATGAAGCGATGAATCTTGTGGGCATCCTTGATGCCTTTGAGGGGCTTGCCGTCGGGGCCTTCGGCCTCGACTCCAGAGCTCACATCAACGGCCAGAGACAACCCGCGAGGGCGCACTTGCAAGATGCCATCGGTCACGTTTGCAGGCGTGAGTCCACCAGACAAAACGAGGTGAGAGTCGACGCTTGTTGGCAGAAGTGACCAATTGAATGCCTTGCCGCCGCCACCATAACCATCGACATGGGCGTCGAGCAGGATGGCTTGGGCCTTTGAATAACGTTGGGCATATTCTACGAGGTCAAATCGCGCCGCATCGTCTCCAAGGGGTATGCGCGCCGCGCGCAACCAGGGCTGCACGCCCCGGGTGGCGGCCTCGCAATCCGCAGCCGATTCATCACCATGAAATTGCACGCAGGCGTTGGGTATTAGGTCGCAAGCAGCTATCACATTGGTAGCTGTTTCATTCACAAAGAGCAAAACAGGTGTGACAAAGGGCGGCAGTCGCCGGGCCAGCTCGGCCGCGCGTTGCAGCGTCACGGCGCGTGGGCTTGGCGCATAAAGCACAAAGCCGACGGCATCGGCACCGGCGGCCACTGCAGCGTCGACATCCTGCTCGCGGGTCAGGCCGCAGATCTTGATGCGGGTGCGGGGGGCAATGGAAGACATGGCAAATCTCTGGCGTTGCAGCAATCGTTGGCCGCTGGCCGCTCAGGGCAGCCAGGCAAACGGGGGGGTGTCTACAGGTAGGCCCCAGCGCGTATCGTAAATGGGGCCGAGAAAGTACAGACCGTCAGGGGAGAAGGTGGGGGCGGCCACTTCGCGCGAGCGTGCCTCCAGCACTTGCTGCATCCATTCCACGGGCTTGGAGCCCTGGCCCACGTAGATCAGGCAGCCCATGATGTTGCGGATCATGTGGTGCAGAAAAGCGCTGCCCTCGAACTCGAAACGCCAGTAGCCACATTCCATCTGTCCGTCGCGCATGGGTGCCTGGCCTGCGGGGCGGTAGTGGATGTCGATGCGGCGCAGGGTCTTGATCGGGCTCTTGGCCTGGCAGCCTGCCGCGCGAAAGGACGAAAAATCATGCTCGCCCAGCAGCAGGTCGGCGGCTGCACGCATGCGCTGCGCATCCAGGGCCTGAAACACCCAGCCCACGCGGCCATGGTCGACGCTGGGGCGCACGGGCGACTGCAGCAGCACATAGGCATAGCGGCGTGCAGTGGCAGAGGCCCGGGAGTGGAAGCCATTCGGGCCGTCGGCGACCTCGGCCGCCCATTGCACGGCGATGTCCTTGGGCAAAAAGGTGTTGGTGCCTCGCACCCAGGAGTTGGGCGCGCGCTGCAGCTCGGTGTCAAAGTGCACGACCTGCATCAGGCCGTGCACACCGGAATCGGTGCGACCGGCGCAGATGGTGGAGACTTCTTGAGCAGCAAAGCGGCCCAGGGCCGCTTCGAGTTTGTCTTGTACGGTGTTGCCATCGGGCTGGCTTTGCCAGCCGCGATAGGCCTGACCGTTGTAGCTGACGCCAAGAGCTATGCGCATGGCATGGCTCCCGGCGCGGGGTCTGAATGCATCAAATCAATCAACCAATCTGAGAGAGAAGGCTGTGAGCCTTGGCCTTGAGATCGCCATGGGCTTCGGCGATCACTTCCTCGATCAGTGTACGCGCTCCGTCGCTGTCGCCGATGGCATTGAACTCCTCGGCCAGGGCCAGCTTGGTGGCTAGCGGGTCTTCGGGTTCGGAGGGCGCTGGCACGGCATCTATTGGCGCAGCGATATCGGATGTGCCCAGGTCCAGCGACAGGCCGCTGAGGTCGAAGGTCACATCGGCTTGCGCAGGGGCGGCGGCAGGGCTGGCGGCCTCTTCACCCGGTTGCTGCAAGGTCAGGGCTTCGATGTCCTGCTCTGTGTCCAGGCGCTCCTGGCTGGAAGATAGTTCCAGCGGTGCAGTTTCCTGTCCGCTCTCGGCCTCGGGCTGTGCCTGCGAAGGCAGTGTGAAGCTGTCGAGGTCGAACTCGAGCGCATTCAGGGAGCTTTGCTCGGCGGGCGCGGGAGCTGCGACAGGGGCCGGGGCTTGAGATGCCGTGGCGGGCAGGCTGAACGAGGCCAGATCGTCGAGGTTCAGGTTCAGGCCATTGTCTGCTGCGGGTGCTGGCTCGGATGCGGTGACAGGGGTGTCCCACTGTGCCAGTGCCGCGAAATCCTGCTCGTTGGGCAAGGAGACGGGTTCGGAGGCCACAGGCGCTGCGCTGGCTGCGGTGTCAGGCAGGTCCGCCGGCAGCTCCAGATCCATGTCGAAGTCCATGCCGGCGGGCTCTGTGGGTGGCCCTTCGTGGCTGGCAGCGGCTTCGGCCGCCTGTGCAGCAGCCAGTGCCGAGCCAAAGCCCACGGCGGCGGCCACACCGCCTTGCAGGGCGCTTGAGGGATCGGTGGGGCTGAAGGCGCTTGGGGTCGCAGCTGCCGCTGCATGAGCCTGGGGAGCTCCGCCCAGCTGGTAAGTCAGATTTTCCGGATCCAGGATACGGCCCTGATCGGCCAGCCGCTGCCATTCGGGCCCCTTGCCCTGGGTCAGGGCAAAGACGTTGTTGGCTACAGATGCGTAGGCCATGCGGTCATGGCGCTTGGCATAGATTTCAGCCAGCTTCTGGTGCAGCACCAGGCGGTTGGGGTCGCTGCGCAGCGCTTCCTTGAGGATTTCCTCGGCCTGCAGGTCGCGGCCGTAAGCCAGGTACACATCGGCTTCCGCCAGCGGGTCCACATCGCCGGCGTCGAGCTGGCTGGGAGAGTACTGCATGGATTGGCCCGACATCTGGCTGCTGCTGGTCGTGGTGTCCACGCGCTGGCCGCCGCTGGCGCCGAAGAAGGAGTCCGCTGAAAGCTGGCTGTCGCCCAGCGTGCTGTCCGCGCCTGCCGCTGCGGCTTTGCGACGCTGAGAAACACGGTAGCCGCCATAGCCCAGAAGCAGGGCCAGCAGTGCTGCGCCAGCCAGCGGGATGGTCGGGTCTTCCATCAGGCTGTCGATAAAGCTGGGCTCCTCGGGAATGGGGGCCGGTGCTGCAACAGGCTTGGGAGGTGCAACCGGTGCCGGTGTGGGCGCTGCAGGCTCGGCTGCGGGTTGTGCCGGTTCGCCTTCGGCCGGAGCTGGCGCAGGCGTGGTGTCGCCTGGCTTGGCTGCATCGGCTGCAGCAGCCTCGGGTGTGACTGGGGGCGCAGACGTTGCAGCCGCATCAGCAGCCGGAGCGGGGGCAGGCGCTGCAGCATTGGCGGCGCTGGCCGCAGGTACGGTGACTGCAGGGCTTGCCGCTGGTGCAGCTGCAGCCGGTGTGCCTGCTGCGGGAGCTGCAGCCGTACCTGCAGGTTTGGTGGCTGCCGCAATCTGGCTCAGCTCGGCCATATTGCGTTTGAGCTCATCGGCGCGCGCAGATTGGTCTGCGGCCTGTTTTTGCTGAGCCACTTGCTCATCTGCGGCCACGCCCTTGACGGAGCCCTTGGACAGGGTCAGCTTGTCGGGGGCTGCGGTGGCGGCCTTGGCATCGGCGACATGGGCCTGAACCTGGCCCGAAGCGCTGCGCGATGCTGCTTCCACAGGAGCCACAGGTGCCACGCCAGCCAGTTGACGGCGGAACTGGTTGAAATCCTGAGACTGGGCCGCCATGATCTGGCGGGCTTCCTTGGCCGAGGTGGCCTGAGCGGCCGCCTGATCGGGCAACTGAATCACCGCGCCGCTGCGCATGCGGTTGATATTGCCATTGACAAAGGCCTGCGGGTTGCTGCGCAGCATGGCGACCAGCATCTGATCAAGCGAGACGCCTGCTGGCTTGTGCGCTGCAGCAATGCGACCTGCGGTGTCGCCTGTCCTGACGCGAACTTCATCGCTGCTGCCAGCCGGTGCTGCAGTGCCGGCCTGGCGTTTTCGCAGAGGCTTGGTTGCAGCTTCGTCCTGATCGCGGTCATTGCGCAGGTCCCGGCCGGCTGTGTTGACAGGGCTGGACGCCAGGCGTGCAGTCACGGCGGGACGCGCAGGCGCAGGTACCACGGCAGGCGTGGCCTGGGCAGCGGTGGTGGGCGCAGGAGCAGGGCGGCGCGTTGCAGGAGGGTCGAGCAGCAAGGTGTAGTTGCGCTGCAGCTTGCCCGATGCCCAGTTGGCATCGATCACCAGGTCGACAAAGGGATCGTTGACCGGCTGAAAGCTGCTGAGCTTGAGCACGGCCGAGCCGTTGGCGCGTTTTTGCACCTGTACGCGTACCGAGTTGGCCGTGCCCGTGAATTCCATGCCCTGGGCGCGGAATGCAGCTGGCGATGCGATAGCGGCCTGCAGGCTGTCGGCCTCGGCAGCGCTGAGTTGAGGGATCTCGACCTCGGCACGCAAGGGCTCGCCCAGAGCCGACTGCACCGTGATGCGACCCAGCGCCAATGCCCATGCATCGGTGGCCGGGAGGCTTGACAGTGCGAGGGTGGCTGCGGCGAGCGCAGATAGTTTCCAGCGTTGCATAGGGCTCAGACTTGATTCGTGCAGCCTACAGCCCTCTTGTTCTTGATCGGGTTTGTGGCTGCGGTGCACATAAAAATTGGAAATTCCAGCAGGCGGCAAAGGTCTCTCGGCCCGGCGGACACAGTTTGCATTGTCAACGACGCTATTGCAATGTGAGCAAAAGCATGGCTGGCAAGGCTCTCAATTGTTGTCGATTGGCAACGAGATGAAACCTAATGTAGGTTTGCTGACGGTTTGCATTCGCCCGAATAAGCGGGCAATTGTCGCCCAAGCCTGGAGCTTGGACATGAAAAAAGCGCCGGCCATCACGAGGATGACTGGCGCTTTGCTGTGCTGGATCAAGCCATTCGCAGGCTTGATGGTGGACGGGATCAGGCTGCCAGCAGGATGCGCAGCATGCGACGCAGCGGCTCGGCAGCGCCCCACAGCAGCTGGTCACCGATCACGAAGGCCGAGACATATTCGGGGCCCATGTTGAGCTTGCGCACGCGGCCTACGGCAACGTCAAGGCCGCCGGTGGTCGCTGCGGGAGTCAGTTCCTTGACGGTCAGGGCGCGGTCGTTGGCCACGAACTTGACCCAGGGATTGCCGCCCTTGATCAGGGCCTCGATCTCTTCCAGGGGCAGGTCCTTCTTGAGCTTCAAGGTCAGGGCCAGAGAGTGGCAGCGCATGGCGCCGATGCGCACGCACAGGCCGTCCACGGGGATGGCGGCTTCGGTGCCGAGAATCTTGTTGACCTCGGCCTGGCCCTTCCATTCTTCCTTGGACTGGCCGTTGGGCAGCTGCACATCGATCCAGGGGATCAGGCCGCCGGCCAGAGGCGCGCCGAAGAATTCGGTGGGCACATCTTCGCGGATGGTCTGGGCCACCTTGCGGTCGATTTCGAGAATCGCGGAAGCAGGAGTCGCCAGCTCGTCGGCCACGGCAGCGTGCACCACGCCCATGCCCTTGAGCAGCTCGCGCATGTGGTTGGCGCCACCGCCCGATGCGGCCTGGTAGGTCATGGAGGAGACCCATTCCACCAGACCGGCCTTGAACAGACCGCCAAGACCCATCAGCAGGATGGAGTTGGTGCAGTTGCCGCCAATCCAGTTCTTGCCGCCGGCAGCCAGCTTTTGCTGAATCAGATCGTCGTTGACGGGGTCCAGCACGATGACGGCGTCGTTCTCCATGCGCAGCGAGGAGGCGGCGTCAATCCAGTGGCCGTTCCAGCCGGCGGCGCGGATCTTGGGGAAGACTTCCTTGGTGTAGTCGCCGCCCTGGCAGGTGATGATGATGTCGCACTTGGACAGCTCGGCGATGTCGTTGGCGTCCTTCAGCTCGGTGTGCACCGTGGCCATGGCCGGGGCCTTGCCGCCGGCATTGGAGGTGGAGAAGAACACGGGCTCGATCAGCGCGAAGTCGCCTTCGGCCTGCATACGATCCATCAGCACGGAGCCGACCATGCCGCGCCAGCCCACCAAACCTACCAATTGCTTGCTCATTTGAAACGCCTTTTCAGTTTTGAAAACAGTAGCTTGAGACTGCTTCGTCCGGCTCGTCAGGGCCGGAAGGGGCGCGCGACGAACCGGGCTGGGTCAGCCTGTAATCGTCTTAATGGTGATTGCGCGCGCATTCACACCGGCAAGCTTTGCGGGTGTGAGGGTCTCGGGAGCGAAGGTGCGTGCGGCAAACATAAGAGTTGTCATTCTAGCGACTAGAGCCAAAGCTTGAAGAATTAAAAGTGCTTGAAACTCTAGTCAAAACGTCGAAATAAATGATTTATTTTTGACGTTTTGTTTTGTTTGGCGCCGAAAATTGCGTCGAACAAAAAAGCCACCGCTTTGCGGCGGTGGCCTGGCATCAGCGGTTTCCGGGCCTCAGACTCCTGCCAGTGCCTTGACCACGGCATCGCCCATTTCACGGGTGCTGACCTTGGTCGTGCCTTCGCTGTAGATGTCGGCGGTGCGCAGGCCATCGGCCAGCACCTTTTGCACGGCAGCTTCGATCTTCTGGGCGGCGGCTTCCTGGCCCAGGCTGAAGCGCAGCATCATGGCGGCCGAGAGAATGGTGGCCAGAGGATTGGCAATGCCCTTGCCGGCGATGTCGGGGGCCGAGCCGTGGCTGGGTTCGTACAGGCCTTGCTTCTTGTCGTTGAGGCTGGCGCTGGGCAGCATGCCGATGGAGCCGGTCAGCATCGAGGCTTCGTCGGAGAGGATGTCGCCAAACATATTGCCGGTCACCACCACGTCGAAGCGCTTGGGTTCCTTGACCAGTTGCATGGCGGCGTTGTCCACGTACATATGGTCCAGCGCCACGTCGGGGTACTGCTTGGCGACTTCGCTGACCACATCCTTCCAGAGCTGGAAGGTTTCCAGCACATTGGCCTTGTCAACGCTGGTCACGCGCTTGCTGCGCTTCTGGGCGGCCTGGAAGGCAACATGGGCGATGCGCTCGATCTCGGGACGGGTGTAGCGCATGGTGTCGAAGGCTTCTTCGGCACCGGGGAAATGACCGTCGGGAGCCACACGGCGGCCGCGCGGCTGGCCGAAGTAGATGTCGCCGGTCAGCTCGCGGATGATGAGGATGTCCAGACCTGCCACCAGTTCGGGCTTGAGGCTGGAAGCATGGGTCAGCTCCTTGTAGCAGATGGCGGGGCGGAAGTTGGCGAACAGGCCCAGGGCCTTGCGCAGGCCGAGGATGGCCTGCTCGGGACGCAGGGGGCGGTCCAGCGTGTCGTACTTCCAGTCGCCCACGGCACCGAACAGGATCGCATCGGCTTCCTGGGCCAGCTTCAGCGTGGCAGGAGGCAGGGGGTGGCCGGCAGCTTCATAGCCGGCACCACCCACGGGAGCGGTTTCCATTTCCAGACCCAGATTCAGGGCCTCAAGCACCTTGACGGCTTCCGCAACGATTTCGGGACCGATGCCATCACCGGGCAAAACTGCAATCTTCATGATGTTCCTTTGATTAATTTGATAGCTGCTTGCGCTCTTTATTCATAGATTTCAGATTGAATATCTATCGAAGTCTATTGATGACAATCGTAAGCAGCTCATTTATTGATAGTTTTACTTCGGGCTCAAGAGGCGGGCATCCCTCAACTGAGTGAGACCGGCACAGCAGAGAACCTTACCTCCAGCATGGCCCAAGTGAGAGACGGCCAGCAAGAGCAGCCTCGCGGCAAAGGCCGTCGTCCCCCTCTGGGGGAAGCCGCGGGGCCGCCTAGGCAACGCGGCTCAGGGGTTACTTCTGAATCAAGGTATGCGCCAGCCAGGGCTTTTGCGCCAGACGCTCGGCCTCGAAGGCCTTGATCTTGTCGGCATGGCGCATGGTCAGGCCGATATCGTCGAAGCCGTTGAGCAGGCAGTATTTGCGAAAGGCGATGACGTCGAAGGCGATCTCTTCGCCCTGGGGCCTCAGGATCACCTGGCGCTCCAGGTCGATGGTCAGCTCGTAGCCGGGGAAGGCCGCGACGTCGTTGAACAGCTGGTCGATCGTGGCCTCGGGCAGCACGATGGGCAGCAGGCCGTTCTTGAAGCTGTTGTTGAAGAAGATGTCGGCAAAGCTGGGGGCCAGGATGGCGCGGAAGCCGTACTGGTCCAGTGCCCAGGGCGCGTGCTCGCGGCTGGAGCCGCAGCCGAAGTTCTTGCGCGCGATCAGGATGCTGGCGCCCTTGAAGCGGGGCTGGTTGAGCACGAAGTCGGGATTGGGCTTGCGGTCGGCTTCGGGTACGCCGGGCTGGCCGGGCTGGTCCAGATAGCGCCACTCGTCGAATAGATTGGGGCCGAAGCCGGTCTTCTTGATGGACTTGAGGAACTGCTTGGGGATGATGGCGTCGGTGTCGACGTTCTCGCGGTCCATGGGGGCAACGAGCCCCTTGTGCACGGTGAATTTTTGCATGGTGTGATTCCAGAATCTTTAGTCTTGGCGACGTTCGCGTCTTGCATCAGAGACGGCCAGCAAGGGCCGCCCCGCAGCAAAGGCCGTCGTCCCCCTTGGGGGAAGACGCGCAGCGACTCAGGGGGGTTACGCAAATTTACGGATATCGACAAAGTGGCCGTGGATGGCGGCCGCAGCGGCCATGGCGGGGCTGACCAGATGAGTGCGGCCACCGGCGCCCTGACGGCCTTCGAAGTTGCGGTTCGAGGTCGATGCGCAGCGCTCGCCGGGCTCCAGGCGGTCGGCGTTCATGGCCAGGCACATGGAGCAGCCGGGTTCGCGCCATTCAAAGCCGGCGGCCTTGAAGATCTGGTCCAGGCCTTCGCGCTCGGCCTGTTCCTTGACCAGGCCGGAGCCGGGCACGACCATTGCCAGCTTGATGTTCTTGGCGACCTTCTGGCCCAGCTTCTTGACCACGGCGGCGGCTTCGCGCATGTCCTCGATGCGGCTGTTGGTGCAGGAGCCGATGAACACCTTGTCGACAAAGATGTCGTTGATGGGCTTGCCGGGTTCCAGTGCCATATAGGTCAGCGCACGTTCGATGGCGCCGCGCTTGTTCGAGTCTTTTTCCTTGTCGGGATCGGGGACGGCGGCATCGATGCCCAGCACCATCTCGGGGCTGGTGCCCCAGGTCACCTGCGGCACGATGTCGGCGGCATTGAGCTCGACCACACGGTCGAACTTCGCATCGGCGTCGGAATGCAGCGTCTTCCAGTAGCTGACGGCGGCATCCCATTCGCCACCCGTGGGCGCCAGGGGGCGGCCCTTGATGTAGTTGATGGTCTTGTCGTCCACGGCCACGAGACCTGCGCGAGCGCCGCCTTCGATGGCCATGTTGCAGACCGTCATGCGGCCTTCCACGCTCAGGTCGCGGATGGCTTCGCCGGCAAACTCTATGGTGTAGCCCGTGCCGCCGGCGGTGCCGATCTTGCCGATGATGGCCAGCACGATGTCCTTGGCGGTGATGCCGGGCGCGACCTTGCCGTTGACCTGCACCAGCATGTTCTTGGCCTTCTTGGCCAGCAGGGTCTGGGTGGCCATCACATGCTCGACCTCGGAGGTGCCGATGCCGTGGGCCAGCGCGCCGAAAGCGCCGTGGGTGGAGGTGTGGCTGTCGCCGCAGACCACGGTCATGCCGGGCAGGGTCGCGCCTTGCTCGGGGCCCATGACGTGAACAATGCCCTGGCCTTTGTCCATGAAGGGGAAGAAGGCGGCCGAGCCGAACTCGGCGATATTGCTGTTCAGCGTGGTGATCTGTTCCTTGCTGATGGGGTCGGCAATGCCGTCATAGCCGCGCTCCCAGCCGTCGGTGGGCGTGTTGTGGTCGGCCGTGGCCACGACCGAGCTGACGCGCCACAGCTTGCGGCCGGCCATGCGCAGACCTTCGAAGGCCTGGGGGCTGGTGACTTCGTGCACCAGATGGCGGTCAATATAGAGGACGGAGGTGCCGTCTTCCTCGGTGTGAACGACGTGCTCGTCAAAAATCTTGTCGTAGAGGGTGCGTCCCATGGTGGTCTCGTGAGGTTGGTTTGTTGGGAGGATTCTGTTGTGGCTTGATGCGATGTTTCAAGCCTTGGCGCTGGCGGGGCAGAGGTGATCGACCAGCAGGCGGGTGGTCACCGGCAGCGCTTCGAAGTCGCGGGCCACCACGCAGAGTTCGCGGTGCGCCCAGTCGTCGGTGAGCTGCACGGCGCGCAGATGGCCCACGCCATGCATCAGCTCGAATGCGCGGTCGGGCAGCAGGCCCAGTCCCAGGCCGTTGTCGATCATGCGGCACATGGCGTCCAGGCTGGTGACCTGGATGCGCTGGTGCAGCGGGTGGCCTGCCTGGGCTGCAGCAGCGCGCATGGCCAGGCTGATCGAGGAGCCCGCATGAAGGCTGACGATGTCCCATTCCAGCACTTCCGTGAAGGCGACGCTTTCGCGGTCGGCCAGGGCGTGGCGCTCGGGCACGACGACGACCAGTCGGTCTTTGCGATAGCTGCGGTACTGCAGCGGCACATTGCCCTGGGTCAGTTGCACGGTGGCCTGATTGCCTTCGCTGCTCCTGATATTGCCCAGCGTGCAGATGCCGATATCGGCCGTGCCCTCGGCCACGGCGCTCAGCACGTCGGGGCTCAGGTGCTCCTGCAGATCGATCTTGATCTGGCTGTGTTCGCGCGCAAAGGCTCCCAGGTCTTCGGGCAGAAACTGCACGATGGCCGACATATTGGCGTGCATGCGCACATGGCCGCGCACGCCGTCGGCGTATTCGGAGAGCTCGCCCTGCATGCGCTCCAGCCCGTAGAGCACATTGCGCGCATGGTGCAGCAGGCTCTCGCCGGCCGGCGTCAGCGTCACGCCGCGGCTGTGGCGATAGAGCAGGGCTGTGTCCACCGTCGCTTCCAGGTCGGACAGCCGCTTGCTGACGGCCGAGGCTGCAATGAACTCGCGTTCAGCGGCGCGGCCAATGCTGCCCAGTTCGCACACGGCGACGAACAGCTGAAGCGAGGTGAGATCGATGCGGCGCGCAAAACTGCGCTCTGAATTCTTCATGGGGTAGGCTCAAGTCTTCTCGTTTCGAGAAGTTTTCAGCATTTTTACCGATTAATCTAGCTACATCCATCTTTGAATGAGATGTCTTGCTTGGCGATGGGTAAATTTTGGAGATGGGTGATTTCTTGCTTTGCGATGGCTTGGCGAAACCTGGGAAAGCGATGTTGCATTTGTCAGTCTTGTGTACTTGCATTTTCATAGCGAAGACTCTAGATGCCAGAATCGTTCAAGCCTGATCAGGTCTGAGGAACAAAAGTTTTTCAGGTGCCTGAGTTCCGGCATCTTTTTACAAAGTAAATCGTCAGTAAAGCAGCCAGGAATCGACGCTATTCGCTGCAAAAATGTGAGTCATGAGAGTTCCCAATCATCCGATGTCCGACAGTGAGCCTTCCGAGTTGCCAGCTATGGCTTCGGGGTCGCTCCTCTTGCACCGCAGCCGTTGCTGGGGTCAGGTTTGCCTGCTGGCAACTGCGCTGGCGCTGGGCGGCACTGCCTTGCCAGCTGTGGCCAAAGGCAAGACCCCGGCCAAGTCCAGTGCGGCCGCGCCAGCCAAATCGTCCAAGCCCACCAAGAGCACGACTGCAGGTGCTGCCAAATCTTCATCGGCCAAGTCCGCCGGCAAGGCCGGTAAAAAAGGACGCACCGGCCGCAATGCAGCGGTCGCTGGTGCTGCGGCAGCAGGTGCGGCAGCGGCAGCTCCGCTGGGTCGTGAGCATTGGACGCCGGAGGCCAGGAACAATCAGGCCGAAGATGCCAAGGAACTGGCCGCCATGCGTGCAGCAGCACAGACGGGCGACGCCAAGGCCCAGTATCTGCTGGGCTCGCGCTACCGTTTTGGCAAGGGCGTGAACCAGGATCTGGCACAGGCCGTGCACTGGTATCGCCAGTCGGCCGACCAGGGCTATGCACCTGCGCAATCCGACCTGGGAGTGCTCTACGCCAACGGGCGGGGTGTGACTCTGGACGAAGTGCAGGCCGTGAGCTGGTATCGCAAGGCGGCGGATCAGGGCGACGGCATTGCGCAGAACAATCTGGGTCTGATGTATGCCGAGGGGCGTGGCGTGGCCGCAGACGATGCGCAGGCCGTGAAATGGTTCGAGCGTTCGGCCAAAAGTGGCGAGGCTGCAGGCCAGTACAGCCTGGGAGTGATGCTCTCAAGCGGCCGGGGCGTCAAGGAGGATGGCAGGGCCGCCCTGCAGTGGTTTGAACAGGCTGCCGAGAAAGGCCATGCCGACGCCCAGTACAACACCGGCATGATCTATGCCGTAGGCGCGCTGGTGCCGCAGGATCTGACGCGTGCGGCGCGGTGGCTGGAGAAGTCCGCCGGTCAGGGCAATGCGGCGGCTCAGTCGTCTCTGGGTTTTCTCTATGCCAACGGCCAGGGCGTGCCGCAGGATGCAGGCCAGGCGGCGCGCTGGTTCGATCGCGCCGCCAAGCAGGGCTACACCCTGGCACAGTCGAATCTGGCAGCCATGTATGTCAGCGGTCAGGGCGTGCAGAAAGACATGGGCAAGGCCTATTTCTGGCTGACTATCGCTCATGCCAAGGATCCCTCGCTGCAAAGCCGCATGCAGACAGCCGAGCAGGCATTGGGCCCCGCTGAGCGGCTGAAGGTGCAGCGCGAGGTGCGCAACTGGAAGCCCGCCAAGGAGTGATTGGCGAGCCATGAAAAAAAAGCCCATCAGGCACTGCCGATGGGCTTTTTGTTGGGTGCAGGGGCTTAGCTGAAGAAGCTCTTCAGGCGGTCCGTCCAGCTTTCGCCGCTGGGCGAATGCTTGGAGCCACCCTTCTTGAGCGATTCGTCCAGGTCCTTGAGCAGCTTGCGCTGGTACTCGGTGAGCTTGACCGGAGTCTCCACCACGATGTGGCAGTACAGATCACCGGGGTAGCTGGAGCGAATGCCCTTGATGCCCTTGCCGCGCAGGCGGAACTGCTTGCCGGCTTGCGTGCCTTCAGGGATGTCGATCGCCGCCTTGCCTTGCAGCGTGGGCACTTCGATCTCGCCGCCCAGAGCGGCGGTGATGAAGCTCACGGGCACATTGCAGTGCAGATCGTCACCGTCGCGCTCGAAGATGTCGTGGTCCTTGACGCGAATCTCGATATAGAGGTCGCCTGCCGGGCCACCATTGGTGCCGGGCTCTCCGTTGCCGGCCGAGCGGATGCGCATGCCGTCGTCGATGCCGGCGGGAATCTTCACTTCCAGCGTCTTCTGGCGCTTGACCTTGCCCTGGCCGCCGCAGGAGGTGCAGGGCTCGGGGATGATCTTGCCTGTGCCGCGGCAGTGCGGGCAGGTCTGCTGCACGCTGAAAAAGCCCTGGCGCATCTGTACCGTGCCCATGCCGTTGCAGGTGGTGCAGGTCTTGGTGCTGGTGCCGGGCTTGGCGCCGCTGCCGCTGCAGGTGTCGCAGCTGTCCCAGCTTGGAATGCGGATCTGGGCATCCTTGCCCTTGGCAGCCTCTTCCAGGGTGATTTCCATGGAATAGCTGAGGTCGTTGCCACGGTAGACCTGACGGCCGCCGCGACCGCCGCGGCCGCCACCGTTGAACATATCGCCAAAGATGTCGCCAAAGGCCTCGGCAAAGCCGCCAAAGCCCTCGCCGCCGCCCATGCCGCGATTGGGATCCACGCCGGCATGGCCGTACTGGTCGTAGGCCGCGCGCTTCTGGCTGTCGGAAAGCATCTCGTAGGCCTCTTTGACCTCCTTGAACTTTTCCTCGGCTTCCTTGGCCTTGTCGCCCTGATTGCGGTCAGGGTGGAACTTCATCGCCAGCTTGCGATAGGCCTTCTTGATGTCATCGTCCGAGGCGCTTTTGGCAACGCCCAGAACTTCATAGTAGTCACGTTTGGACATGTGAGTTTTCGGTCGGATGGAACAGGAACGCCGCGCCAGCTCCTGAGAGCCCGGCGCGGCGGCAAGCGGTCAATGGTTTGAGGCCAGGACCTGCCCGCGCTTAGTCCTTCTTGACTTCCTTGACTTCGGCGTCAACCACATTGTCGTCAGCGGCAGCCGAGGCGCCGGCACCGGCGGAGGCACCTGCTGCGGCAGCAGCAGCTTCGGCACCGCCAGCGGCCTGTGCGTCGGCATACATCTTCTCGCCCAGCTTCTGGCTGGCCGTCATCAGGGCCGTTGTCTTGGCGTCGATGGCGTCCCTGTCCTCGCCTTTGAGCGCTTCTTCCAGCTCCTTGACGGCAGCTGCGATGGCGCTCTTTTCAGCGGCATCCAGCTTGTCGCCATGCTCGGCCAGGCTCTTGTTGACGCTGTGAACAGCGGCTTCGCCCTGGTTCTTTGCGGTCACCAGCTCCAGCTTCTTCTTGTCGTCGGCTGCGTTCAGCTCAGCATCCTTGACCATGTTCTGGATTTCTTCTTCCGACAGGCCAGAGTTCGCCTTGATGGTGATCTTGTTTTCCTTGCCGGAAGCCTTGTCCTTGGCCGACACGTTCAGGATGCCGTTGGCGTCGATGTCGAAGGTCACTTCGATCTGGGGCACGCCACGACCTGCGGGCGGAATGCCTTCCAGGTTGAACTCGCCCAGCATCTTGTTGGCGCTGGCGATCTCGCGCTCGCCCTGGAACACCTTGATGGTCACGGCCGGCTGGTTGTCTTCAGCCGTGGAGAAGGTCTGCGCGAACTTGGTGGGAATGGTCGTGTTCTTGCTGATCATCTTGGTCATGACGCCGCCCAGGGTTTCGATACCCAGAGACAGGGGAGTCACGTCCAGCAGCAGCACGTCGGAGCGCTCGCCACCCAGCACCTGGCCCTGCACGGCAGCGCCCACGGCCACGGCTTCGTCGGGGTTCACATCCTTGCGGGGATCCTTGCCGAAGAATTCCTTGACCTTTTCCTGCACCTTGGGCATGCGGCTCATGCCGCCGACCAGGATCACGTCGTGGATGTCGGAAACCGAGATGCCTGCATCCTTGATGGCGGTGCGGCAAGGTGCAATCGTGCGCTCGATCAGATCGTCCACCAGCGATTCCAGCTTGGCGCGGGTCAGCTTGATGTTCAGGTGCTTGGGGCCTGTGGCATCGGCGGTGATGTAGGGCAGGTTGATGTCGGTCTGTGCGGAGTTCGACAGCTCGATCTTGGCCTTTTCGGCAGCTTCCTTCAGGCGCTGCAGGGCCAGCACGTCCTTGGACAGGTCGACGCCTTGTTCCTTCTTGAACTCGTCGATGATGTAGTTGATGATGCGCTGGTCGAAATCTTCGCCGCCCAGGAAGGTGTCACCGTTGGTCGACAGCACTTCGAACTGCTTTTCGCCGTCCACGTCGGCGATTTCGATGATGGAGACGTCGAACGTGCCGCCGCCCAGGTCATACACGGCCACCTTGCGGTCGCCCTTGCCCACCTTGTCCAGGCCGAAGGCCAGGGCAGCTGCGGTAGGTTCGTTGATGATGCGCTTGACTTCCAGACCCGCGATGCGGCCGGCGTCCTTGGTGGCCTGGCGCTGTGCGTCGTTGAAGTAGGCGGGCACGGTGATGACGGCCTCGGTCACGGCTTCGCCCAGGAAGTCCTCGGCGGTCTTCTTCATCTTGCGCAGCACTTCGGCGCTGATCTGGGGAGGAGCCAGCTTCTGGTCGCGCACTTGCACCCAGGCGTCGCCGTTGTCGGCCTTGACGATCTGGAAGGGCATCAGGTCGATGTCCTTTTGCACCTCGGCTTCGGCGAACTTGCGGCCGATCAGGCGCTTGGCAGCGTAGATGGTGTTCTTGGGGTTGGTGACGGCCTGGCGCTTGGCGGATGCACCGACCAGGATTTCGCCGTCTTCTTGATAGGCAACGATGGAGGGGGTGGTGCGGGCACCTTCGCTGTTCTCAATCACGCGGGTGTTGTTACCCTCCATGATGGCAACGCAGCTGTTGGTGGTACCCAGGTCAATACCGATGATTTTTCCCATAATTCTCTCCGTAATCTGTTGAATGTTTGCTTGATTCGTCACTTGTGGGCGTAGTGGCCGGCTTCAAGAGCCGTCACTTACTATTTTTTGCCCTGACGGTTGTTTTTTTGGGGTGTCTAGCTGGCTCAGCCCTGGGCCACGGTAACCAGCGCGGGGCGCAGGATGCGGTCGGCGATCACATAGCCCTTTTGCAGCACGGCAACCACGGTGTTGGCGGGCTGGTCGGCGGGAACCATGGAGATGGCCTGGTGGTGGTGAGGGTCGAACTTCTCGCCCGCAGCGGGATTGATGGCGAGCACCTTGTTGCGCTCCAGGGCCGAATTCAGCTGGCGCAGCGTGGCGTCCGAGCCTTCGCGCAGTTGTTCGGGCGTGGCGTTCTGGATGGACAGGGCCGCGTCCAGGCTGTCGATCACGGGCAGCAGGCTTTCTGCAAAGCTCTCGATGCCGAACTTGCGTGCCTTGGCGACCTCTTCTTCGGCGCGACGGCGCATGTTTTCGGCGTCGGCCTTGGCACGCAGGTATTGGTCGGCCAGATCGGCGCTCTTGGCCTTGAGTTCTTCCAGCTCGGCCTGCAGACGTCCCAGTTCGTCCGACGCATTGGCTGCCAGGGCCGCTTCCAGTTCCTCGGGGCTGGCGTCGTTGATGGTGTTGGGGTTGTGGTTCTCGGTCATAGTTGGTGAAGGTTTCTCAAAACTTAAGACAATCTGTCTGCCAGATGCGCTCCGCCAGGTCTATTTCAAGACCCGTGCCGCCCAACAAAGGGCGGCGGGCGCAGCGGCTGGGGTGAGTCTGCAGCATTTGCGGGATATTCCAGGGGAGTAAGTACTTGTGATTTCAAGACATCTCGCCTTGATTGACCAATGCTAATCGCAGGTTTATAGGCCCCAGAGTGTACAGATAGTCTGCCACTCGGCTAGAATCTCACGTTTTGCCTTGCCGCACCGCTACAGACGCAGTGGGCGGCGTTTACCCAAAAGGAGTCGTTATGCGTCATTACGAAATCATTTTGTTGATCCATCCGGATCAAAGCGAACAAGTTCCCGCGATGCTGGAGCGCTACAAGGGCATGATTGCCGCTGGTGGCGGCAAGGTGCATCGCGAAGAAGATTGGGGCCGTCGTCAGCTGGCTTACATGATCAACAAGCTCGCTAAGGCTCACTACCTGTGCCTGAACATCGAAGCCGACCAGGCTGTGATGGCTGAACTGGAACACGCCTTCAAGTTCAACGATGCCGTGCTGCGTCACCTGACTGTGCAGAAGAAGAAGGCTGAAACAGCTGCTTCCGCCATGATGAAGAGCGTTGAGCGCGAAGAAGCCCGCAAGGCCAACCAGGCTGAGCACGCTTAATAGCATCAGACACTGAAGGAGTGGAAAACCGCGTTGTATTGACGGGCCTTCTCGTAGAGCAAGCTGCTTTGCGCTACACGCCCGCCGGATTGCCGGCCCTGGATTTGCGAATTGAACACAGTTCGCAGCAACAAGAGCTGGGCAGTGCGCGCAACGTGAATGCATCTGTCAAGGCTGTTGCCTTTGGCGCCCTGGCTGAAAAGCTGGCCCGCCAAGCACCCGGTAGCCAATGGACCTTTCAAGGTTTTCTGGCCACGCCGCGCAATAGCAAGATGCTGGTTTTACACATTCAGGATATTCAACAAAATTAATTTTCAAGAGGTCCAGCAATGGCCACGTTCAAGAAATTCAACAAGGACAAGCGTCCTAAGCGCAACACCCAGTCGCTGCTGTTCAAGCGCAAGCGTTTCTGCCGCTTCACAGTCGCCGGCGTCGAAGAAATCGACTACAAGGATGTCGACACCCTGCGTGACTTCATCGCCGAAAACGGCAAGATTGTGCCCGCACGCCTGACCGGCACGCGCGCCATCTACCAGCGTCAGCTGAACACAGCCATCAAGCGCGCTCGCTTCCTGGCTATGCTGCCCTACTCTGACCAGCACAAGATCTAAGGAGCACGACTATGCAAATCATTCTGCTCGAAAAGGTTGTGAACCTGGGTAACCTGGGCGATATCGTCAAGGTCAAGGACGGTTACGCTCGTAACTTCCTGATCCCCTCCGGCGCTGCACGTCGTGCAACAGCTGCTGCCAAGGCTGAATTCGAAGCCAAGCGCGCTGAGCTGGAAAAGGCTGCCGCCGAGAAGCTGGCTGCCGCTCAAGAACTGAGCGAAAAGCTCAACGGCGTGAACGTGAAGATCACTCAGAAGGCTGGCGTTGACGGTCGTCTGTTTGGTTCCATCACCAACGCCGACATCGCTGAAGAACTGGTCAAGGCCGGTTTCGCAGTGAACAAGTCGCAAGTGCGCATGCCCAACGGCCCCATCAAGACCGTTGGCGATGCCACTGTGGTGGTGGCTCTGCACACCGACGTGGCTGCAGAAGTGGCCGTCTCCGTGTACGGCGACCACTCCTAATTCAGGCTCTGTTCTGAATTGGCAAAAAGCCGCCTTCGGGCGGTTTTTTGTTTTCTGGTAATTGTTTGTCTCGCCAGCGTTTTTATCGTCACCCGCCGTGACGTCGCCACCGCCTCCCGCTACGATGGAGGACTTGTCTCTAGGAGTCTCATGTCGTCAGTAATGCCCCCGCTTGATCTGCAAGATGATGCATTCGCCCCGGTTCCCACTGCCGATCAGCAGGTGGCGCAACTGCGTGTGCCGCCGCACTCCATGGAGTCGGAATCTTCGGTGCTCGGCGGTCTGCTGCTGGACAACAATGCCTGGGAGCGCGTTGGTGATCTGCTTGGCGACGGCGACTTCTACCGACACGAGCACAAGCTGATCTACGAAGCCATCGGCAAGCTGATCAATGCAAGCAAGCCGGCCGACGTGATCACGGTTTATGAGCATCTGCAGGGCATGGGCAAGGCCGAGGAAATCGGCGGCCTGATGTACCTGAACCAGCTGGCGCAGTATGTGCCCAGTGCCAGCAATATCCGCCGCTATGCGGAAATCGTGCGCGAGCGCGCCATCTTGCGCAAGCTGGTCACGGCCAGCGACGACATCGCGACCAATGCCTTCAATCCGCAGGGCAAGACCGTGGAGCGCATCCTCGACGAAGCCGAGCAGAAGATCATGGCGATCGGCGAGGAGGGAGCGCGCAACAAGCAGGGTTTCCAGTCGCTGGATTCGCTGGTGGTGGACCTGCTGGACCGGGTCCAGGAGATGGCCGACAACCCCATGGATGTGACCGGCGTGCCCACGGGCTTTGTCGATCTGGATCGCATGACCTCGGGCCTGCAGGCCGGCGACATGGTGGTGCTGGCGGCGCGTCCCTCCATGGGCAAGACCTCGTTTGCCGTGAATATTGCCGAGCATGTGGCGCTTAATGAGGGCTTGCCGGTCGCCATCTTCTCCATGGAAATGGGCGCGGCCCAGCTGGCGGTTCGTATCGTCGGCTCCATCGGCCGCGTCAACCAGGGCAATCTGCGTACCGGCAAGCTCAGCGACGACGAGTGGCCGCGTCTGACCGAGGCCATCGAGCGCCTGCGCACCGTGTCGCTGCATATCGACGAAACGCCGGGCCTGTCTCCAACCGAGCTGCGTGCCAATGCGCGTCGTCTGGCGCGCCAGTGCGGCAAGCTGGGCCTGATCGTGGTTGACTACCTGCAACTGATGAGCGGATCGGGATCTGCTGCTAGTTCCGACAATCGTGCCACCGAACTGGGCGAAATCTCGCGGGGTTTGAAGATGCTGGCCAAGGAGCTGCAATGCCCGGTGATTGCGCTGTCCCAGCTCAACCGCTCGGTGGAGCAGCGTACCGACAAGCGCCCCATGATGTCCGACCTGCGTGAATCGGGCGCCATCGAGCAGGACGCGGACATCATCATGTTCATCTACCGTGACGACTACTACAACAAAGAGAGCAAGGAGCCCAATATTGCCGAGGTCATCATCGGCAAGCAGCGTAACGGGCCGACGGGGACGGTGAAGCTCTTCTTCCAGAAGAACCAGACGCGTTTCGAGAATCTGGCGCAGGGCTACGGCACGGACGAATACTAAAAATCATAGCGATTAGCGCTTGTTGGGTGTGGATTTCATAACTCTATGAATATGAAAGCTATGAATATCAAGCGCTGCAAGCTATCAAATTGAAGGACATAAGAAAAGCCCGCAAGGCACAGACCTTGCGGGCTTTGTTTTTTTGAGCAGCTGCGGGGTTAGCGGCTGAACAGGTAGACGCCAAGACCGATCGCGCACAGTCCCAGTACGCCGCAGGCCCAGGCCAGGCGCTGTGCACCTATGCGCAGCGCGCCCACGGTTGCGACGATCTGGGCATTTTGCTGGGCCAGCTTCTCGATGATCTCCAGCGACTGGCGCTGCGACTGCTCCAGCTGGGTGATGCGCTCCTCCTGCTGCTGGATCAGCAGCAGCGCCTGCTCGCCGGCGGAAGCCGGTGGCGAAATGCGCTGCGCAGCACTTTGTGCGCTGGCGTCCTGCTCGCGCGCCTCGGCCTGGGCTTCTTTCTTCTTGAGCATGCCCTGGGCGGCCTTCACCACCTGAGGCGTGGCCTTGATGACCTCGCCCCAGGGTACGAGCTTGAGTGCCGCGATCCAGCTCGCCACTTACAGCACCTCGCTGGCGAAGTCTGCCAGGCGCGAGCGTTCGCCGCGCGCCAGCGTGATGTGGCCGCTATGGGGCCAACCTTTGAAACGGTCCACTACATAGGTCAGGCCCGAGCTGCCTTCTGTCAGGTAGGGTGTGTCGATCTGGGCCAGATTGCCCATGCAGATGATCTTGGTGCCGGGGCCGGCACGGGTGATCAGGGTCTTCATCTGCTTGGGGGTCAGGTTCTGGGCCTCGTCGATGATGACGTATTTGTTCAGAAACGTGCGACCGCGCATGAAGTTCATGCTCTTGATCTTGATGCGGCTGCGGATCAGCTCGTTGGTGGCGGCGCGCCCCCACTCGCCGGCATTGCCGCCGTCGCCCTTGGCCAGGAACTCCAGGTTGTCATCCAGGGCACCCATCCAGGGGCCCATTTTTTCCTCTTCCGTGCCGGGCAGGAAGCCGATGTCCTCGCCCACGCTCACCGTGGCGCGGGTCATGATGATCTCGGTGTAGCGGCGCTCGTCCAGTACCTGGGCCAGGCCGGCGGCCAGGGCCAGCAGGGTCTTGCCGGTACCTGCCGTGCCTGTCAGTGTGACAAAGTCCACTTCGGGGTTGACCAGCAGGTTCATGGCGAAGTTCTGCTCGCGATTGCGTGTGGACACGCCCCAGACGGCATTCTTGGGATTGCCGAAGTCGCGCAGCGTCTTGAGCACGGCCGTCTTGTCGCGGATTTCGGTCACGCGCATGTAGAGGCTGGGCTCGCCTGGTGCTTCGTAGTAGACGAACTGGTTGATCATCAACTGGTCGACGATGGCGCCGCTGACGCGGTAGTAGGTAATGGCGCCTTCCTGCCAGCTCTCCACATTCTTGCCGGCCTTGGCCCAGAAGTCGTGGGGCAGGGCCAGTGCGCCCGAGTACAGCAGATCGCCGTCTTCCAGCACCTTGTCGTTCTGGTAGTCCTCGGCGGCTAGGCCCAGGGCGCGCGCCTTGACGCGCATATTGATGTCCTTGGACACCAGCACGACTTCGCGATCCTTGTGCTGCTCGCGCAGGGCTGCGACCACACCCAGAATCTGGTTGTCGGCCTTGCCCTGTGGCAGGCTCTCGGGCAGGGATGCATCCAGAGGGTTGGTCTGGAAGTACAGTGTGCCGGTGGCGCTGCGCTGACCCGTGGCATTGAGCGGCAGGCCTTTTTCCAGACCGTCGGCGGGCTGGGATGCAACCAGGGAGTCCAGGGTGCGGCTGACCTGGCGGCCGTTGCGCGCCACCTCGGTCATGCCCTTTTTGTGGTTGTCCAGTTCTTCCAGCACCACCATGGGCAGGAAGATGTCGTGCTCTTCAAAGCGGAACAGGCTGCTGGGGTCATGCAGCAGCACATTGGTGTCCAGCACGAACAGCGTGGTCGGGCCGGTGCGCGTATTGCGGGCGCGGCGAGCAGGCTTGGCAGTCGCGTCGGCGGGTTTGGCAGGTGCTGCAGCGGCGGTTGTGGCAGCGGTCTTGCGCGGTGCCTTGGCTGCAGCAGTTGCAGCGACAGTGGGCTTGCTGGCGCTGCGACGGGACTTGGTGACCGCAGGGACGGGCTCAGAAGCCGCACTCAGGGCGGCTCCGTTGGAGGGGTTCAGATCCTCGTCAAGTTCTGCAGTCTGCTTGGCAGGCTTGCGGATGGACGAAAAGGCTTCTGCGGAGAGCTTTGCGGCGCGGTGGCCGGGTGCGGGGGGCAGGGGCATAGTGGACGAACCGTTCTCAACAAGATTCAAAAAGCACAAAGCCGCCTGGAAACCGAGGCGGCTTTGGTGGGGTGAACAGAGAATACTGCGTAGCACTGAGGCATGCCCCATTATGCATAGGCTCCGAGGGCCTGAAGCAGTATTTCCTGTTTTGCCTTGTTTAAAGACTTTGAAATACTTTGCGTGTAGATGATTGCAAGGTTTCAGTCCCGGGCGAGGCTCAGGCCACCTTCTTGTCTTGAGTCTTTAGGCTTTTGACGGCCTTGAGTACTTCGTCCACGTGGCCGGGGACCTTCAGGCCGCGCCATTCTTGCATCAGGATGCCGTCGGCGCCGATCAGGAAGGTGGAGCGCTCGATGCCCTTGACCTTCTTGCCGTACATGATCTTGTTCTTGACCACGCCAAACATGTGGCACATCTTTTCTTCGGTGTCGGCAATCAGCTCGAACGGCAGTTCCAGCTTTTCCTTGAAGTCGTTGTGCGAGTTCATGTTGTCGCGCGACACACCGAACACGGTGGCGCCAGCCTTCACGAAATCCTTGTACTTATCGCGGAATTGCATTGCTTCCGTGGTACAACCCGGCGTGTTGTCCTTGGGGTAGAAATACAGGATCAGAATCTGGCCGTTGTGCGAGGTGTTGGACACCTTGACGCCGCCGGTGGCGTTGGCTTCAAATTCTGGGAGTGGTTTGTTGACAACGATCGCCATGCGCTTGTATCTCTCGGGTGTGTTCGTTGAAATGCCGAGGGCGTCGGTGGTATTTTTGTTTTTATCAATCGATCGCCCCCAGCCGCAACCTGCGATTTTACCCTGAAATACGTATTTCTCTCAATGTAAGCTCAGAAGTCTATGCTAGCAGCAGGGCTGCGACCACGTTGCGGCCTTCGCTGGCCAGAACGTTATAGGTACGGCAGGCCGAGGCGGTGTCCATGCTCTCCAGGCCAATGCGTTTGGCGATCAGCGGCTTGAGCCAGGCCACGGGTGGAAAGCGGTTCTTGCTGCCGCTGCCAAAGAGGACGACTTCCGCATCCAGCTTGGCGAGTTCCTCGAAATGCTCGGCCGTCAGGTCTTCGAAGCGGGCGCAGTTCCACTCGGTCAGCAGGCCGCGGGCCCCGACCAGCAGACTGGTTTCGTGGTTTTGCTTGTCAACCGCGATCCAGCCCGGGCCATAGCCGGTGATGGTTTGCGCATCGGATTTGTCTGCCTGAAATTTCATGATGGAGAGTGTGCGCAATCGGCGCGCTGGACGGGGGCGATGGCTGCTGTCTCCATACAGAGAGGGTGGGGACATTGCTGCAGCGCGGAACTGTGCTTAAATTATAGGTTTCACCATGGCACTTAATGCGCCCTGGCGTGCCTGAAATCCTTTTGCATTGATTCGCATGAAAACCGTTCAAAAATCCGCCAAATTAGCAAACGTCTGTTACGACATCCGCGGGCCGATCATGGACGCGGCGAAGAAGATGGAGGACGACGGCCAGAAGATCATCAAGCTCAACATCGGCAATCTGGCCGTGTTCGGCTTCGATGCTCCCGAGGAAGTGCAGCAGGACATGATCCGCAACCTGCCCAACTCGGCAGGCTACTCCGACAGCAAGGGCATCTTCGCGGCGCGCAAGGCCGTGATGCATGAAACCCAGCGCCAGGGCATCAAGGGCGTGACACTGGACGACATCTATCTGGGCAACGGTGCTTCGGAGCTGATCAGCCTGGCCACCAACGCGCTGCTGGACAATGGCGACGAGATGCTGCTGCCTGCGCCCGACTACCCGCTGTGGACGGCTGCCACCAGCCTGTCCGGCGGCACGCCCGTGCATTACATGTGCGACGAGTCCAATGGCTGGATGCCCAATATGGACGACATCCGCGCCAAGATCACGCCGCGCACCAAGGGCATCGTCGTCATCAACCCCAACAATCCTACGGGTGCGCTGTACTCCAGGGAGCTGCTGCTGCAGATCGTGGAGCTGGCGCGCGAGCATGGCCTGGTCATCTTCGCGGACGAGGTCTACGACAAGGTGCTGTACGAGGATGCCAAGCACACGCCGCTGGGCAGCCTGTCCATCGATGTGCTGACCATCACCTTCAATTCCCTCTCCAAGGCCTACCGCTCCTGCGGCTACCGTGCTGGCTGGATGGTGATCTCGGGCGACAAAAAGCCCGCCAAGGATTACATCGAGGGCCTGAACATGCTCTCCAACATGCGCCTGTGCGCCAATGTGCCCGGCCAATGGGCGGTGCAGACGGCACTGGGCGGTCATCAGAGCATCGATGCTCTGGTGCAGGAAGGCGGTCGCCTGCGCGTGCAGCGCGATCTGGCCTGGGAGCTGATCAACGCCATTCCCGGCGTGAGCTGCGTCAAGCCTCAGGGCGCGCTGTACATGTTCCCGCGCCTCGATCCAGCCGTCTACCCGATCCAGGACGACCAGGAATTCTTCCTCGAAGTGCTCCAGGAAACCAAGGTCATGCTGGTGCAGGGAACGGGTTTCAACTGGCCCGAGCCTGATCACTTCCGTATCGTGTTCCTGCCGCATGAGGCAGATCTGCGCGAGGCCATCAACCGGCTGGCAGCCTTCCTCGAGAAGTACCGCAAGCGCCATGGCACGGACAAGCCCAAGGCAGTGCCGGCAGAAAAGGCACTTAAGCCTGCCAAGGCTGAGAAAGCCGCGTAACTCATCTTTTTGATAGCTGGTGGCGCTTGATTTTCAAGCGCTTCAGCGCTTTTTTGACCTTAGAACTTATGAAACCCATCCAAGTAGGCCTGTTGGGCATTGGCACCGTAGGCAGCGGTACTTTCAATGTGCTGGAACGCAACCAAGACGAGATTCGCCGTCGTGCGGGTCGTGGCATTGAAATTACCATGGTCGCCGACTTGGATACCGAACGCGCCAAGAGCGTGGTGGGTGACAAGGTCAAGGTGGTCGGCGATGCACGTGAAGTCATCGCCAACCCCGATATCGATGTGGTGGTCGAGCTGATCGGCGGCTACGGCATTGCCAAGGCCCTGGTGCTGGAAGCCATCGCGGCCGGCAAGCATGTGGTGACCGCCAACAAGGCCCTGCTGGCCGTGCACGGTACGGAAATCTTCAAGGCCGCGGCCGAGAAGGGCGTGATGGTGGCTTATGAAGCTGCCGTGGCCGGTGGCATTCCCATCATCAAGGCCTTGCGCGAAGGCCTGACCGCCAACTCCATCCAGTGGGTGGCCGGCATCATCAACGGCACGACCAACTTCATCCTGTCCGAAATGCGCGACAAGGGCCTGGACTTCGACGTGGTGCTCAAGGAAGCGCAGCGTCTGGGCTATGCCGAAGCCGATCCCACCTTCGACATCGAGGGTGTGGATGCGGCCCACAAGGCCACGCTGATGAGCGCGATTGCCTTCGGCATTCCCGTGCAGTTCGACAAGGCCTATGTGGAAGGCATCACCAAGCTGGCCGGTGCCGATATCCGCTACGCCGAGCAACTGGGCTACCGCATCAAGCTGCTGGGCATCACCAAGCGCACGGACAAGGGCATCGAGCTGCGCGTGCACCCCTCGCTGGTGCCTTCCAAGCGTCTGATCGCCAATGTGGAAGGCGCGATGAACGCCGTGGTGGTGAACGGCGATGCCGTGGGCACCACGCTGTACTACGGCAAGGGCGCCGGGTCCGAGCCCACCGCTTCCGCCGTGGTGGCCGACCTGGTGGATATCGCCCGCATGGACGGCTCCGATCCTGCCCACCGCGTGCCAGCCCTGGCCTTCCAGAGCAGCAGCCTGGCTGCCGCTGGCAGCGAGCTGCCCGTGCTGCCCATGGCCGAGGTCGTGACCAGCTACTACCTGCGCATCCGCGTGGCCGACGAAGCCGGAGTGCTGGCCAAGATCACCGGCCTGCTGGCGGGTGCCGGCATCAGCATCGACGCCGTGCTGCAGCGCGAAGCCGACGAAGTGGGCGGCGAAGGCTCGACCCAGACCGACCTGATCATTCTCACGCACGACACGCGCGAAGGTGATATGGACAAGGCCCTGGCCGAAATCCAGGGGCTGCCCACGGTGCTGGCTCCCATCACCCGCATCCGCAAGGAAGAGCTGAACTAAGGACTTGAGCATGTACCGTCGCACTCAAACCGGTTTATTCCCTGTTCAGTGCGGTGTCGGTATTGCAAACTCCTTCAAAGGCTGGCGCCCTATGGCGTCAGCCTTTTTGTTTTTGGTGGCGGCGGGTGCGCAAGCGGCGCCCGTCGATGTCTATCGTGGCACGCTGGGCGGCTCGGCGGTGGTGATGGAGCTGGGTAAGCCGGGCGAGGGTGGTGAACGCCAGGGGCGCTATTTCTATCTGCGGCATGGAGTGGATATTCCACTCCGGGGCTCGCTGAATGCGCTGTCTGAGGCACGTCCTTTGAATAACGACTGGGCGCGTGAAAGCGGTGGCGAGCCTCCCGTGTTGACCGACTCCCAACAGCGCCGCATCGTTTGGCAACTGCGCCAGCAAGGCAGTGCTTTGGCAGGTGAGTGGGTGGATGATATTCACGGCAAAAAACTGCCGCTAGCCCTTACCCATATTGCGCAGTACGACCCTGAAAAGATAGCGCCATTCGGTGTGGAGGCCGTGACGTTGGCGATTGTGCAAGGTGCGGGCAGCGGTATTGCATCGGGCGTTGCCATCTCGGCACAGGCCACGCCCTACGACTATCTGAAAGTGGCCGAGCAAAAGCTGGAGCAGGGCAAGGAAGTGGTGGTCAGCCCCACGCTGGCCTGGAGGCCGGTGCGCGATGCGCGTACCCAGTTCTGGTATCCGCGTCTCACGCGCCATCCGGATAGCAAAATTCTGGCGCAGACCAATACCGTTCTGGAGCAGCGCCACTGGGCCATGAGTCTGGAGGCGCTAGCCTGTGTGGGCTCGATCTACCAGAACGCTGGCCCGGCGGCAGGCTCACTGGGGGACTTCAATAACGAGTCGATCAAGGTGACCTACCTCTCAAGTGCCTTGATGAGTGTGGTGGAGTCCGGTTCAACCGGTTGCGGTGGCGCGCACCCCAACAATCATTACGACCCCTTTGTGCTGGACTTGCTGCGGGGCGGCTATATGGACTTCACCCGCCTGCTCAAGGACGTGAAATATGGCGAGTACAAGCTGGAGTATGGTGATCGGCTGTCGCGTTTTCTGAGCAAGGCCGTGAACCGGCATTCCGAGGATGACAAGGAGTGCACCGAGCTGCTGCCCCAGTACATGGCGCTGATGCTCGACAAGCCCGACAAGATGAGCTTTGTGATTTCAGGCATAGGCCATGCCATGGGTGTGTGCCTTGGCAGCGGCGTCAGTGTCCCGTTCAAGGAGCTGAAGGCCTATATCAAGCCGGGGGCGCAACGCTATTTCCAGCCCTGAGCCCCGTCCGGCACGATATGAGGCAATGGCGTTGGCCGGTCTCTGCATTCGCGCACAGTCAAATCGGGCTTGCTGACCGATAATGGTCGGCTTGGCGGCATGACTTCTGTCCGTTTGGCTGTCCGTTCCGAATTTTAGTTTTTGGCGAGTTTGAGATGCTGTATCTGTCCACCCGCGGCCATGCTGACCGCAAGCGTTTTTGCGACATTTTGCTCGAAGGCCTGGCTCCCGATGGCGGCCTGTACCTGCCCGTCGAGTACCCCCAGATCGACGATGCCAAGCTGAGCCAGCTGCGCGAGACGCTGGCCAACAAGGGCTATGCGGCCCTGGCCTTCGAGATTCTGTCGCTCTATATCGACGACATTCCAGCCGAGGATCTGCGCGCCCTGTGTGCCAAGACCTATACCAGGGAAGTCTTTGGCAGCGACGCCATCGTGCCCGTGCGTCAACTCGACGGCGTGCTGCACATCGAAGCTCTGTCCAACGGCCCCACGCTGGCCTTCAAGGACATGGCCATGCAGCTGCTGGGCAATCTGTTCGAGTACGAACTGGCCCGCCGCAACGAGGAGTTGAATATCCTTGGCGCCACCAGCGGGGACACCGGCAGCGCGGCCGAATACGCCATGCGCGGCAAGAAGGGCGTGCGCGTCTTCATGACCAGCCCACACGGTCGCATGAGCCCTTTCCAGCAGGCGCAGATGTTCAGCCTGCAGGACGAGAACATCCACAACATCGCCATCGAAGGCGTGTTCGACGACTGCCAGGACATCGTCAAGGCCGTCTCCAACGACCACGCCTTCAAGGCCCAGTACAAGATTGGTACTGTCAACTCCATCAACTGGGCACGTCTGCTGGCCCAGGTGGTCTACTACTTTGCCGGTTATCTGCAGGCCACCCGCTCCAATGATCAGAAGGTGAGCTTCACCGTGCCTTCGGGCAACTTCGGCAATATTTGCGCAGGCCATGTGGCGCGCCAGATGGGTCTGCCCATTGCCAAGCTGGTGGTGGCCACCAACGAAAACGATGTGCTGGACGAGTTCTTCCGCACCGGCGTCTACCAGGTGCGAGGCTCGGCCAATACCTACGAGACATCGAGCCCCTCGATGGACATCTCCAAGGCCAGCAATTTCGAGCGCTTTGTGTTCGACCTGGTGGGACGCGACGGCGTGCGCACCAGGCAGCTGTTCGCCGAAGGCGTGGCCAAGGCCGGCAAGTTCGATCTGAGCACAGATCCCGCCTTCAAGGATGCGGCCGGCAAGTACGGTTTTGTGAGCGGCAAGAGCACGCACGCCGACCGTCTGGCCACCATCAAGGACACCTTCGAGCGCTTTGATCAGATGATCGACACCCATACCGCCGACGGCGTGAAGGTGGCGCGAGAGCATCTGGGCGCCGAGCCCATGCTGGTGCTGGAAACCGCTCTGCCCATCAAGTTTGCGGCGACTATCGAAGAAGCGTTGGGCCGCCAGCCCAACCGTCCCGCCAAGTTCAATGGCATTGAAGACCTGCCCAAGCGTGTGGTCGTCATGGCCTCCGACGTGGACCAGGTCAAGGCCTTTATCGCCGAAAACTGCAGATAAAGTCCTGCGGCGTTAAGCTTGAAAAGCATCTGTGGCTTGGCGACAGGTGCTTTTTTTCTTTGGATGAAATTGGTATTTTGCGCTTGCCCCTAGAGCGCTGGTAGCTATCAAAAACATATTGAAATCAAGATGAAGGTCATAGGCTTTGCCGGATATTCGGGCGCGGGCAAGACCGCCTTGGTCGAGGCGCTGGTGATGCTGATGAAGCAGCGCGGACTCAGGGTCTCGGTCATCAAGCATGCCCACCATGACTTTGATGTGGATCGCGAAGGCAAGGATAGCTGGCGTCACCGCAAGGCTGGCGCTTATGAAGTGCTGCTCGCATCCGATAGACGCATGGCGCTGATGCGCGAATACGAGCAGCCTGCTCAGCTGAGCGTGCACCATATGCTGGCGCAGCTGGATCCCAGCGTGGACTGGGTGCTGGTCGAAGGCTTCAAGCATGGCGAGCTGCCCAAGATAGAGGTCTGGCGGCAGCAGCAGGACAGGCTGGACAAGGGCAAGAGCCTGGAGCCGCTGTTTGTACATGACCCTAGGGTGCTGGCAGTGGCTACCGACGCTGCCCATGACCTGCCTCAAGTGCCTGTCCAGCCCGTGCTGGATCTGAACCAGCCCCAGCTTGTGCTGCAATGGCTGCTGGCTCATTCGGACTCTCTGCAATACAAGAACTAAGGAAAGACACAGCAATGCAAGCACCACAGACGTCTCGCAAGCCGCTCAAGCCTCTGGATGAAGCCCTGCAGGAGCTGCTGGCCCATGCCCAACCCCAGGCCGGCGCACAAATGGTGGACACCTTTGATGCCGATGGCCGCGTGCTGCTGCAGGCCGCCGTTTCGCCGCTACAGGTGCCGCCTCAGGACAACTCGGCCATGGATGGCTATGCGGTGCGCATCGCCGAATGTGCCGACGGCGCTGCAGTGCTGCCGGTGTCGCAGCGCATCCCTGCCGGCACCTCGCCCGATGCGCTGGCTGCTGGCTCCGTCGCCCGCATCTTCACGGGGGCGCCCGTGCCGGCCGGGGCCGATGCCATCGTCATGCAGGAGGACTGCGAACTGCTCGAGGACGGCCGCGTGCGCATCAAGGCCCAGCCCAGGGCTGGGCAGTGGATTCGCCGCGCGGGCGAGGACATCACGCAGGGCGCCACCGTGATCGAAGCCGGCACCCGCCTCACGCCAGCCCACCTGGGTCTTGCAGCCAGCATGGGCTTTGCCAGCCTGCAGGTGGCACGCAAGCCGCGTGTGGCCCTGTTCTCCACCGGCGACGAACTGGTCATGCCCGGTACCGTTGCGCCGCAGGACATGCCAGCGGGCAGCATCTACAACAGCAACCGCTTCTTCCTGCGCGCATTGCTGCTGCGCATGGGCTGCGAGGTGACGGATCTGGGCATTGTTCCCGACGACCGCGAGGCCACGATTGCCGCGTTGGCCGATGCCGCCATGGACCACGACGTGATCGTCACCAGCGGCGGCGTCTCCGTGGGCGAGGAAGACCATATCAAGCCTGCCGTGCAGGAGCTGGGTCAGCTGGACCTCTGGCAGATCAACATCAAGCCCGGCAAGCCTTTTGCCTACGGCCGCGTCAATCGCGAGTCCGGCACGGGCTTTGCGCATTTCATCGGTCTGCCGGGCAACCCGGTCTCCAGCTTTGTCACCTTCCAGGTGCTGGTGCGCCCGTTCCTGCTGCGTCTGCAGGGCGTGCAGCATGTGCTGCCGCGAGCCATCGAAGCGCGCGCCGATTTCGTCTGGCCAAAGGGCGACAAGCGCAGAGAGTTTTTGCGGGTGCGCTACAACGAGCGTGGCGGGCTGGAGTTGTTCAGAAACCAGAGCTCGGGCGTGCTGACTTCCACGGCTTGGGGCGACGGCGTGGTGGACAACCCTGCCGGCACCACGGTTGCCATGGGCGACAGTGTGCGCTTTATCCCGTTTACCGAGCTCATGGCCTGATGGAGTTGGAGATGAAGACCGTTACGATTCGATATTTCGCCTCTATCCGGGAAGCCTTGGGTACGGGCAGCGAAAGCCTGCAGACCCCGGCAGCCACCGTGGGAGCATTGCGCGAGCAACTGATGAGCCGCAGCGATGCGGCTGCCCAGGTGCTGGCTGCCAGCAAGGCTGTGCGCATGGCGCTGAACCAGGATATCTGCGATGCCGATGCCGTGCTCAGCAATGGCGACGAAGTGGCATTTTTTCCGCCAGTGACGGGGGGCTGATGAGTCTCTGAGCGCTTGTGAGCCTCTAAAAACGGTTTCTGAAGAAGCCTGAAGTCCACAGAAGGCCTGTGCAAACCGCTTGCACAGGCCTTTTTGCTGTTTGTCGGTTTCCAGGTGCCGGCCTTGATCGTGAGATTGCTTACTAGGGTTTTCCTGGGCGTGTTTTCGTGAATCTGACGAGATTCATTTTGGAGAATCCGCGCTTTCTACAAGAAAGACAGAAAGCACTTACTCATGACAACTCACGTCAATATGGAGGAGACCCGCTCTGCGCGCTTTGCCATGCGCTGCGCCAGCTGGGCGGAGAAGTGGTTCCCGGATTCCTGGGTGTTTGCCGTGGTCGGCATCTTCATCGTGGTGCTGGCAGCGTTTGCCATTGGTGCGCCGGTGCAGGAAACCAGCAAGGCCTTCGGCAAGGGCTTCTGGAGTCTGATCCCCTTCACCATGCAAATGGCTTTTGTGGTGATTGGCGGTTATGTGGTGGCCAGCTCCAAGCCCGCATCTGCACTCATCAAGGCGCTGGCCCGTGTGCCCAAGACCGGCCGTGGCGCCGTGGCCTGGGTGGCGTTTGTGGCGCTGAGCGCCTCGCTGCTGAACTGGGGGCTGAGCCTGGTGTTCGGCGGTCTGCTGGTCAAGGAACTGGCACGCCGCACCGACATCAAGATGGACTACCGTGCCGCCGGTGCCGCCGTCTATCTGGGTCTGGGTGCCGTGTGGGCGCTGGGCATTTCGTCTTCGGCGGCGCAGCTGCAGGCCAACCCTGCCAGCCTGCCTCCCGGCATTCTGGCCATTACCGGCGTGATTCCGTTCACGCAGACGATCTTTCTGTGGCAGTCCGGCGTAATGCTGGGCGTGCTGATGGTGATCTCCATCGTCGTGGCTTACATGACGGCACCCGGTGAGAAGACCGCGCGTGATGCGGCCCAATGCCAGGTCGACCTGGGCACAGAAGTCGTGCAGGAAGTCAAAAAGCCCAGCCGCCCCGGCGAATGGCTTGAATACAGCCCCATCCTCATCATCTTGCTGGTGGCGCTGACCGTGGGCTGGATGGTGGAGGAGTTCTCGAGCAAGCCTTTCATTCAGGCAATCTCTGGGCTGAACACCTACAACCTGCTGTTTCTCATGGCCGGTGCGCTGTTGCACTGGCGCCCCCGCAGCTTTCTCGATGCCGTGGCACGTGCCGTGCCCACTACGACCGGCGTGCTGATCCAGTTCCCTCTGTATGGTGCGATTGCGGCCATCATGACGGACGTCAAGGGTGACGGCGGTGCCAGCATTGCCCATCATATCTCCACCTTCTTCACCAGCTTTGCCACGCATGACACCTATGCACTGCTGATGGGCACCTACTCGGCCGTGCTGGGCTTCTTCCTGCCTTCTGGCGGTGGCAAGTGGATTGTGGAAGCACCTTATGTGATGCAAGTGGCCAATGATCTGCAGTACCACCTGGGTTGGGCCGTGCAGATCTACAACGCTGCTGAGGCTCTACCTAATCTGATCAACCCCTTCTACATGCTGCCGCTCTTGGGCGTGCTGGGCCTCAAGGCGCGTGATCTGATCGGCTTCAACTTTGTGCAGTTGCTGGTTCATGCGCCCGTGGTGCTGTTCCTGTTATGGTTCCTGGGTCAGACCCTGAGCTATATCCCCCCTGTAATGCCATGACCGAAACCGCCGATTTGCCATCTACCGAAGTGAACCCAGAGATCAGCGCCCGTACCCGCAAGGCCCTGGCTGAAGCGCGTGAGCGCGGAGTCAAGCTGGGCACGGCCGGTGCGGCCAATATCCGCGCCACGGTGGAAAAACGTAAATCGGCAGCCGATGCCTTTGCCAGGCAGCACGAAGCACTGTTCGCCGAATTGCTGCAACAAGGTCTGACCCACCGCGCCATGGCGGCCGAACTCAATGCGCGGGGCATTGCGGCCGCCAAGGGCGGTGAGTGGACCCATGGGCAAGTGCAGCGCATTCTGAACCGCTACGCAGACTGGAAGGCTGCCGAGTCGATCCAGGCCTGAGGCCGTCATGCCGATCAAAAAGCCGTGCTGCGTTTGCTGCACGGCTTTTTTGATGGAGGTCGGGGACGAATGAGTCAGGCAATGTAGAGCAAGACCGCAACGCACAGTTTATGCACCATGCCGTCCGACCGCTTTCTGCCTTGTGGCAGCCAGTGCCAGCAAGCCAAGCACAATCAGCATCAGACCATAGCCATAGGTGGTGGGCACCAGCCCCAGGCTCTGGGTCAGCAGGCCTGCGGCGATGGCAGGCAGGCTGAAGGCCAGATAGCTCAGCACATAGATGGTGGACAGCAGGCCGCCGCGTTCATGCGGCTCGGCCAGCGGCAGCACGCTGCGCAGCGCCCCTTGAAAGCCCACGCCAAAGCCCGCACCGGCAATGATGGAGGCTGCCACCATCAGCGTCAGGCTGTGGCTGGCCACGCCCAGCAGAAGAATCACGATGCCCAGCGGCAGAACCGAACCACCGAAGCGCAGCATGCGCTGGGCCGTCCAGTGGCGAAGCAGCCAGATGGCCGCTGCGGCGCTCAGGGTGTTGATGCACACGGCCAGGCCTGCCATCAGGGTGGAGCCGGTGATCACGCGCAGCAGGGTGGGGCCTAGCGACAGATAAAAGCCCGCCAGCGCCCAGGCAGCGATGTCCAGCGGTGCCATGCGCAGGAATGCAGGGCGGATATGCGCGGGAAGGCGGATGCGAGGGCGCATGGAGGCCACAGCCCCGCTGCGGCGGCTGACGGTTTCAGGCATCACGGCAATGGCCCAGGCCGATGCCGCAAATACCAGCAGCAGCCACCAGTAGACTTGGTGCAGCCCGTCATGACCGTGGCTGGCCAGTTGGTTGGCGCCGAACACGCCGGCTGCCATACCCAGCATGGGGGACAGCGTATTGATCAGCGCACCGCGTTCACGGTCCAGATCGAGCAGGGCCGCGCCCAGGGCTGCACTCGCCATACCGGTGGCAAAGCCCTGCACCACACGCGACCAGAGCAGAGCCTGCGCATCCTGTGCATGGGCGAACATCAGCATGGAGACCGCCTCCAGTCCCAGGGCGGCAAGAATGACGGGGCGCCGGCCCAGGTAATCGGACAGTGCGCCCATGGTGAGCAGGGCGACGAGCAGACTGAAGGCATAGACCGCGAAGATCAGGGTCAGCATGCCCGAGGAAAAGCCCCAGGCCTGCTGGTAGAGCCTATACAAGGGCGTGGGAGCGCTGGATGCCGCCAGAAAGCTGGCCAGGGTCAGGGCGACAGCAGCCATATTGCGAGTGCTGGACACCGCAGTCAGGGATACAGAGGATGTGGGCATGGAAAAGCAGGCTCCGCTACCATAAAAGCAAATTTTTTGCGTTTGCGTATTCTGCGTTAGTTTGCTGTTAACGCAAATATTTAGCTTTAATGACCATGATTGCAAAAGACCCAGTCCAATCCCGGCCGGGCGGGCGCAGCTCCCGTGTACAGGCCAGCGTGCATCAGGCGGTGAGGAAACTGCTGGAGCACATGCCGCGCGAGGAGCTGACCTTTCCCCTGATCGCCACCGAAGCCGGCGTGACGCCTTCCACGCTGTACCGCCGCTGGGGCGATCTGCCGCAGTTGCTGGCCGATGTGGCGCTGGAGCGCATCCGCCCCATTGCCGAGCCTGTGGACACGGGCAGCCTGCATGGCGATCTGCAGGCCTGGACCGAGCAATACATCGAGGAAATGGGCTCTCCCCTGGGACGAACCTTGCTGCGCGATACCTTGGTGGCAACCCAGGAAGACCAGGTGACCTGCGCCTGCGTGGACATCATTCGCGACCAGCTTGGCATCGTGCTGGGCCGGGCCCGCGCGCGTGGCGAAGAGGCGCCCGATGTGGACGCCATGCTGGACCAGTTGGTGGCACCCATCGTCTATCGCATTCTTTATGGTCTGCAGCCCGATGTGGCGTTCGGACGCAAGCTGGTCGAACAACTGATGCCTGAACAGGTCTGAGGCTCTTGCCCTAGAATCGCGGCCCACAGGTGCCAAGGGACGCCTGCCCGCACAAGAGGCTCTCACCCTTGCTTTCGACAGCGTGTTCACGCTCGATTTCGATGTTCTGTCAGACCATGGTTGTTCTAGGGGCCCAGCGCGGGAGGCTCCGATGCAACCTGGAGCACTGTCATGACTTCATCTCTCCACCCCCAGGCGCGGCGCGCGCTGACGCGGGACTACAAACAGGCGTTTCCCGCCATGGGCATCTACGCGGTGCGCTGCGATGTCGCTGACTTGTTGCGCCTGGGTGCCAGCCGCAATGTGGACGCAACGCTCAACCGCCTGCGGTTCGAGCTGAGCAATGGCTCCCGGCGCGATGCGGCACTGGCCCAGGCCTGGGCTTGCCATGGCGCACGGGCATTTCGTTTTGAGGTACTGGACCGAGTCAAGGAGCGCGACGATCCTTTGTTCGACTATGACGCCGAACTTCAGGCCCTGCTTTCCCTGTGGCAGCAAGAGCTGCAAGGGGTACAGCCATGAGCAGTGAAACCGTGAATGCCATGTGTTCAGGCCAAGCGCTGCTCGGTGGTGCTGCAGCCATTGATCCGTCGAGTCCGGCCATGGGGGCAGGTTCTGTTTGCGGATTCGTTTCGCCGCAGGCCCTGGTCGACGAACTCAAGGTACGCGCCCGCGTGCGCCTGAACCGTGCGCGGCGCAAGGGTGCTGCGGGCTCGGCCTCATTGCGCGACCATTTGCATCAGGCGGCGCGCGAGGTCGGCTTTGCCGGCTGGGAGCAGGCGCGTCGGTTGCTGGGGGGCGCTGGCGGCACCGGGAGATGACATGGGCAGCTTCTGGCATGTGCCGCGTAGCGGCATTCTTCTGCACATCTGGTTCAGCGAGTACGCGCAGGCGCGCAGTGTGCTCGCACAGCAGGCGGATGGCTTTTTGCTGCCTTATCGGCGCCAGTGCTTCATCGTGCAAGCGCCATTCATCGAGGCTTTGGGCTTGAACCCGGCAGATCCGGCCTGGGCTGCCATAGGGCGAGATCTGGTCGCTGCCTATGGAACGCCTGCCTGGCGGGCCTTGGCCTGGCAGCGTCTGCGTGCGCCTGTTGGAGCCTTCTGATCTGCTTCGACGTGGAGGAAACTCCTGAAACTGGAGCGAAAAATGCCTGTCTGAAAGCGCTGAAGATCCGTTGTGCCCAGGTTTTCAGGCCGGGTCTGCTGGAGTGGGGAACTGCGGTGCACGCCATTCCAGCAGCTCGGCCAGGCGCTGCACGATCCAGCCCGCCTCAGGCGCCGTGACGACCGAGCCCTCCGCGGCCAGGCCCGCGTGCATGCCCAGCAGCACCTGTTCTTCGGAGGAGTTACCCGAGTGATAGAGCGTCTGTGCCTGCTCGGTCAGATGGCTTGCCAGGTCTTCGCATAGCTCATAGCGTGCGACGACCTCGGCAATCGGGACGGACAGCTTGCCGCTGCGCGTGCGAAACAGCTCGGCAAAGCTGGTCGGTGGCTGAATCTGGCTGGTGTCGTCCATGGCTTAGCTTGGCTCGAACAGACGCTCGAAGCGCTCGATGTCCACGGCCAGTTCGCAGGTAATGAGCTGGCCCGATTTGTTGTCGCGCTTGCGGTGGGCGGCAAACAGCGTGGCCTTGCCCTTGAAGTTGTAGTCGGGCAGGTGGATCAGCTCATAGGGATAGGGCACAAAGAGCTGGAACTCGAAAATCATCCGGTGCTCATTGCGCGGAGAGGGGTACAGCGTGTACTCCGGCAGATTGATGGTTTGTGTGGCCATGGCCCAATGCTAATGCGGCAGACATGCCCATGCTGGCCTGCGACAATGCAGGCATGACTGAAGCACGTGTATCCATTCAGACCCAGGACTTTGACCTCTCGGCCGAGATTGCCGCCCTGCGCGCCGGCGATGCACGCGTGGGCGCGGTCTGCAGCTTTGTCGGCACGGTGCGCGACCGCAACGAGGGCGATGCCGTCTCCAGCATGGAGCTCGAGCATTACCCCGGCATGACCGAGAAGTCGATCGAGGCCATCATCGTCAAGGCCGTGGCGCGCTTTGGCATCTATGGCGCGCGCGTGATTCACCGCATCGGCCTGCTGCAGCCCATGGACCAGATCGTGCTGGTGGCGGTGACCAGCGCCCACCGCGGCAAATCCTTCGAGGCCTGCGAATACATCATGGACTATCTGAAGTCCGAAGCGCCGTTCTGGAAAAAAGAGCAGACCGAGCAAGGCGCACGCTGGGTGGATGCGCGTGTCAGCGACGAGCAGGCATTGGCGCGATGGCAATAATTCTATGAATTGATAGCTGCTTTCGCATTTATTCATTGAGTTTCAGTCGAAAAATCATCTGAAATGAAGTGCATAAGAGCGGTAGATGCTATGCTTTTTGTAGACCGTTCGGCTGCAGCCAGCGTGGCGGCCTGAAGACCAGCACATTGCCGGCCATCACCAGGGCCAGGCCCAGCAGTCCCACAGCAGTCCATTCATAGCCTTCCACCACGGCCGAGATATTGAGCGCCACTATGGGGAACAGCACCGTGGCATAAGCGGCTTTCTCGGGGCCCAGTCGACCCACCAGTGTGAGGTAGGCGGTAAAGGCAATCACCGAGCCGGGAATGGCCAGATACAGCAGTGCGCCTGCATATTGCGGGCTGGTGTCAAAGTGCCAGGGCAGACCGGCGATCAGCGCATACGCCACCAGCAGCAGCGTGCCGGCCAGCATGCCCCAGGCATTGGTGTGCAGCGGCTTGTAGCCCAGGCCCTGCAGCGATGCAGAAAGCATGTTCCCGCAGGAAAAGCACAGCGTTCCACCCAGCGCCCACAACAGACCTTGCCAGCTGGCGTGCTGACCCTGCTGCAGCTCTGGCCAGAACAGAATCACCAGACCCGTCAGGCCCAGAGCGCTGCCTGCGAGCACATTGGGCGCAAGCCTGCGGCCATGGATGACTCGCGCCAGAAATGCATTCCAGATGCTGGCACTGGAAAACACCACGGCAGCCAGGCCGCTGGTCAGGGTCTCGCTGGCGTGCATGAAGCAGACAAAGTTCAGGCTGAACAGGCATAGTCCCTGGCCCAGCACGCGTGGAATGGCTGCGCCGCGGGGGACGCGCCACTGGCGGGTCAGCAGCAGCCAGGCAAAAAGCACCAGGGAGGCAAGACCAAAGCGATAGGCGATGGACAGCTCTACGGGTACGCTGCCCAGTTGCATCTTGAGAGCGATCCAGGTGGAGCCCCAGATCAGCACGACCAGGGCATAAAGAGGTAAAAGCATGGCAAGTCTTGGTGCTTGGAAGAACCAGATCTTGCGCGCCTGGATTGGCTCTGCATTGCACATTCCTGCGGTTTTGTGGCGCTGCAGCAAGCGCGGCCAGATAGCTGGCGCCACAATGCAGGCATGCCCGCCAGCGCTGTATCCGCCCCATCGCATCTGAGTCATGTACTGGCTCGGTCACGCGCCCAGATCAGGCGCAGAGCGGGTTTGAGTCAGTCGCTGGAATTGGCAATCTGGACCAATCACGATGATGAGGTGCACTACCGGCAGCAAGGCCATCACACGCTGTCTGTCTATCTGGCCGGAGGTCGGGGATCGCAACTCAAGGGCGATGCACTGGCCCGAGGCGAAGCAGGGCGCTTTTGCGTTCTCCCGGCCGAGCATGAATCGCGCTGGCTGGTGCGTGAGCCTGTGCAGTTTCTGCACCTGTATGTCTCTGACATTGCCTGGGCCGACCGAGTGGTGCGCCTGCTGGATGCCGAGCCGCGCAGCATTACGCTGACACCGCAGATTTATTCCCAGGATCCAATCTATGCGCAATGGTCGCAGGCGCTGTGGCGACTGGACTGGAGTGAGGCTCACGACATATGGCAGGCGGACTTCCTGAGCCAGCAAGTGCTGGATCGGCTGGTGCTGCAATCGGCGGCGCCCTGGCAGCGGCACAAGCTGCTGAAACCGTTGGGTGGCCTGTCATCCACGGCCCGGCGCAAGGTGCTTGACTATGTGGAGGCTCATCTGGCCGACAGCAAAGCCCTGAGCTTGCCCGTGCTGGCGCAGGTCGTGGCCTTGTCCGAATATCACTTTGCCCGTATGTTCCATCAAAGCATGGGATGCACCGTGCATGACTGGGTCATGCAGCGGCGTCTGCAGCAGGTCTGCGCCCGCCTGCTGGGTAGCGCAGGCGGTGCAAGAGGACGCACGCCGCAGCTTGCATGGCTGGCCGCCGAAACGGGGTTTGCCAATGCCAGTCATTTGCTGCGCAGCTTTCGCAAGCACTATGGGCTTACTCCTACGCAACTGGCTCGGTGCTGGCGCGATGCTTGAACTTGATATACCGCAAGCAGGGCGGTTGCGGATCTGCTTTTTGCTGTTTTTTGCGCATTCGGGTCTTGAAACCCCCTGTTTGACTATCAGATAAATGGCAATGAATCTGATTGGAGCGAAAGCGACAAACCATGCGAATTGACAAACTGACGACCAAATTCCAAGAAGCCTTGGCCGACGCGCAGTCCCTGGCGCTCGGTGCTGATCAATCCACCATCGACCCTCTGCACCTGCTGGTGGCCATGCTGCGCCAGGACGACGGCCCGCGTGCGCTGCTGCAGCGCGCCGGCGGCAATGTGCAACAACTCAAGAACCTGGCAGAACAGGCCATGGCTGATCTGCCGCGCGTGCAGCAGCAAGGCGATGTGCAGGTCGGCTCCGAGCTGGCCCGCCTGCTGCAGGCCTCGGAGAAAGAAGCCCTCAAGCGCGGTGACCAGTTCATCGCCAGCGAGCTGTTTCTGCTGGCGCTGGCCGATGCCGCAGGCTCGGCCACGCGTGCCGGTGCCTTGCTCAAGCAAAGCGGCGTGAGCAAATCCAGCCTGGAGGCAGCCATCAATGCCGTGCGAGGAGGGCAGAACGTGGATAGTGCAGAAGCCGAAGGCCAGCGCGAAGCGCTCAAGAAATACACGCTGGATCTGACCGAGCGCGCCCGCAGCGGCAAGCTCGATCCCGTGATCGGCCGCGACGATGAAATCCGCCGCGCCATCCAGGTGCTGCAGCGCCGCAGCAAGAACAACCCCGTGCTCATCGGCGAGCCCGGCGTGGGCAAGACCGCCATTGTCGAAGGCCTGGCCCAGCGCATCGTGGCCGGCGAAGTGCCCGAGAGCCTGCAGAACAAGCGCGTGCTGTCGCTGGACATGGCGGGCCTGCTGGCCGGTGCCAAGTACCGCGGCGACTTCGAGGAGCGCCTCAAGTCCGTGCTCAAGGAAATCGCACAGGACGAAGGCCGCATCATTCTTTTCATCGACGAGATCCACACCATGGTGGGTGCCGGCAAGGCCGATGGCGCCATGGACGCCGGCAATATGCTCAAGCCCGCGCTGGCGCGCGGCGAGCTGCATTGCGTGGGTGCGACCACGCTCGATGAGTACCGCAAGTACATCGAAAAGGATGCCGCTCTGGAGCGCCGCTTCCAGAAGGTCATCGTGGACGAGCCTTCGGTGGAGGACACCATCGCCATTCTGCGCGGCCTGCAGGTGAAGTACGAGGCGCATCACAACGTCGATATCACCGACCCCGCCATCGTTGCCGCTGCGGAGCTGAGCCATCGCTACATCACCGACCGCTTTCTGCCTGACAAGGCCATCGACCTGATCGACGAGGCTGCGGCCAAGATCAAGATCGAGATGGACTCCAAGCCCGAGGTGATGGACAAGCTCGAGCGCCGCATGATTCAGCTCAAGATCGAGCGCGAAGCCATGAAGCGCGAAAAGGACGAGGCTTCGCAAAAGCGTCTGCAGCTGATCGAGGAAGAGCTGGAGAGCCTGGAGCGCGAGTACGCCGACCTCGAGGAAATCTGGAAGGCCGAGAAAGCCAGCGCTCTGGGTTCGGAGCAGATCCGCAAGGAAGTGGACCAGTTGCGCATACAGATCGAGGAGTTCAAGCGCAAGGGCGACTTCAACAAGGTGGCCGAGCTGCAGTACGGCAAGCTGCCGGCACTCGAAAAGAAGCTGCACGAAGCCCAGGCCAAGGAAGAGGGCCAGGACGGCGCGACTGCCAACAAGCTGCTGCGCACCCAGGTCGGAGCCGAGGAGATCGCCGAGGTGGTGAGTCGTGCCACTGGCATCCCCGTGGCCAAGATGATGCAGGGCGAAAAAGACAAGCTGCTGCACATGGAGGACAAGCTGCACGAGCGCGTGGTGGGCCAGGAGGAGGCGATCAGCGCCGTGGCCAATGCCATTCGCCGCTCGCGCTCGGGTCTGTCCGATCCCAATCGCCCCACCGGCTCCTTCCTGTTCCTCGGCCCCACGGGCGTGGGCAAGACAGAGCTGTGCAAGGCGCTGGCAGGCTTCCTGTTCGACAGCGAGGACCATCTGGTGCGTATTGACATGAGTGAGTTCATGGAAAAGCACTCTGTGGCACGCTTGATCGGTGCGCCCCCCGGCTATGTGGGTTACGAGGAAGGCGGCTACCTGACCGAGGCCGTGCGCCGCAAGCCCTATAGCGTGCTGCTGCTGGACGAGGTGGAAAAAGCCCACCCTGATGTCTTCAATGTATTGCTGCAGGTTCTGGACGATGGCCGGTTGACCGATGGCCAGGGCCGCACGGTGGACTTCAAGAACACCGTGATCGTGATGACCAGCAATATCGGCTCGCATCTGATACAGGCCATGGTTGGCGAGGATGCCGATGATGTGAAGGAAGCGGTCTGGGGGGAACTTAAAAACCATTTCCGACCCGAATTCTTGAACCGCATCGATGAAACCGTGGTCTTCCATGCACTGGATGCCAAGAACATCGAGGCGATTGCCAGGATTCAGCTGAAGTTGCTGGAAAGCCGTCTGCAGAAGATGGAACTGAGCATGCAGGTGTCCGAGCAGGCCCTGGCCGAGTTGGCCAAGGTGGGCTTCGATCCCGTGTTCGGTGCCCGTCCGCTCAAACGCGCAATCCAGCAGCGTATTGAAAACCCGCTGTCCAAGTTGTTACTTGAGGGGAAATTCCCGCCCAAGAGTACGATAGCTGTGACAGTCGACCCGGTGAATGATCCCGGGGTGTTCCGGTTCGAGTCCGCAGGCACTGCCTGAGGACCTGAACCCTAGAAAGAGGTATTGCTTTGAACGATTTCGCCGCCACTGCAACCCGCTGGGCCGTCCGCATCATGCTGATGCTGGTGGGCTTGGTGTTTTTCCTGTGCCTGATGGCCGTGGCCTGCCTCATCGCCCTGGCCTGGGGTGCGCGCGCCCTGTGGGCCAGGCTCACGGGCCAGCCCGTGGTGCCCATGAGCATGGGCGCCATGAGCCCCTTTGCCGGCTGGCAGACGGTGTACCGCTCGGGGGCCGAGTGGATGGCGCAATCGTCGGGCAATGCCGATGCCAAGAAGGATGGGCGTGAAGCCCGCGGGCGTCGCGGCGTTCTGCCGGGTGCCGGCGATGTGACCGATGTGCAGCCACGCGAGGTGCACGAGTCGTAATGACAAGCGCTTACACAGGCTTCATACTTTGGAGCAGGTGAGGCAATAAAGGGCCGCAGGCTTGTTTCGCGGTCAACACACAAGAGCCTGTGCAGTGTTGCATCAGGCTCTTTTTTTACGCTGTGTTTACGCAGTCTCGCGGTATGGTCGGGACTGTGATCTTGGGATTTTCAGACAGGCATGAACTACATGGACTTGCACCGCATTTTTGACTTGCAGTACCAAGCCAGCCGCACGCAGGTCGATGTACCTTTGCTGGTGCGCCGGGAGAGGCTGCTGCGTCTGCAGAAGATGCTGGACGAGAACGGCCCGGCTTTGTGCGCGGCGGTGGAGCAGGACTTTGGCGTGCGCTCCGAGCGCTGGACCGAGATGCTGGATCTGATGCTGGTGCGCAATATGCTCAGGCACACGCTCAAGCATCTGCCCAAGTGGAGCAAGCGTCAGCGCGTGCGCACGCCACTGATGCTGCAGCCGGGCAAGGCCTGGGTGGAGCGCCAGCCTCTGGGCGTGGTGGGCATCATCTCGCCCTGGAACTATCCGCTGCAGCTATCGCTGGCGCCGGCCATCACGGCTCTGGCGGCGGGAAATCGCGTGATGCTCAAGCCCAGCGAGCTGGCGCCGCATACCTCGGCAAAAATGGGCGAGCTGGTCGCCCAGTTCTTTGCACCCGAAGAGTTCTGCGTGATCGAGGGAGACGTGGCCGTGGCCACGCAGTTCTCGGGTCTGCAATTCGATCATCTGCTGTTCACAGGCTCCACGGCCGTGGGGCGGCGTGTGGCGCAGGCGGCAGCCGTGCACCTGACACCCACCACGCTGGAGCTCGGGGGCAAGTCGCCCTGCATCATTGCGCAGGACTGCGATATGCAGGCCGCTGCGCTCAAGGTGGCCTATGGCAAGCTGGTCAATGCCGGGCAGACCTGCATTGCTCCCGACTATGTGCTGCTGCCGCGCGGCAAGGAGCAGGAGTTTGCCGAGGCCTATCAGGCGGCGGTGCAGCAGCTGTACCCGCGCATCTCGGGCAACCCGGATTACACGGCCATCATCAGCAAGCGCCATCTGGCACGACTCAAGCAGATGCTGCGTCAGGCGCAAAGCCTGGGAGCGCAGGTGCACTGGATGCATGAGGCAGCAGCCCCTGCGGTCGATGGCGACACCACGGCCTGGGGCGAGGCGGTGGAGCGCCAGTTCGCTCCGGCGCTGGTGTTCGGCGCCACGGGCGAGATGCAGCTGATGCAGGAAGAGATCTTCGGCCCCATCCTGCCTGTGATCTCCTACGAGCATATCGAAGACGTGATCAATGCCATCAACGCCAGCCCGCGCCCGCTGGCGCTGTACTGGTTTGGCAACGACGAGGCCGAGCGCAATGCGGTGTTGATGCGCACCGTCAGCGGAGGCGTCTGTGTGAACGACACCTTGCTGCATGTGGCGCATGAGAACTTGCCATTCGGCGGTGTCGGCGACAGCGGCTGGGGTGCCTATCACGCAGAGCAGGGCTTTTTGCGCTTTGTGCACCAGAAGGCGGTTTTCGTGCAGTCGCGCTGGGCGGCGACTTCCCTGCTGTACCCGCCGTTCGGGGAAAAATTCGACCGGGTGATGGACTTCATGCGACGCTGGCTCTGAAGTTTCTTGGCCGTCGAACAGGGATTGAGCGCTTCGATGCTGTCGTGAGCGCTTGCCAGATTGTCATCAAATGTGACGCAAACCATTGATGGTTGCGGGCTTGCTGCTCTGCTTAGTGGAGCGCATAGCACATAGATTGCGCCATAGCAAGAAATTGCGAACAGCCGCAGTTGAGCAAATGGCTAACCACTGCACCGCGTGCCAAAACTCTGAATCTGTAGACAATTACGCCCTTCTATTCTTACATGTTTCCGCCCCGGTTTTTCCATGTCTAGTATCCAGGTCCGTCCCGCTACTCTTCGCGATGCAAAAGCGATTGCCCAGATCCATACTGCTTCCGCACTGGAGGCTTATCGAGGTCTGGTTCCCGATGATCAACTGAAGGCCATGTCCTCGGTTGAAAAGCGCCAGGCTTACTGGCGCGAAGCTATTGAATACTGTGAGCCACAGGTCCAGGTCGCCATTGACGGCGACAAGATCGTTGGCTTTGTCGGCTTTGACCGCTCCCGTGATGAAAAGTCCCGCCAGACCACCGGCGAGATCTGGGCTATCTATGCAGCCCCTTCGCACTGGAATCAAGGTGTTGGCGTTGCCCTGTGGGACGCCGCCCGAGATGGTCTGCTGGAAGAAGGCTGCACCAATGTGACAGCCTGGATTCCGCTGCGCAACGAGCGTGCCCTGCGTTTCCATGAAATGGCAGGCTTCAAGCGTGAAATGTCCACGGCCAAGACGGCTGTGATTGGCAGCATCAAGATTGAAGAAGTGCGCGTCAAGCGTCCTCTGAACGGCTGATCACAGCGTTCAGCACTCACTGAAAGACAGGCCGTGACGTCTCCCAACAGCAAGCTCGCGGCCTCAGTCTGCGCTCCCGCATCTGCTTTCGACCTGCTGCAATGGCAGGAGCAAGCCCAGGCCCATACGGCTTTGTGGCGCAGCGAAAGCAGCTTGCCCAAGCCCCGCCGCATCGAAGTTGCCGATGACACCATGCCCGCTGATACGGCGTTTCGCCATATCAGCGAAGGTGCGTCGCTGCTGTGGCGCGGTGATTTTCAGAATGCGCGTCAGCTGTTGCTGGCACTGGGACGCCGGCTGGACAAGAAGTCGCGACGCAAGAGCCCGGCAAAGAGCCCTGCTGCTGCAGGCTTTCCCCACGCTTTTCATCTGTACCGCCAGTCCCAGGCCCAGCGTGCACGCATGCTGGCCAGCATTCTGATCGAGCTGGATGTGCAATGGCATTGCGCCTTGCGCCGGGCTCCTGACTGGAGTCAGGCCTGCTCTGAAGCTTGGGGCACAGTTCCGGCCGAAGTGCATGCGCAGTCCGTGCTGGTGCCGCTGCGCGATCTGCTGGGTGTGGTCGGCGCTCATGAGTGGCGCAAGAAGGGGGTGGAGATTCCTGCCCTGGATGGCGCCCGCATTCATGCGCACTACGGTGTTTTCTCGCCCGTGCGCGGCGAGTATCTCGATCTGGTGGCGCGTGCGAGCATTCCAGCAGCCGGTCTGGAACAGGCCTGGGATATTGGTGTCGGCACGGGCGTGCTCTCGGCATTGCTGCTCAGGCGCGGCGTGAAGTCGGTGGTCGCCACCGATACCAGCGAGCGTGCGCTGGCCTGCGCCTGCGAGAATCTGCAGCGCCTGGGTCATGCTTCCCGGGTGGAGCTGCAGCATGCCGATCTGTTTGCGCAAGGGCAGGCCGGTCTGATCGTCTGCAACCCGCCCTGGCTGCCGGGAAAGGCAGCATCGGTGCTCGATCAGGCGATTTATGACGAAGACAGCCGCATGCTGCGCGGCTTTCTGCAAGGGCTGGCGGCACACCTGCTGCCAGGTGGCGAAGGCTGGCTCATCATCTCCGACCTGGCCGAGCATCTGAAGCTGCGCACGCGTGACGAGCTGCTGAGCTGGATTGAGGCCGCCGGACTCAAGGTGCTGGGGCGTGAGGATGTTCGCCCGCATCATGGCAAGGTACAGGATCGAGAGGATCCTCTGCACATTGCGCGCTCTGCCGAAGTGACCTCGCTCTGGCGTCTGGCCAAGGCGGGCTGACAGCCAGGCTGCTAGGCGATTGCGCCTTGCAGTTCCTGGCAGGGTGGATCGGCGGCTTCCCCATGCGCCAGCAGGGCCGCCAGCCTCTCGCGCAGCGACTGTGCGCGCTCTTCGCCTGCATATTCCTGTACCGCCGCCAACAGGCTGATGCCTGCGCTGCGCAAGCTGTGCAGGTCTCTGGCCTCGCGCAGTTGGGTGCGCAAGGTCTGGGCCAGGGCCTCATGGCGGTTGGCAAACAGGCGCTCGCACATATCGAATAAATACATGCGCGTGCCCGCCATATTGTTGGCTGGTGTCGAATCAGTGGCTTCTTCGGCTGGCGCCAGGGCAGGTGTGGCCGGGCTGTCTCCAACTGTGGCGAGAGGGATCGCTGGATGAGGAGTGGCCAGACTGCGCTCTTTGGAGCCGCTGGTTGGCATCAGTTGAAGATATCCCTGTTCCACCAATTGCTGGGCCAGTGCGGCATGATCGCTGCCCAGCATGGCGGCAAGTTCTTCCATGCTCTTGCCGCCGGCCAGCAACAGCAGGGAGCGCGCGCGCTGCGGCAGCTGGCGCGATCCGGGCTGAAGTTCCTCCTGGGCCTTGGCGGTTTTCTGCAAAATCATGGCTGCTTCTGTCTGACGCATTACAAGTGCGGATGCGCTATTGCATGAGCTGACGATGACACTGGTGTGAATCTGCGCCAATTCGCAGTGGATCGGCCAGTCATTACTGCCCAAGCTTGCCAATTGCTTCTGAATTAATAGCTGCTGGCGTTTTCTGAATAAGCGCCACAGGTCAATCTGATTTGAATCTGAAATGAGACTGCTGCTCGCGCCCATGGAAGGGCTGCTGGATTTTGTGCTGCGCGATGTTCTGACCCGGGTGGGCGGCGCGGATCGCTGCGTGTCCGAATTCATTCGCATCAGCGGCTCGCTGCTGCCGGACAAGGTCTATCTGCGTACCATGCCCGAGCTGCGCAACGGCAGCCGGACGCTGGCCGGCGTGCCGGTGCGGGCGCAACTGCTGGGCTCCGACCCCGTCAGCATGGCCGAGAACGCTGCCAATCTGGCGCGCCTGGGCCCCGAGGGGATTGATCTGAATTTCGGCTGCCCGGCTAAGGTGGTCAACCGCCATGGCGGCGGTGCATCGCTGCTGCAGGATCCCGAGCAGATCGTGCGCGTGGTGGACGCCGTGCGCCGTGCCGTGCCCGCGCAGATGCCGGTGTCGGCCAAGATGCGGTTGGGTTTCAACGACCGTGCGCTGATGACGGAATGCGCGCAGGCCATGGAGCAGGGCGGTGCCTGTGAGATCGTCGTCCATGCGCGTACCAAGCTGGACGGCTATCGTCCGCCGGCCTATTGGGAAGAGATTCCACGCATCCGCGAGGCGGTGGGCGTGAATGTGGTGGCCAATGGCGAGATCTGGACTGTGGAAGAGGCCTTGCGCTGCCGCGAAGTTTCGGGCTGTGACGATCTGATGCTCGGGCGTGGCATTGTGGCCGACCCGGGTCTGGCCCTGGCCGTGCGCCGCGCCGTGGAGCACGGCAGCGTCAGTGCGGTCGCTGGCATTGACTGGCTGGTGCTGGTACCCCAGGTGCAGCGTTTTTGGCATATGGTCTGCGAGGATCTGGAGCCGCGTCAGCGTGCGGGTCGCCTCAAGCAGTGGCTCAACCTCATGCGCAGACGTTTTCCCGAGGCAGAGCTGGCCTATCAGGAAGTGCGCACCCAGACCGATCAACGCGCCATCAGCGACTGGGTGCAGGCGCTGCCGCAGCGTGATCTGCAGCAGGAATGGGCCTGGCCGCAAACCATGCCTAAAGCAGGCTGTCCGGAGCCAGAGGCCCGAGCAGCTGCAGCATAAGGCGCAGCCCCAGGCTGGCATCGGGCTCCGAGTAAGAGTCCGCTAGCCCGCTGTCCTGAGGTGCACGCCAGACCAGCTTTCCCTTGGGATCCAGGTCCACCCGCCAGCTGTTTTCGGGCAGGCTTTCATCGATGCTGTCGCCGGCTAGCTGGCTGAAGCGGCGGCTGGCGATCAGCACGGCGATCTCGGTGTTCTGCAGGCGTGAGCGCATATCCAGATTCATGGAACCTACGGCGACCAGCCGCCCGTCTATGACCAGCAGCTTGGTGTGCAGCATGGCCCGCGAAGCGCCGGAGCTGCCCCCGCTGGAGCCCGTGCCGCCTGCGCGCAGGGCGGAGCTGACATTGGCCGCTTCGCTGCGCATTTCGTGCAATTCGATGCCCATCTCCAGTAGTGCCTTGCGGTGGCGGGCATAGCCGGCATGTGCCAGTGGAGCATCGTTGGAGGCCAGGGAGTTGGTCAGTACCCGGATGCGTACGCCTTTGCTGCGTGCGGTGCGAAAGGCATCCATGATCTCCGACCCCGGTACAAAGTAGGGCGAAACGACCAGCAAGTCCCGCCTGGCAGAGCGAATCAGAGCCAGCAGACCATCAACCACCGACTCGGCATTCAGCGCTGGTGTGGCCAAGGGGGGGAGGCTGTTGGCGTCGTCGGCCTTGAGCACCGCTGCTTCGAATGACTCATCGGCGGCAGTCCGCTCCGCCCCTTCTGCGGGAATCTTGGTCGGGCTGTCGGCCAGCACCATGGCCTGGGCCCAGATCCATGGGATCTGGGTCAGATTCAAGGGGCTGTCTTCGGGTTCCGGTCTGGGGACAGCGGTGTTACGAGCATGCTCGGCTTCGCTCCTGGCGTCTTCCTGTTCAAACTGCTTTTTGAGTTTGAGCAAGTCAGGCTCGCTGATCAGCGACTGCACGGGGTAGGCGCGCACATTGTTCCAGTAGCGGTCGAAGCTGCGCGACAAATCCTTGACGACCGGGCCGCCGGTCAAGACATCGAGATCGACAAAATTGCCTTCATTGGAGGCGTCAAAGTAGGCATCGCCCAGATTGCGCCCGCCAATCACGGCCAGGGTGTTGTCGGCCACAAACAGCTTGTTGTGCATGCGCTGCTGCGCGCGCTGAAAGTCGGTCAGCAAGGTCCAGGCGCGGCCGATGGTGGAGGCGCGCGAGCCGGCCAGCGGGTTGAACATGCGCATCTCCACATTGGGCACAAAAGCCAGGCGCATGACCTGCGCGTCCGGCCCCGTGCTGTGGAAGTCGTCCAGCAGCACGCGTACGCGCACGCCGCGCTTGGCCGCCTGCACGATGGCGCGCAGCAGTCGCCCGGTACTTTGGTCTGCATGGATGGCGTAGTACTGCAGATCCAGCGTTTTCTGTGCGTTTTCCACCAGCGCCATGCGGCTGCTGAGGGCATGCTTGGGGCCGGAGAGCAAGGCAAAAGCAGAGGCATCTGGCTTTGCCTTGGCCGGGCGAGCCTGAGAGATGAACAGGCCAAGCTCGGTGCTTTGGGGCTGGCTCAATGCGGTGCTGACGGGGCGCTCCACATCCTTGGGTAGCGACGCCGCGCAACCTGTGAGCAGCATCGCGGCAATGATGCCGGCAAGCAGCGCCAGATGCTTTTGCGGCCCTGATGGCTGCAGCCGTGACGATGTGGAGATAGAAGCCGTCATTGCTGCTTTGTAACCCATGATGACCGGATTCACATGTCGGACACAGACTGCGCTAGAACTGCTCTCGGCCCTGGACTCTGGCAACAATGCGCAGGTCCGGTCCCAGGCGGGTGACATCATGGAACACCAGTGGCAGACCTTGGTCCAGTCTGTCGAGCGGGCCGAAGTTGGCAATACCCATGGCACCCGTGCCAAGCAGTTTCGGGGCTTGATAGAAGAGAAGCTCATCGACCAGACCTTCGCGAATCAGGGAGCCGTTGAGCTTGAAGCCAGCTTCCACATGCAGTTCATTCGTGCCGCGCGCGGCCAGATCTCGCAGCATGGCCGCCAGATCGACCTTGCCTGCAGCATTGGGCATAGCAATAACCGTAGCACCTAGCGCTTGCAGTGCTTCAATTTTAGATTGCTTTGTGCTGCAGGTATAGATGAGGCAACCGCTAGGTGCTTTCAAAACATGAGCATCCAGCGGGATGTCCAGCTTGCTGTCCACCACGGCAATGCGTGGCTGGCGTGGCGTGTCTACGTCCCGCACATTCATGCGCGGATTGTCTTCAAGCACCGTGCCTATGCCGGTCAGAATCGTGCAGGCACGGGCACGCCAGGCATGTCCGTCGGCCCGGGCGGCCGCCGAGGTAATCCACTGGCTTTGGCCGTTGTGCAAGGCCGTGACGCCGTCCAGCGAGCTGGCAGCCTTCATGCGCACCCAGGGTGTGCCGCGAATCATGCGGCTGAAAAAGCCGATATTGAGCTCGCGTGATTCAGCTCCGCCGGGGCCGATCTCCACATCGACGCCCGCGGCGCGCAGCCGCGCGAAACCCTGGCCGGCCACTTGCGGATTGGGATCCGTCAGGGCTCCCACCACCTTGCCGATGCCGGCTGCGATCAAGGCGTCGCAGCAGGGGCCGGTGCGGCCATGGTGCGAGCAGGGCTCCAGCGTCACATAGGCCGTGGCGCCACGCACATCGTTGCCTTTTGCAGAAGCATCACGCAATGCCATCACCTCGGCGTGCGGACCACCGGCCTGCTGGGTAAAGCCCTGGCCGATGATGCGGTCCGAGGCATCGACGATCACGCAGCCAACACGCGGGTTGGGTGAAGAAAGAAAAAGCGCCTGGGCAGCCTGCTCAAGCGCTTTGTTCATGAAGTGGGCAGAGGGTGTCATGCCCAGGATGGTAATGCAGAGGGTTCTGCGTTACTTGGTCCAGCAGTCCGAGGCCGTGGTACCGCTTGCCAGATTGTCAGCACTCTTGACCCCTGTGTTGCTGAGGGTGAAGTCTCCGCACTTGTCAGTTGCCTGTGCTCCCGGGTTTTTGCGTTTGGCGATCAAAGTGTAGGCGGCAGTGGAGCTGGCTTTCATTTCGATCTGGTAGCGCTTGCTGGCGTCGGTGGACCAGGACAGGTTGGCGGGTAGCACCTTGGTGAGGTCTGCATTGGTTGGATATACCCCGGTTGCCGTGGCTGCACGCTCCATCCAGAGCTGGGCTTGCAGCAGGCCGGCGCGTGCATCTGCTCTATGGCCGCGGCGCACATACTCGGTATAGCTGGGGTAGGCGATGGCACTCAGGATACCGACGACGGCCACGACGATCATCAATTCGATCAAGGTGAAGCCTTTTTGCTGTTTTTTTTGCATTTTCATTTTTCCTCATGAAGCAGGCAGCGCTCAACGCAGCTGACGCCAGCTGGGGCGCAGCGACTGCTCGGGCATGCGTGCCAGCATCTCTTTATCATTCTTGGTGTCGATATCTGCGATCTTGTTTTTCTGGGCTATTAGCGTGTGGGAGCCTTTGCTTACCTTGACGCGAGACACATTCAGATCCAGCGAGTTGTAGAGACCGTCGTTGTTTTTATCAACGATCTGAACCGACGGACGAAGCCCATCCATGATGTTGATAAAGGTGCGGTACTGGCGCTCTCCATCGACCGTCGTGGATTCACAGCTTTCCACATTGGGGTCTACATCGGTGCCCTTGGCCGGAACCTGAGAGTAAATGGCCAGGATATTGCTGCCGTCATAGAACTCCATGGGTTTGAGCTGACGCTCTCCTACGGCCGGCAAGTCCAGATACCAGCCGTTGTAGTTGGCCCAGGTGCTGGTGGTGAGCTTGTTGTCGTCATTACTTGCTCCAACAGCGCCAAAGTCACCGTTGCTCAGTTCCGTAATGCTTTGCTGAGCAAGCTTGGCTGCGGTTACGCCGGTGCCCAAGGCCGTGGGGACTGGAATGCAGGTTCCGTTGGGGGTTGTGCAGGATGTATTGCCACTATTGACTTGTACGCGTGGGCCAAGGTTTGTGGTAATCAAGTTGTAGCGTGTGTTGTCCAGGACGGAGTAAATGGTTTGCACATTCCGGTTGTTTTCGTCAGCTTTGGTAGCGTTGCGGCCTGTGCCAAAAGCAACCATCATGCCGCCTACAGCAATGGTTTTCTTGTCGTTGCCTGTTCCAATGGTCATTTTCCGGTCGTTGGCACGCACAGTTGGTGGGGCCGTAATGGACTGGACAAGAGTTCTGGTGCTGTTCAAGGATGCGGGGCCTTGCGCAGTGAATAATGGCCTTCCGCTGAAAGCGACTCCCCAGTTGCTTGCATCAGCACTGGTGAGATCAAACTTCCACATATTGCCCAAGTTATCACCAGCGTATGCAATATCAGGCAATCCATCACCATTGAGGTCAACCAAGCGGGGGGCAGCCAGGCCATTGTCGTTGGCAATGCCACTACCTGTACCAATGTCTGCAGTACTCGCATCAACGGCGCCTACGACAGGGATACGCTTGAGTTCCATATCGTTGTCCAGATACTGAATCAGCAATACGGGGCGTTGGTTGCTGCTGTTGTAGCCGTTACCCATAACAACTGCCCAGCGGTTGTTATTCATGCGCGTGATCTGTGTGGTGCGCATAGGGTTGTTCTCATCAGCGACGGGTGTTGCTGTGATGTTACCAATGTCACGATCCTCCGATACGGCTTTGGCACAGGCCGTCTTTTCGGGAGTACTCATGCCAGTCAATGCGCAGTTGGGTGCTGCTGCGGCATTCATCGCAGCATCAGTACTGCGAGTTCGGTCTAATTTGACGAGGCTCGAAGCCGCTGTCGTGGAAAAGCTATCTGGGTTGGTGACATCCAAAACAAAATAACCTTTTCCGCCAGCGCCCAGTGAACCAACCAGAATTGTTTTCCAGTTGTTGCCAGGGTTGGTGTCTGTGTCGATGTTTGAGCCGATATAGATATCCCCTGTCATTGGGGAGCCGTCAACAAAATTGCGATGCTTTTGGTTGTATGTGGGGTCTGTAAGGCGACCTAAGCTAGGGATGATTCCCTGCGGAATGTATGCAATTTTCTCTGTGCCATCAGCAGCAGAGAATCCATGCAGCATTCCGTCATTGCCACCTGCATAAATCATCGGCGTTCTTGTACCCTTGGATCGGGTGAAGTCTGCATAGCCCTTTAAAGCGTAGTTGCTCGAAGGAGCTCCAGTAAACCAGATAATGGAGTTGATGATGTCTCCTTGGATACTCTTGCGCTCACGAAACGGCTTGGCTGCTGTGTAGCCGGTGCTTTCAGAGCCTTCAAGGGTTCGTATGCCTCGTATAAAGTTCAGGCGGTTTTGCCCAGCTGCTGCACCTTCGTCGGTTCCAGATCCATCAGGCTTCTTCTGTAACCATAGCTTTTGGGCTGTGCTTAGTGTGGATTCATCATTTGCCCACAGGAATGGAACGCCACCCTGATACTTGTCCTCGCTCCCCCATTTGTCACTCCAGCTGAGGATGGTTCTGCTGGTTGTATTTTTTGTGGCACCTGTTGCATTTAAGGCGTCAAGCTTTTCTGCCGTATTCTGACCACCCCATCCAGGAGTGGATATTATCGATCCATCTGTTCTGACAGTTTCAGCCTTGATGAAGCCTTTCCAGCCATTTTTGGGTTCATAATTTCCTGTGAACTTTCCAACGTCATAGCGCGTATTATTGGATCCACTTGTAGCAGTGGATGTCATATCTGGATCAGTTTGGGTGTTGATTTGCCCAAAAATTTCACGGAATGCTTTTTCTAGATCTTCACCTTTCTCAACAGCATAAAAGCGCCCACGACCATTTAAGGCAGCATGCCAAAGATCAAGAGATCTCTTGTTTTCATTGTCCATCGCAGGCCAGGATTTGTTTCCTGTAACGAAATCAAGAAAGCTTCCGTTGTATCCAAATGGAACTTTATTAGTCGGTGCAATAATGTCAGATGCGCCAGGCCAAGTTACAGCCATATTGCTGAATCCAATGGTGTAGGTGACCATATGGGGCCAGTTGGCAGGGTTGAACTTTGGGTTCCAGTATCTCTCTAAAATTGCATCGTTGCCTTTTGAGTCTTTTCCGAAATTTTCTTGTTGAGGGGCATTGTCATATTCTGGAGAGGGTTGTATGGATCCTTTTAATCCTTTAACTCCATTTGTCTCGTCTTTTGCTGTTTGTAATGGCGTTCCCCAGCTGTAGAAAGCCCAATCAGCTAGGGTTTCTGTGTGGGAGTCTCTATATAAAGATGTCTGTTTTTGTTGGGCTTGTGTTCCACCATAAATGGTTTCATCTGGTAGGGTTATGTTGGTTGCATTATCTCGACGATTTGTGTTGCCGATGTCATATGATGTATTGTTCCAGCGGCCATCCGTCATCATGATATGGTAGTTTCGACGACAACCGAGGTAAGGTGTAGCTTGACTCCCTGGGTCTGATGCCCAGGGACTATTTATTGATAAGTCGCGACGCATGTAGGCGTCGGCTTGTTTGAACATTAAGTGGGAAGGTGTTCCACTATTTGCATCTAATCCATTAATGAAGCTAATGAAGTTATTTCTATGAGTTTCTCCTAAGAAGCGCATGGAGTTTTGATTCATTTTATCGGAGTCGACATTCTTTGCATCGGGTGCCTTGCCGTTGTTCCACATTGCTTGCCAAGAAAGACGAATTTTTCTATCGGGGAGTAAGTTTTTATCCCGAAAGACGCCTCCTTCCCAGGTGCCATCAGTTTTTTGTGCACCAATTAAAGCATACTTTAAAACATTAATTCGACGGCTTGTTACTGGCCAAGTTCCATCGGCATTGGGTTTTTTTTCATTAGTTGCGCCTTTCCATTGACGATTCTCGTAAATGCATTGGGAGCTGCTTTCGGCATTTGAGCAAAAGTCCATGCTTCCAGAATCGTCGACGGAGATAATCACATTAGGTGTGACATAGGGCTGCACTGTGCCCGGAGGGGCCTGAAGCAACTCGATGGATGTTGCGATCGAGGGTATTAGAACTGCACCTGCTGCTATGGCAAGTGACTTTCTTTTGAAGTGAGCGGGCATTTTTTTTTGCATGGCGATCACCTGATCTGATAATTAGAGAATATGGGTATCTAGTCTTTGAGTTTTTGTCTTGCATACGTCTGCTGTAGCACAACCATTGTGTTGGGCTTGCGGCCATACGCCAGAGCTGTAATTCGATAGACGATATTAGGTGTCAGGTTGAGTGCCAAAATGCTTTGTGGGTTTATTGCACCTGTTCCAGTGCTGTTGACAAGAACACCGGAATTTTTGCTGCTATCGTCATAGGGGAGAATCTCGATCCAGTACCAGGCCCCTTGGTTGGCGGCACTTCGGTCTCGCAATATGGCACTTGCCGGACTATCATCATCTCCGATTGCTGCGCCTGTGAATTGACCATAGCGCGCGCCGACGGGCGTAGTGGTGCCTGTATGAACACCGGTCATTTGTGTCAGCGTAATGCCCTTGGTCGAATCTGTGTTGTTCCAGAAGTCCTGTTTGTCTTTGATGTCAGGGCGATCAGCGCGCTTGATGCAAATGCCGTTTTTGCATTTCGGCGCTGTGCTGGCAATCTTGGTGGGATCTGCCAGGTCCGCCAGAAGGGTTCCCACCTCTTGTGCTTCTAGCGGGATTTTCTCTGCAGTCGTGCGTCGGCATATGTTTCCGTCACTGTCATTGGGTGTGCAAAAGCTGCCATCAGAGTTTTCTCCGCGAATATCGAGCTCGGCATCTTGCAAGATGGCCTGGGCTGCCTCGAAGGCTCGCTGGTAATCAGCATCATTACCGACGATCAACTCATTGAAAAGCGATGTGCGGGATGCCCACAGGGCGAGCAGCATGGAGAGCATGACAAAGATGATCACAACGAATAGTGATATACCTCGCTGTTCTCTTTGTCGGGAAAATTTGAATGTATTCATGGTATTCAGCTGACCGTAGTCAGTCCCTGGCTGCGCAGCTGGTAGATGTTGCGGAAAACCATGTGCGCTCGCCGCGTACGTGGGGCAGCCAATGTATTCATGGTGACGGATGTAGTGTTGTCGCAGTCCAGGTAGGTGGTGTTGTCCGGCATATCAATGGCTTCATTGCCATAAAGCACCAGACATATTTCCACGCCGACAACCTGCGGCCAGGCGCTTGCCACAGTAGCTGCATCGACATAGCTGATCTGCGGGGAACCACTGGATGCCGATGTCTGCAGCAAATATCGCACTTGAAAATTAGCGACATTCTGAATAATGGGCTGCGGGTTTCCTGATGCGCCCACGCAGCGCAATTCATTATTTGTAGAATTGAGCGAGAACCGGCTTTGAATCAAATTGTCATTGGGTGATTGACCGAGACAATCGCGCAGCATGGATGCAGCATTTGTAGATGTATATACCGGCTCTTTATAGTTGCGATAACCCAAGGTGAGCTTGTATTCATTGGTGCCGGGGCTGTCCATACCGCTGATGGTATTGACCGCGGGATCGAAATCTGTGGCTTTGGTCTCAAAGGCTACCGGATCCGACATATCGATATCGGCTCCTTCTGACTTCTGTGAGGCCAGATTCAGTCTCAAGGAGCCAGCCTGGCGGATCTGTTGCCCGATGACGCGAAAAGCGTATGCGGCTTGTTGCTGCAGCATGCTGCTATCGCTGACCGTGCCGGTAACGCCTCTTGAGACCATCAGCGCACCCATGGCAACGGCTACCGTCAGAAGTCCGATGACGATGCCGACAAGTAGTTCAATCAGAGTCACGCCGCGCTGAGGCTGGCTTCTCGCGATGCTGGAGGCTTTCATAGGGATGCGTCAGGTTCCGGGGCAGAAAAACAAAGGTGCACTATTGCCTGCACGAAAGTCAGGTGCGCAGCGTGCACTGACTGGTATGTATTGAAGATGGCAAGTGAAGTTGGCGGGGCAGGAGGTGGGATCTTTGGTGCTGATGCTGCCGTCGCTCTTGATGCTGGCTCCGGTGTTGATGGCGTCCTCGTAGGCTTTTTTGGCAGCAGTGCCGGTGGCATCGCTTGCAAAGTCTTCGCGCTCGTTTTCCCGCCAGCGTATGAGCACGCCCAGCTGCCGGCGGTTGGTGATGCTGCTGGAATCGCCGTCGGCAAGGGCCAGGAAGGTGGCGGCATTGCCAAGCGGGAGAGAGCGCTCCACCAGGCGTTTCCATTCCTTGAGGTCGTACTCGGCCAATTCGGCCTGGGTGCAGGTAGTGCTGCCAACGCATTTTTTGGTCGCCGCAGTGGTTGGCGGTGTTGCGGTCCAGCCCGTGACGTAGGTGTTGATGCCGCTCAGTGCATTGGGATTTACCTTCATGCGCTCGCTGAGGTCTTCAATCAAACGGATGGCTTGAGCGCGGCGCATGCTGGTCTGGGTGTCGGTCAGCGTGCGCATTTGTACGCCGAGGATGCCGAGGATGCCCAGTGCGGCAACGACAATGGCAATCAACGATTCCAGCAAAGTGATGCCTCGCTGTTTACCGGGTTGGCGAGTGTGATTCAGTTGGTGCATGGCACGTCTTTTTGTTCAATGACTCGAATTCGTCCGCCCGAAGACATGCAAATGCCCTTGGTGGCGGCAGAGGCTATTCCGGCAGGCTGAGGTGCTATCGTGAAGCCGATCAAATTGGCGCCATCCATCATTCCCCAGCGGTCGACACGGATGGTGGCGCCTGATTTGGTTCTGGTGACGGTTACTTTGGTTGGTGGTTCATAGCGCTGGATTTCCTCTCCGCTGTTCCAGCGCCTGTTGCCATTGCTGTCCACGAAGACGACCCAGCCGCAATCCCAGTCCTGGTTGGTCCCGTCGGTGACGCAGCCAACAGTGGTTCGGGGAAGCTTTTCCAGATATACGTTGCCACCGCGCTTGATAGCTTCTGAGCGGGCGAACATCAGACTGGATTTCATGATCTCCACGGCCTCCATGACGCGCCAGCGCTCAAAAATAAAATTGAAGCTGGGCACTGCAATGGCGCTGAGGACTGCGGCTATGGCAACGGTCACTATCAGCTCAATGGAAGTGAATCCGTAACTGCTGAAACCGGGGGCTGCGAGGTGCGGAGCGTTGTTTAAGCCGGGGTACATACATATTCCTCGTTGAGGGCGGGCCTGTGCCGCTGCCCAATGATCCTGTTCGTTTGGTTAACTGCATGAGCCGGTTGCAGAGTCGAGTCGCTTGATGCGTCCGCTGCTGCTGACACAGATTGAGGATGCGCTGGCGGCGCTGCCACTTTTTGGGGTCAATCGAAATGCAAAATCGATGGCGGCATTCGTGCTTGAGAACCTTCCCCAGCGGTCAACCTTGATCGGGTCGGTCAGCTTGGCATCGCTGGTATTGGTGAACTGCACGCTTACCTTGTTGGGGGCGGGGGCAGTCTGCAATGTGTCTTCGCCGCTGTCCTGCTCGCCGTCGTTGTCCAAGTCGGCAAACACAATCCAGCCGCAGCTCCAGAGGCTGGTGTCTGTGCCCACTGCTGTGCAGCCTCCGCCATCATCGCTGCGCAAAATAGTCACATTGCCGCCGCGCTTGATGGCTTCGGAGCGCGCAAAGTAAAACGTGGACTGCAACTCTTCCGAAACCTGGCGCACTCGCCAGCGTTCAATGATTGGATTGAAGCTGGGCGCGGCAAGGCCGGCCAAAACGGCCAGAATGGCAACCGTGACCATGAGTTCAATGGCTGTGAAGCCTCTGGAAAAATGGCGACGAATGAGGGGCAAATTGGGCATGCTGGCATATTACGTTTCGTTGCATGCCGAATGCTTTGTGACTGGATGAGTGGTCTTGATGGGGAGATCGGTGGTCGCTTTCAGCGGCGGCGGCCGGAAGCCGGGTAGGCATACCCCGCGCATGCCCCGGAGTTGGGTCTTCCCTGGCATTCCCGATAGAGCCGTCTATCGCGTTCGGCAGTCGTCTCTTCCGAACTGCTCCGGGTGGTTCTGGATCTTGACCTTGCCGCTTTGCTTCTTGGCTGCTTTGTGGCTCCGTTGGCCTGCGTTGGCTGCGAGTGCTGGCTGATCTGCGAGGGCGAATACCATAAGGACCGCAGTGCAGAGGCTGGCAAACGAATAGCGTCTAGAAAAGCTGGTCATTGCAGATCCCCGGCTGGAGGTGATGGGCGGATTGTCCGAGTCTTGCTTAGGAGCGGGCAAGCGGGTTTGCCTGCCTTGGTCTGGCGCCTAGTCGTGCTATTGCATAGGGAATAAATCGCCTCTTGATATAATCGCCAAGTTTTGCATGGTGCAAGACGCACGCTGAGGCCTTTCCAGCCTTGGCGCAAGTAACCAAGGTGCTCCTCGTCGAGTGCCAAATCCTAAGGAAAACAAAATGATCGCTGCCGATAAGAAGGCTGAAGTTGTCAAGGCCAATGCCCGTTCCGAAAACGACACTGGTAGCCCCGAAGTGCAAGTGGCTCTGCTGACAGCTCGCATCAACGAACTGACTCCCCACTTCAAGGCTAACGCCAAGGACCACCACGGTCGTCGCGGTCTGCTGCGCATGGTGAGCCGTCGCCGCAAGCTGCTGGACTACCTGAAGTCCAAGGACGCTGACCGCTACACAGCACTGATCGCCAAGCTGGGCCTGCGCAAGTAAGCACGGTGAAAGATCGAAACGCCTGAGTTAGATTGCCTAGCTCAGGCGTTTTTTACTTCGGAGTTCGCAAAACAGAGCGAAGCTGTGTCATTCCAATGCTGCACTATTTGTAGCGCGTAGCGCAGCACTGGAATGGCATCGTGTTCTGTTTGCACTCCAAATCAAGACTGGATAAGCGCATCCAGCTATTCATGAAGGAGTCAATATGACCATGTTCAACAAAGTTACCAAGACCTTCCAGTGGGGCCAGCATACGGTCACCATGGAAACCGGCGAAATCGCGCGTCAGGCCTCCGGCGCCGTGCTGGTCAACATCGACGACACCGTGGTGCTGGCCACTGTCGTGGGTTCCAAGATCGCCAAGGCCGGCCAGGACTTCTTCCCCCTGACCGTCGATTACATCGAGAAGACTTATGCCGCCGGCAAGATCCCCGGCAGCTTCTTCAAGCGCGAAGCCAAGCCTTCCGAGCTGGAGACTCTGACCTCGCGTCTGATCGACCGTCCCATCCGTCCCCTGTTCCCCGAAGGCTTCTACAACGACGTGCATGTGGTCATCCACACCATTTCGCTGAATCCCGAAGTCGACGCCGACATCGCTGCCATGATCGCCACTTCGGCGGCCCTGGCTGTGTCCGGCATTCCATTCAGCGGCCCCATCGGTGCTGCTCGCGTGGGCTACATCAACGGCGAATATGTGCTGAATCCCGGTCAGACCCAGCGCAAGGATTCTCAGATGGATCTGGTCGTTGCCGGCACCGAATCCGCCGTGCTGATGGTGGAATCCGAAGCCCTGCAACTGCCTGAAGAAGTGATGCTGGGCGCCGTGGTGTTCGGTCACGAACAGGGCAAGATCGCCATCGACGCCATCCATGACCTGGTGCGTGAAGGCGGCAAGCCCGCATGGGACTGGACTGCTCCCGCCAAGGACGAAGCGCTGATCGCCAAGGTGGCCGAGCTGGGCGAAGCCAAGCTGCGCGCCGCTTACCAGGAGCGCAACAAGCAGGTGCGTACCCTGGCTTGCCGCACTGCATACGCTGATGTCAAGGCCGCCTTGGCCGAGCAAGGCGTGGCATTCGACGGCGTCAAGGTCGAAGGCATGCTGTTCGACATCGAAGCCGGCATCGTGCGTTCGCAGATCCTGGCGGGCGAGCCCCGTATCGACGGCCGCGATACCCGTACCGTGCGCCCCATCGAGATCCGTTCCTCCGTGCTGCCCCGCACTCACGGCTCCGCGCTGTTCACGCGTGGTGAGACTCAGGCCCTGGTGATCTCCACGCTGGGTACCGAGCGCGATGCTCAGAAGATCGATGCGCTGGCTGGCGAGTTCGAAGACCGCTTCCTGTTCCACTACAACATGCCTCCCTTTGCCACCGGTGAAGTGGGCCGCATGGGCTCGACCAAGCGCCGTGAAATCGGCCACGGCCGTCTGGCCAAGCGCGCTCTGGCGGCTTGCCTGCCGACCAAGGAAGAGTTCCCCTACACCATCCGCGTGGTGTCGGAAATCACCGAGTCCAACGGTTCCTCGTCCATGGCTTCGGTCTGCGGCGGCTGCCTGTCCATGATGGACGCCGGCGTGCCCATGAAGGCGCATGTGGCCGGTATCGCCATGGGTCTGATCAAGGAAGACAACAAGTTTGCCGTGCTGACCGACATCCTGGGTGACGAAGATCACCTGGGTGACATGGACTTCAAGGTGGCAGGTACCACCAACGGCATCACAGCCCTGCAGATGGACATCAAGATCCAGGGCATCACCAAGGAAATCATGCAGGTCGCCCTGGCTCAGGCCAAGGAAGCGCGCATGCATATCCTGGGCAAGATGCAGGAAGCCATGGGCGAAGCCAAGACCGAAGTCTCCAGCTTCGCGCCCAAGCTCTACACCATGAAGATCAACCCCGAGAAGATCCGTGACGTGATCGGCAAGGGCGGCGCCACCATCCGTGCGCTGACCGAAGAGACCGGCACCCAGATCAACATCGAGGAAGACGGCACCATCACCATTGCCGCCACCGACGGCGCCAAGGCCGAAGCCGCCAAGCTGCGCATCGAGCAGATCACGGCCGAAGTCGAGATCGGCAAGATCTACGAAGGTCCCATCGTCAAGATCCTGGAATTCGGTGCCCTGGTCAACCTGCTGCCCGGCAAGGACGGTCTGCTGCACATCAGCCAGATCGCTCACGAACGCGTGGAAAAGGTCACCGACTACCTGCAAGAAGGTCAAGTGGTCAAGGTCAAGGTTCTGGAAACCGACGACAAGGGTCGTGTCAAGCTGTCCATGAAGGCGCTGACCGAGCGTCCTGCCGGCATGCCCGAGCGCGAGCCGCGTGAACCCCGTGGCGATCGCGAGTATCGCGAACGTGCTCCTCGCCAGAATCGCGAACCCCGCGAGAATCGCGAGCCACGTGAAAACCGCGCAGCCGCTGACGAGCAGCAGCAACAGCAGCAGTAATGGCTGAGCAGGAGTCCGCCGCGAGGCGGTCTCCTGTTTTGTCGTTTGCTGGTTGATCCTGATTTTGTAGCTGCCGGCACTTTCTGCATAAGCGTTTGAGCCTGATTCCTTTGATAAAGCAAAGCCTGACTATGGAAGCCAACACAATGCGAGCGGTGGAGATCACCAGCTATGGTGCGCCAGACGTGCTGCGCATGGGTGTACGTCCCATGCCGGTGGCGGCTGAGGGGGAGGTGCTGATTCGCGTTGCTGCGAGCGGCATCAACCGCCCCGATGTGCTGCAGCGCAAAGGTCATTACGCGCCGCCTGCCGGAGCCTCCGATCTTCCGGGGCTGGAGGTGGCGGGTGTGATCGTGGCGGGTGACGAGGCGGCCATGGCCAAGGCGGGCTTCAAGCTTGGCGACCGCGTCTGCGCGCTGGTGGCCGGTGGCGGCTATGCGAGTTTCTGCGCTGCGCCCGTGGACCAGTGCCTGCCGGTGCCGAAGGGCTTCAGCGACGTGCAGGCGGCGGCCTTGCCCGAGACCTTTTTCACGGTCTGGAGCAATGTGTTTGACCGGGGGGCTCTGCAGCCCGGTGAAACCTTGCTGGTGCAGGGCGGCAGCAGCGGCATTGGCGTGACGGCGATTCAGCTGGCCAAGGCCTGGGGCGCGACGGTCATTGTCACGGCGGGCAGTGATGCCAAGTGCGATGACTGTCTCAAGCTCGGTGCCGACCACGCCATCAACTACAAGACCCAGGACTTTGCGGCAGAAGTGCAGCGCATCACGGCGGGCGAGGGCGTCAACGTCATTCTCGACATGGTCGCCGGCAGCTATGTGGCGCGCGAAGTCCAATGCCTGGCTCCTGATGGTCGCCTGGTCATTATCGCGGTGCAGGGTGGCGTCAAGGCCGAGTTCGATGCCGGCCTGGTGCTGCGCCAGCGGTTGACCGTGACCGGCTCCACGTTGCGCCCGCGCTCCGTTGCCTTCAAGGCGGCGATCGCCGAGGCGCTCAAGCGCAATGTCTGGCCCCTGCTGGAGTCCGGCAAGGTGCGCCCAGCCATCTATCGTGAATTCGATGCTGCTGATGCGGCGCAGGCTCATGCGCTGATGGAATCCAGCCAGCACACCGGAAAAATCGTTTTGACTTGGGAAACATGAAGCAAAAACTCATTGTTGGCAACTGGAAGATGAATGGCAGCCTGGCTGCCAATGCTGCTTTGCTGCAGGCCATCAAGCAGGGCTTGCCTGCTGACAACAAGGCGGGCGTGGCCGTGGCTGCTCCTGCGCCCTATCTGGCTCAAGTCCAGGCAGAACTTGCGGGTACTTCCATTGGCGTGGGCGCGCAGGATGTGTCCCAGCACGAGCAGGGCGCATTCACGGGCGAGGCTTCGGCCGCCATGCTCAAGGAGTTCGGCGTGCGCTATGCGCTGGTCGGTCACTCCGAGCGTCGTCAATATCATGGCGAGACTGATGCAGTGGTTGCCGCCAAGGCCCAGGCCGCGCTGGCCAAGGGCATTACGCCCATCGTCTGCGTGGGCGAGACCCTGGCGGAGCGTGAGGCGGGTCAGACCGAGGCCGTGGTCAAGCGTCAGCTGGCAGCCGTGATTCATCAGGTCGGCCACTGCGTGAGCGAGCTGGTTGTGGCCTATGAGCCTGTCTGGGCCATAGGCACCGGCAAGACTGCCACTCCCGAGCAGGCTCAGCAGGTGCATGCCGTGCTGCGGGCGCAGCTGGCGGCGGCCAGCGACAAGGCTGATCGCGTGCCTCTGCTTTATGGCGGCAGCATGAATGCGGGCAATGCGGCGCAGCTGCTGGCTCAGGCCGATATTGACGGTGGCCTGATCGGTGGCGCTGCTCTCAAGGCCCCGGATTTCCTCACCATTATTGCGGCAGCGCAATAATTCGTCTGCGCCGCACTCCGGTGTGGTGCGCAATGATTCAGACTTTTAGGTTTTGATATGAACGTCTTTTCCAGCGTCATTCTCGCGGTCCAGATGCTGGCCGCTCTGGGCATGATTGGCCTCATTCTCATGCAGCACGGCAAGGGTGCCGATATGGGGGCTTCCTTTGGCAGCGGTTCGTCGGGCAGCCTGTTTGGCGCCTCGGGCAGCGCCAACTTCTTGTCGCGCTCCACGGCGGCTCTGGCCACCGTGTTCTTCGTGGCTACATTGGCTCTGGCTTATCTGGGCAACGCTCGCCCAGTGAGCTCGGGCAGTGTGCTGGAAGGCGCTGCTCCTGTTTCGGCTCCTGCGCCTGCTGCCAATGTGTCGCCCGCAACTGCCGGCGATGCAGCCGTGCCTCCTGCTGCTCCAGCGGCTGGTGCTGAGGGCGCAGCCCAGATCCCAACGAAATAATTTGGAGAAAATCCTGAAGAACCCCAAAGAGTGGGGTTTTTCAGGCTAGAATCTAGGGATTGTCTGGGGATCAGAATCTTTGCAACGAAGGTTCCAGGGATTGCCGGACTTTGAGACGAAGCCGTCGTGGTGGAATTGGTAGACACGCTATCTTGAGGGGGTAGTGGCGAAAGCTGTGCGAGTTCGAGTCTCGCCGACGGCACCAACACATAACTAAAAACCTGCCCTGCTGATCAGGCAGTGATCGGTGAGGCATGTTTTCATAACAAGGCCCACTCGATGAACATCGATCAGTACCTTCCCGTTCTTCTGTTCATTCTTATTGGCATGGCTGTGGGTGTTGTACCCCTGGTGCTCGGCTACGTGCTGGGTCCCAACCGCCCTGATGCTGCCAAGAACTCCCCCTACGAATGCGGTTTCGAGGCGTTTGAAGACGCTCGAATGAAGTTTGATGTGCGCTACTACCTGGTCGCCATCCTGTTCATTCTGTTCGACTTGGAAATCGCATTTCTGCTGCCCTGGGCTGTCGCACTCAAAGATGTCGGCGGCGTGGGTTTTGTTGCTGTCCTGATTTTCCTGGCCATTCTGGTCGTGGGCTTTGCCTACGAGTGGAAAAAAGGCGCCCTGGATTGGGAATAAGCAGCTTTTCTGAGGAAACACGATGATCGAAGGCGTGATGAAGGAAGGCTTCGTCACCACCAGTTATGACACGGTGGTGAACTGGGCCAAGACAGGGTCGATCTGGCCCATGACATTTGGCCTGGCCTGCTGTGCGGTGGAGATGATGCACGCAGCAGCTGCCCGCTATGACATCGGTCGCTTCGGCTCCGAAGTGTTCCGTGCCAGCCCCCGCCACTCTGACCTGATGATTGTTGCCGGTACGCTGTGCAACAAGATGGCTCCCGCGATGCGCAAGGTCTATGACCAGATGTCCGAGCCGCGTTGGGTAATTTCCATGGGCTCCTGCGCCAATGGTGGCGGTTACTACCACTACAGCTACTCGGTGGTGCGTGGTTGCGACCGCATTGTTCCCGTCGACGTCTATGTGCCTGGTTGCCCCCCGACAGCGGAAGCGCTGATCTACGGCATCATCCAGCTGCAGCAGAAGATTCGTCGTACCCACACCATCGCTCGCGTTTAAAGGGCTGAGATGACTGCAATTGCAATTCACCCCGAGAAGCTTCGGGATGTGGTTACTGCTGCCTTGGGTGACAGGGTGCGCTCCGTCACTCTGGCCTATGGCGAAGTGACGGTGGAAGTATCCGCTGACAAGTATCTGGACGTGATGCAGATTCTGCGCAATGCCCCGGACTGCCAGTTCGAGATGCTGCTGGATCTGTGCGGCGTGGACTATTCCACTTATGCGGAAGTCGGCAAGGACGGTCCGCGTTTTGCCGTTGTATCCCACCTGATGTCCCTGACGCTGAACCAGCGCCTGCGTGTGCGTGTGTACTGCGCCGACGACGACTTCCCCGTGGTGGCCTCGATCAACCCCATCTGGAACTCGGCCAACTGGTTCGAGCGCGAAGCCTTCGATCTGTTCGGCATCGTGTTCGAAGGTCACGAAGACCTGCGTCGTATCCTGACAGACTATGGCTTCATCGGCCATCCATTCCGCAAGGATTTCCCCCTGTCCGGTCACGTGGAAATGCGCTACGACGCCGAACAGCAACGTGTGGTGTACCAGCCCGTCACGATCGAGCCTCGCGAAATCACGCCGCGCATCATTCGTGAAGAAAACTACGGCGGAGGCCTGCACTAAAGGCGCACGTCGCCTTTTGACGGAAGACCATGGCTGAAATCAAGAACTATTCCCTGAACTTTGGTCCGCAGCACCCGGCAGCGCACGGTGTGCTGCGTCTGGTGTTGGAGCTCGATGGCGAGGTGGTGCAGCGCGCCGACCCGCACATCGGTCTGCTGCACCGCGCGACCGAAAAGCTGGCCGAAAGCAAGACCTATATCCAGTCGCTGCCCTATATGGACCGCCTGGATTACTGCTCGATGATGAGCAACGAGCACGCTTACTGCCTGGCCATTGAAAAACTGATGGGCATCGAAGTGCCTATCCGTGCCCAGTACATCCGTGTGATGTTCTCGGAAATCACCCGCATCATGAATCACCTGATGTGGCTGGGTTCCTCGGGCAACGATGCCGGCAGCTCGACCATCCTGATCTACAGCTTCCGCGAACGCGAAGCGCTGATGGACATGTACGAAGCAGTGTCGGGTGCGCGCATGCACGCGGCTTACTTCCGTCCCGGTGGCGTGTATCGCGACCTGCCGGACAGCATGCCCCAGTACAAGGCCAGCAAGGTGCGCAATGTGCGCTCCATGGAGGCTATGAACGAAGACCGCAAGGGCTCGCTGCTGGACTTCATCGATGCTTTCACGCAGCGCTTCCCCAAGTGTGCGGACGAGTACGAAACCCTGCTCACCGACAACCGCATCTGGAAGCAGCGTAACGTCGGCATCGGTGTGGTGTCTGCTGAGCGCGCCATCAATCTGGGTCTGACCGGTCCCATGCTGCGTGCCTCGGGCCTGCCCTGGGACATGCGCAAGACCCAGCCCTACGAGGTCTACGACAAGCTGGACTTCGATATTCCGGTGGGTGCCACGGGCGACTGCTACGACCGCTATCTGGTTCGCATGGCCGAAATGCGCGAGTCCAACAAGATCATCAAGCAATGCGTGGACTGGCTGCGTGTCAATCCCGGCCCGGTGATCACGGACAATCACAAGGTTGCGCCCGCAAGCCGTGAAGCCATGAAGTCCAACATGGAAGAGCTGATTCACCACTTCAAGCTCTTTACCGAAGGCTTCAAGGTTCCCGAAGGCGAGGCTTACGCTTCCGTCGAGCATCCCAAGGGTGAGTTCGGCATTTATTTGATCAGCGATGGTGCCAACAAGCCCTATCGACTGAAGATTCGTCCACCAGGATTTGCGCACATGGCTGCTCTCGATGAACTGAGCCGTGGCCATATGCTGGCTGACGCCGTGATGGTGCTCAGTACCCTGGACATCGTGTTTGGAGACGTTGACCGATGATTACCGAAGCGACCAGAGAACGCTTTGCGCGTGAGGTGGCAAAGTATCCGGCTGACCAGAAACAGTCTGCCGTCATGGCTTGCCTGTCTATCGTGCAGCAGGAGCAGGGCTGGGTCAGCCAGGAAAGCGAGGCAGTGATTGCCGAAGTCCTGGGCATGGCCGAGATTGCGGTGCACGAAGTCACCACTTTCTACAACATGTACAACCAGCAACCCGTTGGCAAGTACAAGCTCAATGTCTGCACCAATCTGCCATGCCAGCTGCGTGACGGCTACAAGGCCTTGCACCACCTGGAGCACAAGCTGGGCATCAAGATGGGCGAGACCACCAAGGATGGCCTGTTCACGCTGCAGCAGTCCGAGTGCCTGGGCGCCTGCGCCGATTCGCCCGTGATGCTGGTCAACGACCGTTGCATGTGCAGCTTCATGAGCAATGAAAAGCTCGACGAGCTGGTTGACGGCCTGCGCGCAGCGGAGGGCAAGGCATGAGCACGATTCTGAACAATCCTGCCGCCAATGCCGTGCTGGCCAAGTTCGCATCGACCGGCAATGAAACCTGCTTCCACGACCGTCACATCAACCCCCAGATCTATGCGGATCTGAACGGCAGCAACTGGTCCATCAAGGACTATGAAGCACGCGGCGGCTATCAGGCCTTGCGCAAGCTGCTGGGCAAGGATGGCGGCGAAGGCCTGACACAAGATCAGGTCATCGCGACGCTCAAGGAATCCGGTCTGCGCGGCCGTGGCGGTGCGGGCTTCCCCACGGGTCTGAAGTGGAGCTTCATGCCCCGCCAGTTCCCCGGTCAGAAGCACCTGGTCTGCAACTCGGATGAAGGCGAACCCGGTACCTGCAAGGACCGCGACATCCTGATGTTCAACCCGCACATCGTGATCGAAGGCATGATCATTGCCGCTTTCGCGATGGGCATCAGCATCGGCTACAACTACATCCACGGCGAGATCTTCGAAGTCTATGAGCGCTTCGAGGCGGCCCTGGAAGAAGCCCGTGCGGCCGGCTACTTGGGTGACAACATCCTGGGCAGCAGCTTCAGCTTCCAGCTGCATGCCCACCATGGCTTTGGCGCCTACATCTGCGGCGAAGAAACCGCGCTGCTGGAATCGCTGGAAGGCAAGAAGGGTCAGCCCCGCTTCAAGCCGCCATTCCCCGCCAGCTTCGGTCTCTACGGCAAGCCCACGACCATCAATAACACCGAGACTTTTGCGGCCGTTCCCTGGATCATCCGCAACGGTGGCCAGGCCTATCTGGAATGTGGCAAGCCCAATAACGGCGGCACCAAGATCTTCTCGGTCAGCGGCGACGTGAACCTGCCCGGCAACTACGAAGTTCCCATGGGCACGCCTTTCAGCAAGCTGCTGGAGCTGGCCGGCGGTGTGCGCACCGGACGCAAGCTCAAGGCCGTGATCCCCGGCGGCTCTTCGTCGCCCGTGCTGCCTGCCGACATCATCATGGACTGCACGATGGACTATGACTCCATCTCCAAGGCCGGCTCCATGCTGGGTTCGGGCGCCGTGATCGTGATGGATGATTCGCGCGACATGGTCGAGTGCCTGCTGCGTCTGTCGTACTTCTATTCGCACGAGTCCTGCGGCCAGTGCACGCCCTGCCGTGAAGGCACGGGCTGGCTGTGGCGCGTGGTGAACCGTATTCAGCACGGCGAAGGCCGTCCGGAAGATATCGAGCTGTTGGACTCGGTATCCGTGAACATCATGGGCCGCACGATCTGTGCGCTCGGCGACGCGGCAGCCATGCCGGTTCGCGCCATGATCAAGCACTTCCGCCACGAGTTCGAAGCGAAGATCCAGAACGCTTCCAAACAGGCAGCATGAGCGCCTGATCGCGAGACAAGCATATGGTTGAAATTGAACTGGACGGAAAAAAGGTCGAGGTGACGGAAGGCAGCATGGTCATGCATGCAGCCGAGAAGGCCGGCACCTACATTCCTCACTTCTGCTACCACAAGAAGCTATCCATTGCGGCCAACTGCCGCATGTGCCTTGTGGATGTGGAAAAGGCTCCCAAGCCCATGCCCGCCTGCGCCACGCCAGTGACGCAGGGCATGATCGTGCGCACCAAGAGCGAGAAGGCCATCAAGGCACAACAGTCGGTGATGGAGTTCCTGCTCATCAATCACCCGCTGGACTGCCCCATCTGCGACCAGGGCGGCGAATGCCAGCTCCAGGATCTGGCAGTGGGTTATGGCAGCAGCTCTTCGCGTTACGAAGAAGAAAAGCGCGTGGTGTTCCACAAGAACGTGGGGCCGCTGATTTCCATGGAGGAAATGAGCCGCTGCATTCACTGCACACGTTGCGTGCGCTTTGGCCAGGAAGTGGCCGGCGTAATGGAACTGGGCATGATTCACCGCGGCGAGCACTCCGAGATCACCACCGTGGTGGGCGATAGCGTGGACTCCGAGCTGTCGGGCAATATGATCGACATCTGCCCCGTGGGCGCGTTGACCAGCAAGCCCTTCCGCTACAGCGCCCGTACCTGGGAACTGTCGCGCCGCAAGTCGGTGGCTCCGCACGACTCCACAGGCTCCAACCTGATCGTTCAGGTCAAGAACCACAAGGTCATGCGCGTTGTGCCCTTCGAGAACGAAGAAGTCAACGAATGCTGGATTGCCGACCGCGACCGCTTCTCCTATGAAGCGCTGAACAGCGACGAACGCCTCACCAAGCCCATGCTCAAGCAGGGCGGCGAGTGGAAGGAAGTCGACTGGCAGACCGCTCTGGAATATGTGGCCAACGGCCTGCAGCAGATCAAGAGCAACCATGGCGCCAGCGCCATCGGCGCTCTGGTCAGCCCTCACAGCACAGTGGAAGAGCTGTTCCTGGCCGGCAAGCTGGTGCGCGGCATCGGTAGCGAGAACATCGACTACCGTCTGCGCAATGCCGAGTTCGCTGCCACGCAAGGCGTGCAGTGGCTGGGTCTGCCCATCGCTGCATTGAGCAATCTGCAGTCCGCTCTGATCGTGGGCTCCAACCTGCGCAAGGACCATCCGCTGTTCGCGCAGCGCATTCGCCAGGCTGCCAAGAAGGGCTGCAAGGTCTTCGCCATCAACGATCGCATCCATGACTGGGCCTTGCCTGTCAACGCATCGGTGGTCGCTGCCGGCGACTGGGCTCAGGCTCTGGCCGATGTGGCCGCTGCCGTGGCCGAAGCCAAGGGTGTCTCGGCACCCGTGGCCGGTCAGGCCCATGACGAAGCCAAGGCGATTGCCGCTGCATTGCTGGCCGGCGAGCAAAAGGCCGTGCTGCTGGGCAATGCCGCAGCGCACCATGCTCAGGCTTCTGCACTGCTGGCTCTGGCCAGCTGGGTTGCCGAACAGACCGGTGCTGCCGTGGGCTATCTGACCGAAGCCGCCAACACGGTGGGCGCGCAATGGGTCAAGGCTATGCCTGCTGGCAACGGTCTGAATGCGGCTCAGATGATTGACGGTGGCCTGAAGGCTGCCATCTTGCTGAACAACGAGCCCGAGTTCGACAGCGCTGCCGGCAAGGCCGCCATTGCTGGTCTGAACAAGGCCGAGATGGTGGTGACTCTGAGCCCCTTCAAGGCCAATCTGGAATTCAGCGATGTGCTGCTGCCCATTGCTCCGTTCACGGAAACCTCGGGCAGCTTTGTCAACGCCGAAGGCCGTCTGCAGAGCTTCCACGCCGTGGTCAAGCCTCTGGCCGACACGCGTCCCGCATGGAAGGTGCTGCGCGTGCTGGCCAACCTGATGGGTGTGCCGGGCGTGGACTATGAGACGTCGCAGGACGTGCTGGCTGTGGCTACCGGCGGCGCTGCCCAAGTGCCAGCCAATGTGCTGAGCAACGCGGCCCAGGCCGTGAGCGCAGTGCCCGCCGGCAATGTGACTGCGCCTGCAGTCGCCAGCATTTACCAGCTCGACAGCATCGTGCGCCGCGCTACGTCGCTGCAATTGACGGCTGACGCTCGTCAGGTTCGTGAGGGAGGCGCCGCATGATCGACGCATTGAAAGCCTGGGGCGCGGGCCTGTCCGCAGCTCCTTTCTGGACCGATGTGGCCTGGCCCGTCATCTGGATTCTGCTCGGCATCGTGGCCATCGTGGCTCCCCTGATGGGTGCCGTGGCCTACCTCACATTGTGGGAACGCAAGCTGCTGGGTTTCATGCAAATCCGTCTGGGCCCCAACCGCGTGGGTCCCTCGGGTCTGCTGCAGCCTCTGGCTGACGGCCTGAAGCTGCTGACCAAGGAACTGATTCAGCCCACGGCAGCTGCCAAGGGCCTGTTCTATGTGGGCCCCGTCATGGCCATCATGCCCGCCCTGGCGGCCTGGGTGGTGATTCCCTTTGCCCCCGATGTGGCCCTGGCCAACGTGAATGCAGGTCTGCTGCTGCTCATGGCCATCACTTCCATCGAAGTCTATGGCGTGATCATTGCGGGCTGGGCTTCCAACTCCAAGTACGCCTTCCTGGGCGCGCTGCGTGCCTCGGCCCAGATGGTGAGCTACGAAATCGCGCTGGGCTTCTGTTTCCTGGTGGTCATCATGGTCACGGGCAGCATGAACCTCTCGGCCATCGTGATGAGCCAGGGTCAAGGTCAGTTCGCATCCATGGGCATGAGCATCCTGTCCTGGAACTGGCTGCCTCTGCTGCCCATCTTCATCGTCTACCTGATCTCGGTCGTTGCCGAAACCAACCGTCACCCGTTTGACGTGGTCGAAGGCGAAGCCGAAATCGTGGCAGGTCACATGGTCGAGTACTCGGGCATGGGCTTTGCGGTCTTCTTCCTGGCCGAATACGCGAGCATGTGGCTGGTTTCCATCCTGGCCGTGATCATGTTCCTGGGCGGCTGGTTGCCTCCGTTCGACTTCCTGGGTTTCATCCCCGGTTGGATCTGGCTGGCGATCAAGACCTTCCTGGTGGTGTCGTGCTTCATCTGGATTCGCGCTACCTTCCCGCGCTTCCGTTATGACCAGATCATGCGTCTGGGTTGGAAGATCTTCATTCCCGTCACCCTGGTGTGGCTGGTGGTTGTGGGTGCTTGGCTGTACTCGCCCTGGAACATCTGGAAATAAGCGGAGTACGTATGTCTGCAGTAGCTGCAACACCTTTCTCCTTCAAGGATTTCCTCAAGAGCTTCATGCTCTGGGAACTGGCCAAGGGCATGGCCCTGACTGGCCGCTACACCTTCCGTCGCAAGATCACGGTGCAGTTCCCTGAGGAAAAAACACCTCAGTCGCCACGCTTCCGTGGTCTGCACGCCCTGCGCCGTTACGAAAACGGCGAAGAGCGCTGCATTGCCTGCAAGCTTTGCGAAGCCGTGTGCCCTGCCATGGCCATCACCATCGAGTCCGATGTGCGTGACGACGGCTCGCGCCGTACCACGCGCTATGACATCGATCTGACCAAGTGCATCTTCTGCGGCTTCTGCGAAGAAAGCTGCCCGGTGGACTCCATCGTGGAGACGCACATCTTCGAATACCACGGCGAAAAGCGCGGTGATCTCTACTTCACCAAGGACATGCTCCTGGCAGTGGGTGACCGTTATGAAGCCGAGATCGCTGCCAACAAGGCAGCAGATGCCAAGTACCGCTGAAGCGGCTCCTTGATCACTTGAAAAGATTCGATCCATGGACGCCAAAACTGGTTTTTTCTATCTGTTCTCGGTCGTGCTGCTGTTTGCAGCCTTCCGGGTTGTCACGGCTCGCAACCCTGTGCACGCCGTGCTCAATCTGATTCTGGCCTTCTCGCAGGCTGCCGCCATCTGGCTGCTGCTCAAGGCTGAATTCCTCGGCATCGCTCTGGTGCTGGTCTATCTGGGCGCTGTGATGGTGCTGTTCCTGTTCGTGGTGATGATGCTCGATATCCGTATCGACTCCATGCGCCGCGGTTTCTGGAAGCATTTCCCGTTCGCCGCCCTGATCGGTGTGCTGATCGCCTTTGAAATGGGCATGGTGCTGATGGGCGGTTTCGGTGATGTCGAAGACGCCAAGGCTGTTGGTGCGACCATGGTCAATGCCGCCGGCCAGACCGTTCCTTACTCGAACACACAGGCTCTGGGCAAGCTGCTGTACACGGAATACCTGTATCCCGTGGAAATTGCGGCCGTGATCCTGCTGGTGGCCATGATTGCCGCAATTGCCCTGACGCTGCGCAAGCGCAAGGACAGCAAGGCCATGAACCCTGCAGATCAAATTCGTGTACGCGCCTCTGACCGCATCAAGCTGGTCAAGGTCGACAGCACCAAGCCTGCACAAAAACCTGACGCTGAAGCCGCGGCTGCAGCGCCTGCTGTGGAGACAAAAGCATGACGCTGACTTTGGGCCACTTCCTGACGCTGGGTGCCATGCTGTTTGCACTCTCCGTGGTTGGCATCTTTCTGAACCGCAAGAACCTGATCGTCTTGCTCATGGCCATCGAGCTGATGCTGCTGGCCGTGAACATGAACTTTGTCGCGTTTTCCAGCTATCTGGGCGACATGCACGGCCAGGTGTTCGTGTTTTTCATCCTGACAGTGGCTGCTGCTGAATCGGCCATCGGTCTGGCGATCTTGGTGCTGCTGTTCCGTAACAAGACAAGCATCGATGCGGAAGATCTCAACGCCCTCAAGGGTTGAGTCCGCCGTAACTTGCAAGGTTCTCAAGAAATGAGTCAAACCCTTTCTGCATCCATGCTGCTTGCGGTGCCGTTGGCACCGCTGGTCGGCTCCGCACTCGCGGGTATCTGGGGCACGGCCTTTGGCGGCAACAAGATTGGTCGCACCGGCAGCAGTTCCCTGACGATTCTGAGCGTGCTCCTGGCCTTCGTTCTGTCGGCCCTCACGTTCAAGGCTGTCGTGTTCGACGGCGCAAAGTTCAACGAAACCATCTACACCTGGATGGTTGTCGGTGGCCTGAAGATGGAAGTCGGTTTCCTGATCGACTCCATCACGGCCATGATGATGTGCGTGGTGACCTTTGTGTCGCTGATGGTTCACATCTACACCATGGGCTACATGGAAGAGGATGACGGCTACAACCGTTTCTTCTCCTATATCTCGCTGTTCACCTTCTCCATGTTGATGCTCGTGATGAGCAACAACCTGCTGCAGCTGTTCTTCGGCTGGGAAGCCGTGGGTCTGGTGTCCTATCTGCTGATCGGCTTCTACTACAAGAAGCCTACGGCCATCTTCGCGAACCTGAAGGCCTTCCTGGTCAACCGCGTGGGTGACTTCGGCTTCATTCTGGGTATCGGCCTGATTGCGGCCTACACCGGCACGCTGAACTACTCTGAAATCTTTGCCAAGCTGCCAGAGATCCAGAACACCCAGCTGCCCGGTACGGGCTGGCTGCTGGTGACCGTGACTGCCATCTGCCTGTTCATCGGCGCGATGGGCAAGTCGGCCCAGTTCCCGCTGCACGCCTGGCTGCCGGACTCCATGGAAGGCCCCACACCTATCTCCGCGCTGATTCACGCGGCGACCATGGTGACGGCCGGCATCTTCATGGTGTCGCGCATGTCTCCTCTGTATGAGCTGTCGGACGCTGCGCTGAACTTCATCCTGGTGATCGGCTCCATCACAGCGCTGTTCATGGGTATCCTGGGCATCATCCAGAACGACATCAAGCGCGTGATTGCGTACTCCACGCTGTCCCAGCTGGGCTATATGACCATCGCTCTGGGTGTGTCGGCCTACTCGGTGTCCGTGTTCCACCTGATGACCCACGCCTTCTTCAAGGCTCTGCTGTTCCTCGGTGCCGGCTCCGTCATCATGGGCATGCACCACAATCAGGACATCCGCTGGATGGGCGGCGTGCGCAAGTACATGCCCATCACCTGGATCACCTTCCTGCTGGGTAACCTCGCGCTGATCGGCACGCCGTTCTTCTCGGGCTTCTACTCCAAGGATGCCATCATCGAGGCGGTTCACGCTTCCAACCTGCCTGCTGCCGGCTTTGCCAATTTTGCAGTTCTGGCCGGTGTGTTCATCACGGCTTTCTACTCCTTCCGTCTGTACTTCATCGTCTTCCACGGCAAGGAGCGCTACGACCAGAACCCCGATGCCCACCATGATGACCACCACGGTCATGACGACCACGGCCATGGCCATGATGCCAAGCCCCACGAGTCGCCTCTGGTGGTGACCGGTCCTCTGGTGCTGCTGGCCATTCCTTCGGTGTTGATCGGTGCGATTGCGCTGATGCCCATGCTGTTTGGCGACTTCTTCAAGGGCGTGATCCACGTCGATGGCTCCAAGCATGGCGCCATGGCCGAACTGGCCGAGCAGATCCACGGCTGGGTGCCGATGGCACTGCACGGCTTCACGGCTGCACCGTTCTGGCTGGCTCTGGCCGGTGTGGTGGTGTCCTATGTGTTCTACATGGTCAAGCCCGAGATTCCTGCCGCCATCATGGCTTTCTCCAAGAAGATTGGTCTGTACCAGGTTCTGGAAGGCAAGTACGGCGTGGACTGGGTGTACGAGAACATCTTCGCCCGCGGCTCCCGTGCCTTCGGTACCTTCTTCTGGAAGGCCGGCGATCAGGCCATCATCGATGGCGCCATCGTCAATGGCTCCTGGAAGCTCATGGCCAAGTTCGGTCAGTGGGTGCGCGGCCTGCAAACAGGCTATCTCTATCACTACGCGTTGGTCATGCTGCTGGGTATCGTTGCCCTCATGACGTACTTCGTGTGGCTCAACAAGTAGTAGGGGAAGAACAAAAATGGGTTTGTTGAGTCTTTCTATCTGGGTGCCGATTGCTTTTGGCGCCCTCCTGCTGGCCTTCAGCAAAGAAGGGCAGGCCAACGCGGTGCGCTGGCTGGCACTGATCGGTGCGCTGATCGGTTTTGCGGTGACCATTCCTCTGGTCACCGGCTTCGACACCACGACTGCCAATATGCAGTTTGTGGAGAACGCGCTCTGGATTGAGCGCTTCAACATCCACTACCACCTGGGCGTGGATGGCATCTCCATGTGGTTTGTGCCGCTGACGGCCTTCATCACCGTCATCGTGGTGATCGCCTCCTGGACCAACATCACCGAGCGCGTGAACCAGTACATGGGCGCGTTCCTGATCCTGTCGGGTCTGATGATCGGTGTGTTCGCGTCTCTGGATGGCATGCTGTTCTATGTGTTCTTCGAAGCGACTCTGATCCCGATGTATCTCATCATCGGTATCTGGGGCGGCCCGAACCGTATCTACGCAGCCTTCAAGTTCTTCCTGTACACCTTGATGGGCTCGCTGCTCACACTGGTCGCACTGATCTATCTGTACACCCAGTCGGGCGGCAGCTTCGAGATCCTGGACTGGCACAAGCTGCCCCTGTCCGGTACCGCACAGACGCTGATCTTCTTCGCCTTCTTCGCCGCTTTTGCGGTGAAGGTGCCCATGTTCCCGGTCCACACCTGGCTGCCTGACGTTCACGTTGAAGCCCCTACCGGCGGTTCCGCCGTGCTGGCCGCCATCATGCTGAAGCTGGGTGCCTATGGTTTCCTGCGCTTCTCTCTGCCCATTGCTCCCGATGCGGCGCATGAGTGGTCGGGCCTGATGATCACGCTGTCGCTGATTGCCGTGATCTATGTGGGTGTGGTGGCTCTGGTGCAAAAGGACATGAAGAAGCTGGTAGCTTATTCGTCCGTGGCTCACATGGGCTTTGTGACCCTGGGCTTTTTCATGTTCAACAACCTGGGCATCTCCGGTGGCCTGGTGCAGATGATTGCCCACGGTTTCGTGTCCGGCGCCATGTTCCTGTGCATCGGCGTGCTGTACGACCGCGTTCACTCCCGCGAAATCGCCGCTTACGGCGGTGTGGTCAACACCATGCCCAAGTTCGCTGCCTTTGCTCTGCTGTTTGCCATGGCCAACTGCGGTCTGCCTGCAACCGCCGGTTTTGTCGGCGAGTGGATGGTGATCCTGGGTGCCGTGCAATACAACTTCTGGATTGGTCTGGGCGCTGCAACCGCTCTGATCTTCGGCGCTGCCTACACCCTGTGGATGTACAAGCGCGTGTACCTGGGTGCCGTGGCCAACGACCATGTGGCTGAACTCAAGGACATCAACTGCCGCGAATTCCTGGTGCTGGGCCTGCTGGCCGCGGCCGTGCTGGTCATGGGTCTGTATCCCAAGCCCTTCACCGATGTGATGGATGTGTCTGTGGCAGAGCTCATCAAGCATGTGGCTGTGAGCAAGCTCAACTGACCAGACTGAAACGAGAGACACGAGATGATTGACAACATCAGCTGGCTGGCGATCTACCCGGAGATCACTCTCCTGGTCATGGCCTGCGTCATTGCCTTGGTGGACCTGGGCGTCAAGAGCGCCCGTCGCACCGGCACCTATGTTCTGACCATGCTCACCCTGCTTGTCGTGGCGGTGATGCAAGGCATGTACGCCGCGAGCGGCAATACCTTCTACGGCTGGGGCAACATGGTTGTCTCGGACGCCATGGGCAACTGGCTCAAGTGCTTTGCCACTATCGCCGTGATGATCACCATGGTCTACGGCCGCCCTTATGCGGCCGAGCGCGACATGCTGCGCGGCGGTGAGTTCTTCACACTGTCCATGCTGGCCCTGCTGGGCATGTTCATCATGATCAGCGGCAACAACTTCCTGGTCCTGTATCTGGGCCTGGAGCTGCTGACACTGTCCAGCTATGCGCTGGTGGCTCTGCGCCGTGACCACACCGTGTCCGTCGAAGCCGCCATGAAGTACTTCGTTCTGGGTGCCATGGCTTCCGGTTTCCTGCTGTACGGCATGTCCATGCTCTACGGCGCCACCGGTTCGCTGGATATCGGACAGGTCTTCAAGGCCATCAATTCCGGTGAAATCAAGCACCAGGTGCTGGTCTTCGGTCTGGTCTTCGTGGTCGCCGGTCTGGCCTTCAAGCTGGGTGTGGTTCCCTTCCACATGTGGGTGCCCGACGTTTACCAGGGTGCACCTACCGCCATCACTGCCTTGATCGGTGGCGCACCCAAGCTGGCTGCCTTTGCCATGACCATCCGCCTGCTGGTGGACGGCCTGCTGCCGCTGGCCATCGATTGGCAGCAGATGCTGATGGTGCTGGCCGTCTGCTCGCTGCTCATCGGCAACCTGGCCGGTCTGCAGCAGACCAGCCTCAAGCGCATGCTGGCTTACTCGACGATTTCCCAGATGGGCTTCGTGCTGCTGGGTCTGATGTCGGGTGTGGTGGACGGCAAGGTCGATCCTGCCACCGTCGAAAATGCCTACAGCTCGGCGATGTTCTACATCGTGACCTATGTGCTGACTGCCCTGGCTTCCTTCGGCGTGATCCTGCTGCTGGCCCGCGAAGGCTTTGAAAGCGAAGAGATCGCCGATCTGGCCGGCCTGAACCAGCGCAGCCCGCTGTACGCCGGCGTGATGGCGATCTGCCTGTTCTCCATGGCCGGTATTCCTCCGCTGGTCGGCTTCTACGCCAAGCTGTCCGTGCTGCAGGCACTGGTCGCTTCGGGCAGCAGCCTATACATCGGTCTGGCCGTGTTCGCCGTGATCATGTCGCTGATCGGCGCCTTCTATTACCTGCGCGTGGTCAAGGTCATGTACTTTGATGCTCCAATCACTGCTACCAGCGTGTCTGCCCCTCTGGATGTACGCGTTGTGCTGACGATCAACGGTGCGCTGGTTCTGCTGCTGGGTATCCTGCCCGGCGGTCTGATGGCCTTGTGCGCTGACGCCGTTGTGCGTGCCCTGGCTTCCTGATAAGACGAATGTGATGAGGGCTTGATGCCCTCATCGCTTTTTCTAGGAATGGCTTTGTGTCTATAACCGCCTCTATCTGGCTCATCATCTTGGCTGCCCTTGTGGCAGCCAATTTGCCTTTTATCAACCAGCGTCTGGGCATCATCGGCCCCGTCATGGCCGGTCGCAAGCCGCTGTGGGTGCGCCTGCTGGAAATGATTGCCCTGTACCTGCTGGTGGGCGGCCTGGGCTTGCTGCTGGAGCGTCGCGCCGGTCAGATATCTCCCCAAGGCTGGGAGTTCTATGCCATTACTGCTACGCTGTTTTTGACGCTGGCATTTCCCGGCTTCGTTTATCGCTATCTGGTTCACCGCAAGGGTTGAGTGGCGCCATGAAAGTGCTTGATCTTCACTGCCCTGCAGGCCATGTCTTTGAAGGCTGGTTTGCTTCGGAAGATGATTTTCAGAATCAGCTGCAGCGCAAGCTGGTGGAATGTCCTGTTTGCGGCGACAGTGATGTGACCAAGCGCTTGAGTGCTCCCCGTCTCAATCTGGGCGCACAGCCGCCCAAAGCTGCCCAGACTGCGAAGCCGGCTCCTGCCGCAGCGCCGGAGCTTCCCGTCGCCGTACCCGAGATCAGCGCCGAGGCGCGGGCACATCTGCAGTCCATGCATGCCGCCTGGATGCAGTGGTCGCGCCAGGTTGCGCAAAATACCGAGGACGTCGGCAAAAAATTCGCCGAAGAGGCGCGCCGCATTCACTACGGTGAAACCGAGGAGCGCGCCATTCGCGGCCAGACCAGCGCCCAGGAGGCCATGGAGCTGCTGGAAGAGGGCATTGGCGTCCTGCCCCTGGCCTTGCCCGAGTCGGCCAGTGGCGAAGGCGGCAGCGGCAGCCTGCAATAAGCCCAGACCTTCACTCTCCCTTGCACGACGCCAGGGGCTGTAGCTTCAGCTCAGTTGCTGATAGATCGCGTTGGCCAGAGCCTGCAGGCGCTCGCGCGGCAGGGAGGCACTCAAGGCATAGCCTTGCCGGCCGTCGATCCAGTAAAAGCCATGGCTTGCACCGTCGCTGCTCCATTGAAAGGAGGCAGGGGCGGTGGTGGCTGCCGTCCCGGGCTTGAGCACCGAGACATACAGGGTGACGCGCTGGCCGGCCTGATCCTCGTACATGAACTGGGCGCGGGCCTGGCCGGTCTCCCCGGGCAGCAGCCGCCCGCCCATGAGATGAAAGCCCTGGGCTTCCAGCACCGGCGGCTTGAGTGCAACGCCCAGCCGCTTGGACAGCCACTGCACCAGATGCGCCTGCTGCTGTGCCGCGACCTCGACGGGGTGGCGCTGCTCGGGCACATAGACGGCATGGGCAGCAGCCGCCTCGCGGACAAAGCCTGGCAACTGCACGGCCGTGTCCGCTGGCAGCGATCCGGATTTTTGCTGGCCTGCACCATAGCCAAGTCCCAGACCCACACTGAGCATGATGCCTGCGGCCAGCGCATGTTGCCAGCGCCACTGCAGCGCCGGCTTTTGCAGGGATAGTATGAGCCGGGGCGGGACCGGCTCTTCGAGCAATTGCGCATGCAGAGCCTGAAGGCCCGCGTTCTGGGCCTGAATGGCGGCCATGCGCGCTGCTTCTTCGGGGTGTTCGGCCAGCCATTGCGCCACGGTCGCAGCGGCATCGGGCTGCAACTCTCCATCCACCCAGGCATGCAGCGTGGTTTCATCGGGGCGCTGGGGTGTCATTGCACTTTCCTTCATTTGACAGCCCTCAACACGGTCGTCGCGGGTCTTTCTCCTTCCATGAGGCGCCTGAGCTGTTCGCGGGCACGCGAGAGGCGCGACATCACCGTTCCCACGGGAACGCCCAGCATCTGCGCGGCTTCGCCATAGCTGAACTGCTCCATGCCGATCAGCAGCAGCACCTCGCGTGCCTGCGGCGTGAGATGGGACAGGGCCCGCTCCAGATCCAGTTGCAGCGTCAGTCTGGGCATGGGGTCGTGAGGCGTGTCCTGCGCCTCGTCAAGCTCCACCATGCGATGCCGCGAGGACTGCTGCCACTGATTGGCATAGAGGTTGTGCATCAAGGTCAGCAGCCAGCTGAGCAAGGCCTTTTGCACCTGCTCGGTCGAGGCGGCGGCCGGCGGCTGCCACAGGGCCCACTTCTGGCAGGCGCGCTCCAGGGTGTCCTGCACCAGATCGTCTGCCAGTGCGGCATCGCCCGCCAGCGCACGCGCATAGCGGCGCAGGCGGGGAATATGGACCAGGGCGGCGTCGACCTTCACTCAAGGCTTGGCGACATGCCAGCTATTGTTGAGAAAGCCGTCACCCGTCATGTCGCCGGGCTTGGCATCCTTGACCCAGTGATAGAGGGGGCGGCCCTTGTAAGCCCATTGCTTGCTGCCGTCATCGCGCATCACCACGCTCCAGTCGCCGATCGGCGCCGCACTCGCGGGGGCCATCAGAGGCGGCCAGTTGGTGGCGCAGCCGCCGTTGCAGACGCTTTTGCCGGAGCCTGCGGCATCCTTGTCAAAGACGTAGAGCGTCATCTGGGTCGGTCCGACCAGCACGCCGTTGAGGGTGGTGGCAGGGGATTTTGCCGAAGTGACCGAGCCGGTCGAGCAGGCCGCCAGCAGGGCGGCGGAAGCTAGCGTCAGAGAAGCGATGCGAAACATGAGGTCTCTCCTTGTGGTTGACCTGCAGTAAACAGTTCTGCAAGGGGTTTTATTCCATTCGTTTTCACGCAGGAACTCAAGAGCAGCGCGGCAGGTCTTGCAGGCATGGCCTCAGGCATCGATTGCTGAATAATTTGATAGCTGTTATCGCTGGTTAGATATTCGTTTCAGGGATAGAGGAGCATGAAACTCACATGAGAAAAGCGGAAGCAGCTTTTAAATTAATAGCGATATGGCTGTTCTTTGTCGCCCTTGGTTTTTAAGGACGACAAATGGCAAGCATATTTGCGAGCATTGGGCTAGTAACCCGGTTACTCCAGTGGGAATTGAGCGACTCAGGGTTTACGGCATCAGGGCCAATCTGGGGAGCGCTGTGCTATGAGGGCGCATTTCGCCCAGTCTTACTAATATTGATAGCGCAATATGTATAAGGCATAAGCTTTTTTAGAGATTCCGAAGTGGATGCTGATATTCCTGGGGATGCCACTATCTCTGGCATGACTTGCAGTTGCGATGAGTTTGAAGTTTGCAGTTACTTCTGTTGTTGCTATTTGTTTTATGGAAGATTAGGGAAAGCATAAGTCCGATGGCTCTTCATTCCTAGGAGTTTCCCGCTGCGGCACTGCAGCATGAAAGACCAAGATGCCGCTCAGGCAGAGGAAGTACAGCAAGTTGCTCCCCTCTTTGTTTTGCAGCATTCAGGACTGACGGCCAGCGCATGAGCGACCTTATTCTCGAAACCAGGCAACTCACCAAAGAGTTCAAAGGCTTTACCGCCGTCAGCAAGGTGGATCTGGCCGTGCAGCGTGGCTCCATTCACGCGCTGATCGGGCCCAATGGAGCAGGCAAGACCACTTGCTTCAATCTGCTGACCAAGTTTCTGGAGCCCACTTCCGGGAGCATCCAGTTCAACGGGCTGGACATTACCCGCGAGGCGCCGGCACAGATTGCGCGACGCGGCGTGATTCGCTCGTTTCAGATTTCCGCCGTGTTTCCGCACTGCACCTTGCTGGAGAACGTGCGCATAGGCCTGCAGCGCCAGCTGGGCACGGCCTATCAGTTCTGGACCAGCGAGAAGACGCTCAATCAGCTCAATGACCGCGCCATGGAACTGCTGACCGAAGTCGGGCTGCAGGACCTGGCCGATGAAGTGACCGTGAACCTGCCTTATGGGCGCAAGCGCGCCCTGGAAATTGCGACCACGCTGGCCATGGAGCCCGAGCTGATGCTGCTGGACGAACCCACACAGGGCATGGGCCATGAGGATGTGGATCGCGTGACCCAGCTCATCAAGAAGGTCTCTGCCGGCCGCACCATTCTGATGGTGGAGCACAACATGAAGGTGATTGCCACCATCGCCGATCGCATCACCGTGCTGCAGCGCGGCGCCGTTCTGGCCGAAGGGCGCTACGAAGAGGTTTCGCGCAATCCGCAGGTGATGGAAGCCTATATGGGGACCACGGACGGGCAGCTTCAGGGAGGGCATTGAATGCTCCCCCTGTGCCGCTCACGCGGCTTCCCCCTGAGGGGGACGGCAGCCTCGGTGCGGGGCGGCCCTTCCTCGCTGCCTCTTTGATGGTTTCGTGCGTGATTTGAGTGATACGAATGAATAAGACAAGTACTCCGGCGCTGGAAATTTCGGGACTCAATGCCTGGTATGGCGAATCCCATGTGCTGCATGGCATGGATCTGGTGGTCAATCCCGGCGAGGTGGTGACCCTGCTGGGCCGCAATGGCGCAGGGCGGACTTCCACGCTGCGCGCCATCATGGGGCTGACCGGCTCGCGCAAGGGCTCGATCAGGATCAATGGCGTGGAAACCATTCACATGCCCACGCACAAGATCGCCCACCTTGGGGTGGGTTACTGCCCCGAGGAGCGCGGCATTTTCTCCAGCCTGTCCTGTGAAGAGAATCTGATGCTGCCGCCGCCGCTCAAGACCGGCGAGCCGGGGATGAGCATCGACGAGATCTATCAGATGTTCCCCAACCTCTATGAGCGCAGGAACAGCCAGGGCACGCGCCTTTCGGGCGGCGAGCAGCAGATGCTGGCCGTGGCGCGGATCCTGCGAACGGGCGCGCGCCTGCTGCTGCTCGATGAAATTTCCGAAGGCCTGGCCCCCGTCATCGTCCAGACCCTGGCTCGCATGATCACCACGCTGCGCGAAAAGGGCTACACCGTGGTGATGGTGGAGCAGAACTTCCGCTTTGCCGCGCCGCTGGCCGACCGCTTCTATGTGGTCGAGCACGGTCATGTCGCCTTGCGCTTCGGAGCCAGCGAACTGGACGAGAAGATGTCCGTACTCAACGAGCTGCTGGGTGTCTGAGCCTGCAAGCAATTCCATTTCGTTCATAACAAAGAACCAACCCGTGGAGATAAAGATGAAAGCAAAACTGAGCGTTCTCTCGTGCATGCTGGCCGTGGCCGGCCTGTCCAGCCCTCTGGCCCAGGCCCAGGAAAAGGTGAAGATCGGTTTCGTCACCGATATGTCCAGCCTGTACGCCGACGTGGAGGGCAAGAACGGTGCGGTCGCCATGCAGATGGCAATCGACGACTTCGGCGGCAAGGTCCTGGGCCAGCCTATCGAGCTGGTCAGCGCAGACCATCAGAACAAGGCCGACATCGCCGCGTCCAAGGTGCGCGAATGGATTGATACGCAGGGCATCTCCATGGTCTTCAGCGGCACCAATTCCGGCACGGCACTGGCGGTTTCCCAGATCGCCAACGAGAAAAAGCGCGTTCACTTCAACAGCGGCGCGGGTTCTTCCGCGCTGACCAACGAGCAGTGCAACCCCTATACCGTGCACTACGCCTACGACACCGTGGCCCTGGCCAAGGGCACGGGCGGTGCGGTGGTGGATCGCGGCGGCAAGGACTGGTTCTTCCTGACGGCCGACTATGCATTCGGCCAGGCACTGGAGGCCGACACCACCAAGGTCATCAACGCCAAGGGCGGCAAGGTGCTGGGCTCGGTCAAGCACCCGCTCAACGCCTCGGACTTTTCGTCCTTCCTGCTTCAGGCGCAAAGCTCCAAGGCGCATATCCTGGGCCTGGCCAATGCGGGCGGCGACACCATCAATGCCATCAAGGCCGCCAAGGAGTTCGGCATCAACAAGACCATGAAGACCGCCGGTCTGCTGGTCTTTCTGACTGACATCCACAGCCTGGGCCTGAAGAACACCGAAGGCCTGCTGCACACCACCAGTTGGTACTGGGACATGAACGACGAATCGCGCAAGTTCGCCAACAAGTTCTTTGCCAAGACCAAGCGCATGCCTACCGATGTGCAGGCCGCCGACTACTCGGCCGTGATGAACTACCTGAAGGCCGTGGAAGCGGTGAAGACCACCAATGCCGACAAGGTGATGGCCCATCTCAAGAGCACGCCCATCAACGACTTCTACGGCAAGGGCGTGATCCGTCCCGACGGCACTTTCGCCCACGATATGTATCTGGTCGAAGCCAAGAAGCCCAGCGAATCCACCAAGCCCTGGGACTACCTCAAGGTGCTGACCAAGTTGCCTGCCGATACGGTCTGGACCACCAAGGCCGAAACCAAGTGCGCGCTCTGGAAGTAATGGCGCTACCGGTTTGATGCACACCTCACCCTCACCAGCGTATCTCTCATGGAAATCTTCGGCGTTTCATTGCCCGGCCTGATGAGCCAGCTCCTTCTGGGGCTGGTCAACGGTTCGTTCTACGCAATTCTGAGTCTGGGCCTGGCCGTGATCTTCGGCCTGCTCAATGTCATCAACTTTGCGCATGGCGCCCTGTTCATGCTGGGGGCCATGTGCACCTGGATGGCCATGAGCTATTTCGGCATCAACTACTGGGTGATGCTGATCCTGTCGCCGGTGCTGGTGGGGATTCTGGGGGTGTTGATCGAGCGCTTCTTGCTGCGCTGGATCTACAAGCTCGATCATCTCTACGGCCTGCTGCTGACGCTGGGGCTGTCGCTGCTGATCGAGGGGGTGTTCCGCTCCGTCTATGGCGTCTCGGGCCTGGGCTATGACACGCCCGAGCTGCTTGAGGGCGCGACCAATCTGGGCTTCATGATCCTGCCCAATTACCGTGCCTGGGTGGTCGTGGCTTCCATCGTGGTGTGCGTGGCGACCTGGTTTGTGATCGAGAAGACGCGCATCGGTGCCTATCTGCGTGCCGGCACCGAAAACCCGCGTCTGGTCGAGGCTTTCGGCGTCAACGTGCCCGTGATGATCACGCTGACCTATGCCTTCGGTGCCGCGCTGGCGGCTTTTGCCGGCGTGCTGGCCGCTCCCGTCTACCAAGTCACGCCGCTGATGGGGCAGAACCTGATCATCGTGGTGTTTGCCGTGGTGGTGATTGGCGGCATGGGCTCCATCATGGGATCGATTCTCACCGGTCTGGCGCTGGGCGTCATCGAAGGGCTGACCAAGGTTTTCTGGCCCGAAGCATCGTCTACCGTCGTGTTTTTCATCATGGTCATTGTTTTGCTGATTCGCCCCGCTGGCTTGTTCGGTAAAGAAAAATAAGAGGGGCACGACATGAAATCCAAGACGCTTGTTCAACGCATTGCCCCCGTGGGCTATGGCCTGCTGCTGCTGGGCCTGATCGTCGCGCCCTTCCTCGGTGCCTATCCGGTTTTTGTCATGAAGCTGATGTGCTTTGCACTGTTTGCTTCGGCCTTCAATCTCTTGCTGGGCTATACGGGTCTGCTGTCCTTCGGCCACGCCGCGTTTCTGGGCGGTGCGGCCTATGTGGCTGGCTACACCATCAAGGCCTGGGGCTTTACGCCCGAAGTCGGCATGTTGCTGGGTACGGTGGTCGGCGGTCTGCTGGGCCTGATCTTTGGCTGGCTGGCCATCCGTCGCCAGGGCATTTATTTCTCCATGATCACGCTGGCGCTGGCACAGATGCTGTTCTTTGTCGCGCTGCAGGCCAAGTTCACAGGCGGCGAAGACGGCCTGCAGGGCGTGCCGCGCGGCAAGCTGTTCGGCGTGATCGATCTGAGCAGCGATATGGTCATGTACTACGTGGCGCTGATCATCGTGGCAGCGGCCTTTCTGCTCATCGTGCGCACCATTCATTCGCCGTTCGGGCAGGTGCTCAAGGCCATCAAAGAGAACGAGCCGCGCGCCATCTCCCTGGGCTATGACGTCAACCGCTTCAAGCTGCTGGCCTTTGTCATCTCTGCGGCCCTGACGGGTCTGGCCGGCTCTCTGAAGACTCTGGTGCTCGGCTTTGCGACCTTGTCCGATGTGCACTGGACCACCTCCGGGCATGTGATTCTGATGACGCTGATGGGCGGCTTGGGCACGCTGTCGGGTCCGCTGCTGGGCTCGGCCGTCGTTGTGGCGCTGGAAAACAAGATCGGCGAGTTCGGTACCTTTCTGGCGCACACCACGGGAGTGGAATGGTTTGGCACGCTGGGCGAATCGGTCACCATCGTCACCGGCCTGATCTTTGTGCTCTGTGTGCTGCTGTTCCGCAAGGGCATCATGGGCGAGTTGATCGCCTGGCTGTTGCGTCGCAAATAAGGCGCTTCGCCCTCTCTCCAAAGGCCGCATCTGCGGCCTTTTTTATTGTCCTGACTTCAGCGTGGAAATCGAAATTTCAGAGATTCCTGAAATTCCTGGTACACGTTTGCAAGCGATGGACTTTATTTCTCACAACAATGGACTTTTTTTCTCATTTCAAAAATGCCTGAGTGCAGCCGGATGCCGGTGCGCGTGCAGGCGCATACAGTTCGAGGTTCGATATGACACATCGGGAGCAGGCGCAGCCCTTGGCCGCGCGCATCTGGCTCTGGGTTCTGGGGGCGGCGCTGGCGCTTGCCGGCCTGTTCTTCTTGATAGGCGGTGGCAAGCTCATCAGCCTGGGCGGCAGCTGGTACTTTTTGCTCGCTGGCCTGGGGCTGCTGTTGTCCGGCGTGCAACTGGTTCGCCGCCGCGTGAGCGGCGCATGGTTCTACCTTGGCACTTTCGGCGCGACCGTGTTGTGGGCGCTGGCCGAAGTGGGCCTGGATTACTGGAGCCTGATTTCGCGTCTGCTGGCGCTGACCTTTGCAGCCGTGGTGGTGCTGGCCAGCATGCCCCTGCTGCGCAAGGCTGGCGAGCCGGGCAAGGCGTCGTCCAGCAAGGTGCCATTTGCTGCAGCGGCGGTCATGCTGGTGGCTGGCATGGCGGCCTTTGTGTCCATGTTCCAGATTCACCCCGAGGTGCAGACCCCGTCTGCCGTGGCACGCAAGCCTGTGGATGCGGCCAGCGAGCAAAAGGACTGGAGTCATTACGGCAACAGCAGCAACAACGACCGCTTTGCCGCGCTGGATCAGATCAACGTGGACAACGTCAGCCAGTTGCAGGTGGCCTGGACTTTTCGCACCGGCGACGTACCCAAGTCCACTGGCGCCGGCGCTGAAGACCAGACCACACCGCTGCAGGTGGGCGACAAGGTGTTTGTCTGCACGCCCAGCAACAACGTGATTGCGCTCGACGCCGACTCTGGCAAGCAGCTGTGGCGTCATGACACCAACTCCCATGTGGGCGGTGTGTGGGAGCGCTGCCGCGGACTGGCCTACTTTGATGCGGATGCCGCACTGGTTCAGCCCAGCGTGCCGGGATCGACTCCGGTGCAGGCGGTGAGCCTGCCTGCTGGCGCCGCCTGCAAGCGCCGCATTCTGATGAACACCATCGATGCACGTCTGTTTGCGATCAACGCAGATAATGGCGAGCTGTGCGGCGAGTTCGGCGATCACGGCGTGGTCGACCTCAAGCAGGGCGTCGGCACTATTTCGAATCCCGCGTTCTACACCCTGACATCGGCGCCCACGGTGGCCGGCACCACGGTGGTGATCGGCGGCCGCGTGGCCGACAACGTACAGGTGGACATGCCCGGTGGCGTGATTCGCGGCTTCGATGTAATGACTGGCGCACAGCGCTGGGCGTTCGACTCAGGCTCGGCCACGCCCAATGAAGTGCTCAAGTCCGGCGAGACCTACACCCGCTCATCGGCCAATGTCTGGGCGGGAACAACTTACGATCCCAGCTCCAATACGGTGTACCTGCCCATGGGATCGGCTTCGGTGGACCTGTATGGCGCCACGCGCTCTGCAGCGGACCTGAAGTACGGTGCGTCCATCCTCGCGCTGGATGCCGCCACGGGCAAGGAAAAGTGGGTGTATCAGACCGTGCACAACGACTTGTGGGACTTCGACCTTCCCATGGCTCCCACACTGATCGATTTCCCTTTGCCGGATGGAAAGACGACGCCAGCGCTGGTGGTCGGTACCAAGGCCGGTCAGATCTTTGTGCTGGACCGCCACAGCGGAAAGCCGCTGACCAAGGTGGAGGACATTGCCGTCAAGCCCGGTCATATTCCTGGCGAAAAGTATGCCCCGACCCAGCCTCTGTCCGTGGGCATGCCGCAGATCGGCACCAAGACCCTGACCGAAGCCGATATGTGGGGCGCGACGCCGGTGGATCAGCTGATCTGCCGCATCAAGTTCAAGTCCATGCGCTATGAAGGCCTGTTCACCGCGCCTGGCACCGATGTGTCGCTGAGTTTCCCGGGTTCGCTGGGCGGCATGAACTGGGGCGGCCTGTCTGCGGATCCCGGCAACAATCTGATCTTTGTGAACGACATGCGTCTGGGCCTGTGGGTGCAGATGATGCCCCAGCAGAAAAAGGACAAGCTGTCCGACGGCGGTGAAGCGCCCAACACAGGCATGGGTCAGGTGCCGCTGGGAGGCACTCCCTATGCGGTGATCAAGGACCGCTTTATGTCGCCTCTGGGCATTCCTTGCCAGAAGCCTCCGTTCGGCACGCTGACCGCCATCGACATGAAGACCCAGCAAGTGGTCTGGCAGGTGCCCGTGGGCACGGTGCAGGATCAGGGTCCCATGGGCATCAAGATGCGCATGCCCATGCCTGTGGGCCTGCCCACACTGGGCGGCACGCTGGCGACCCAGGGCGGTCTGGTGTTCTTTGCCGGCACGCAGGATTACTACCTGCGCGCCTGGGATAGCGCCACCGGCAAGGAAATCTGGAAGGGCCGACTGCCAGTTGGCAGCCAGGGCGGCCCCATGACTTACAAGTCGCCCAGGACCGGCAAGCAATATGTGGTCATCTCGGCCGGTGGTGCCCGCCAGTCGCCCGACCGCGGTGACTACGTGATTGCCTACGCGCTGCCCGATAGCGGCAAATAAGCGACGCAGGCATTGAACCCGAACAGCCATGGCTCGTCAGAGCCATGGCTTTTTTCATCGCCGGGCAGCGCCCCTCTCGGAGGGGCTGCGACCACACGCAGTGGGAAGCGTGGGGGGCCTTTTTTCATGCCTGCGCTGCGTGTTACGCTCGCGCGCTTGAGTCAATGGAGATGTGGTCGTGAGCGAGCAGCAAGGTCCTGAAACTTCACTGAGCCAGCAGCCTTCGGTAGACGAGGCATCGGCCGATATGCGCCGAGCCCTGCTGGATGCGGGCAAGACCGAGTTTGCCAATTACGGCTATGACGGAGCGCGGCTGGAACGCATTGCCGCCAAGGCGGGCTGTGCCAAGCGCATGCTCTACTACTATTTCGGCAACAAGAAAGACGTGTACCTCGCGGTCATCGAGCAGAGCTACTCGGATATTCGCGAGTCGGAGGAGCAGCTCAATCTCGATGCGCTGGAGCCCTTGCAGGCGCTGCATGCGCTGGCGCAAAGGAGCTTCGAGTATCACGAGCAGAACCAGGAGTTCACGCGTCTGGTGCTGCAGGAGAATTTCCAGGGCGGCGAGATGCTGGGCCAGATCTCCAAGACCGAGCTGTTGCGCAAGGCGGCGCTGGAGCCGATCGAGCGCATTCTGCAGCGCGGCGTGGCGCAGGGCCTGTTCAAGGACCAGCTGAGCGCGGTCGATGTCCACTATCTGATTTCGGCCCTGTCCGGCTTCCGCGTGGATCATGCCGCGACCTGGCAGAGCCTGCTGCAGGTCGATCTCTTGGGCGAGAGCTTGCGCGAGCGCCATCTGCAGCTTCTGCTCGATCAGCTCGGCGCTCTGGTGTGCAAGCCCCAGGCCCTAAAGCCTTAGCGCATTCGCATAGCCTGTCATCTCCAGGTAGCCGTTGCCCACGCGGCGGCTTGTGCCATCGGCGCCGATGCTGCGCAGCTCGCACAGGCCCTCCCAGTAAATGGCGCCGGTGCTGGCGCGGCTGTCCAGTTCCTGATCGTCCACCAGCGCATGAACCTCGAAACGGCCCGCCGGTGTCTGCACGCTCCAGGCCACAGGGTAGCTTGCTTTGCTGTGCGGGCTGCTCCAGTGGCGCAGCGGTTTGAACCGTACCTGATCGGCGGCAAAGATTTGCGCAGTCTGGTTCTGTGCACGAAATGAGCCGCCGGCCCAGAGCGCCGAACCATTGTGGCGACGAAGATGAAAGGCTGTGAGGGCGCTGCCGTCATCGAGATTCATGCCTATCCAGTCCCAGCCCTGAGCCTCAGGGTCCATGATGGCCGCGCTGCATTCATGGTCCAGCCAGGCGCGGTTGTGTGCGCTGGCTTGCACAGGCAGCTGCTGCCCGCCCACGGTGATGGAGCCGCCGACCTTGAGCTGAGGCTGACTGTAGTAGTAGCTGGCCTGTTCCTCACGCGGGCCTTTGCGTGAAAGACCATTCAAGCCCTGCAAAAGCAGTGGCTGCGTGCTGTCAAATTCAAGATCCAGTATGAAGTCCTGGTTGCTCAGCAGAGCTCTGTAGCGACTGGCTTCGCTGGCGCTTCGTCCTGGTACGGGTCGACGCTGGAGATACCAGTCGTTGATATGCACATCGGTATCGTTTTCGCTGGCTCCGGCCAGGCCCAGTCCCGCGCGCGCCATGCGCTGGTCGTGGCGTAGCTTTTGGCCCTCGACATCGCACAGGGCCGCATGGGCGAAGATCAACTGCTTGGCCGCAAGAGCCGATTGCAGGCCTTGCGCGGCTTCGATGCGCGAGCGAAAGAAAGTCAGCTGAAAGCCCCAGGGCTTGCCGCCGGCCTGCAACTGTCCGGTGATGTACCACCACTCCGTCTGCAGATCAGGGTGGCTGCCGAAGTCGCGTGGAAACTGCAAGGTTCTGAACGGCAAAGCCATGCCTGGCAGAGGCAGGCCCAGGGTAGCCCAGCCCAGCCCGGCAGCAGCCAGCCTCTGCAGGGACTGCCTGCGTGACAAGGCCAGCAGTGCCGGTTGTTGAGGCTGGGAGGGCGTGGGCTGATAAGGCATGGCCCATTGTCGCCCAGCCGATCAGCGCAATGTCATGAGCTTCGAGGTGCTGCTTTGCGCTGCCTCAGCCGATATCGATCAGGGGAACGATCACCATCCAGCTGACTCCGAAGCGGTCGGTCACCACGCCAAAACGGCGCGCAAAAAACGTGGTGTCCAGCGCCATCTGTACCTTGCCGCCCTGGCCGATGGCGGCAAAGATGCGGTCGGCCTCATTCTCGCTGGGCGCGGTGATGGACAGAGAAAAGCCTTTGAAGTCCGGCTTGCCGCTGTTCATGCCGTCAGATGCCATGATTTGCGTCTCGCCAATCTGGACATTGGCGTGCATGATTTTTTCGGGATCCATCTGTCCCGGGCCGCAGCCTTGCTGGGTCGATGACTCGGGCTGCGGAGGAGCATCCTTGTAGCGCATCAGCATGGTGATCTCGGCCCCAAGTGCGGCCTGGTAGAAATCCAGGGCCTCTTCGCAGCGGCCATCGAAAAAGAGATAGGGCTGGATTTGCATACGAACTCCTCGCAGCGGTGAAGGTTTCATTGTGCGCTGCGCAACGGCGCAATCATGTGAAAAACGCTGACAGGGGTGCAGGTATAGCTACCAGTCCTCCTTGACGGCCAGCACCGCGTCGGCACTGGCGGCCCGGCGTCCGGCCAGCCACGCGGTGATGACGCCTGCCAGCACCACGGCAGCGCCCAGCGCCAACAGGCGCAGCAGGGGCAGGCGCAGCTCCATGGTCCAGTGAAAGCTCTGCGGGTTGACCACATGCACGAGGATCACGGCCACGCCCAGGCCCAGCAGCGTGCCCGCGATGGTGCCCAGCATGGTCCAGGCCAGACCCTCGGCGGCAACCACGCTCAGCACATTGCGCCGTGTCAGGCCCAGATGGGCCAGCAGCCCGAATTCCTTGCGTCTGGCCAGTACCTGGGCGCTGAAGCTGGCCGCAATGCCGAACAGGCCTATGCCTATGGCCACGGCCTGCAGCCAGTAGGTGACGGCAAAGCTGCGATCGAAAATGCGCAGGGAGCGCTCGCGCAGCGCCTGGCTGCTGACAAACTCCAGCGCTGGGGGCGGCTGCCCCGGCGTGCCGAGGGCCTGCTCTATCGCTGCTTGCAGATCGGTGGCAGACAACTGGCTTTGGGACTCCGGCCAGACGGCGATCTCGCTGATCTGCGCAGCATTGCCTGCATGACCCACCAGTGCCAGGTAGTCCTTCCAGTCCAGGGCCACGGCACCGAACTGACGCACATAGTCGCGCCACACGGATGCTATGTAAAAAGAAGCTCCCGGCGTTTGGTGGTCATGGGTTTGAAGGCTGAAAGCCTTGGAAAGCAGCGGCCACGCATCACCGGGCTTCAGGCCATAGAGCTGGGCCACGGCTTCGCTGATGTGCACGGCAATGCCTGGGCGTGTCTCATGGATTGGGCCTTCCACCCAGGGAAGCAGCATGGCCTGCTGCCCTTGAAGAGGTCGAATCAGCAGACTGATGGCCGGGCGCTCGGGGCTCAGCACCAACTGGCTGCTGCGCATGGCCTGGGCACGCGCTATGCCGGGCAACTGCTCCAGGCGCTGCGCCGCATCGGCCGGCAGCAGAGCTGCATCGACACGGCTGGAGCCGCCGGCGGCGCGCACATACATGGGGGCGGGCAACACGGCATCCAGCCACTCCATCATGCTGCCGCGAAAGCTGGTGACCATCACCGTCAAGGCTACGGCCAGGCTCAGGCTTGCCACCACACCGCCCACGGCCACGGTAGTGGCGTGGCGCATGCGCCGCGCGCGCTCCAGCGCCAGCATGGCCAGCGGCTGGCGCGAGAAGGCCTTGGGTACCAGTCCCAGCACCGAACCCAGCAGCCAGGGCAGGGCTGACATGCCGCCCAGCAACAGCAGGCCCACGGCCATATAGGCCGCCAGCGGGATACCTGCCACCGGTGGCATAAAGGCCAGCACCAGGCTGGCTGAAAGCAGCGTCACTGCGGGCCACAGGCGCGGGGCTCTCTCATGCGTGCTGCCCAGTCCCTTGAGCGTGGTCGCTGGCGGCAAATCCATGGCGGCGCGTGCGGGCCACCAGGCTCCGGCCAGCGTGGCGGCAAGGCCCAGCAGACCGAAGACCAGCGCTGCCACAGGGCTCCAGTGCAGGGCTGGCTGCACGCCGGCAAAGAAGCCGCCGCCCAGATCGCCGCCCAGCACCTGCAGCGCCACCCAGGCCAGTGCCGTACCCAGCGCAATACCGGCCAGGCTGCCTATAAGCCCCAGCGCCAGCGCTTCCAGCAGCACCAGTGCCATGCGCTGGCGCGGCGTGGCTCCGAGCACGGCCAGCAGCGCAAACTGCGGCGCGCGCTGTGCCACGCTGAGTGCCAGTACCGAGAACACCAGAAACGCTCCCGTGAACAAGGCCACCAGCGCCAGCACCGTGAGGTTGACGCGGTAGGCGCGCGACATCTCGCCCACGCGCTGCTGATCGTCGCTGGGCTGCTGGATCAATACCTGGTCTTGCCAGGCCGGCAGGGCGTGCAGGGCGGTGGTCACCTGGCTGCGGCTGGCGCTGTCGTTCAGCAAAAGGTCCAGCCTGTCGATACGGTCAAACAGGCCGAGCTTCTGCTGCAGTGCGCCAATGTCCATGACTGCGACCGGTGCGCCGCTGGCGGCGACCGTGCCCGCAATGCGAAGTTGCTGGGCCTGGCCGTTGAGCAGCCATTGCATGGGGGCGTTGGCGGCTTGTTCAGGATTCAGACGCAGAGCCTGCAAGGCGGCGGCATTGAGAAATACGGCATCGGGAGCAAACAGATCGAGCCGGTTGCCGCCTTCAAACAGGCGCGGCATCAGGGCCGGGGCGACAGGTGCCAGTTTGAGGGCATCGCTGCCGAGCACGCGCAAGCTCACGCCTTGCGCCGCTCCTTGTGTGCCGCGCGTCTGCGGATCTGCGCTGCTGCCCGGCAGCAACACCGTGGTTTCGACCCAGGGAACGGCGGTGGCGATGCCCCGGGTCTGCGCCACCTGCGGATAGAGTGCCAGCGGCAGACCGCCCTGCATGGCGTGCAGTTGCAGATCTGGCTGGCCGTTGACGCTGCGTACCGCCCTGGAAAATTCGTCCAGTGCCGACTGGTTGATCACATGGACGGCAAAGCCCAGTGCCGCGCCAAGCATGATGGCAATCAGCGCCGTGGCCGTGCGCCAGGGATGCTGGCGCAGCTCCTGCCAGGAGAAGCTGCTCAGCAGCATAAGAAGCGGGGGGCGTGCAGTCACAGGCCTAGCGATGTTTGCTGCGACACCGAGAGCTCGGCCTGCATGCCGCCTGCCGTCAGCCGCAGCACGCGGTCGGCGCGTCTGGCCGCTTCTGCGGAATGGGTGACGAGCACCAGCGCCGTGCCGTTGTCGCGGGTTTGCTGCAGCAGCAAATCCATGGTCTGCTGGGCTGTGGATGGGTCCAGATTGCCCGTGGGCTCATCGGCCAGCAGCAGAGGCGGCGAATGCACCAGGGCACGTGCTATGGCTACGCGCTGCAGTTGGCCGCCGCTGAGCTGCTGGGGCAGGCGCTGGCCCAGACCTGTGAGTCCCACGGCTTGCAGCACCTGCTGCACGCGCTGCTGACCCTGCACGTCCATGCGCCCGAGCAGCATCAGCGGCAGGGCAACGTTCTGCGCCACATCGAGATGGGGCAGGACATGAAAGGCCTGGAACACAAAGCCCAGATGCGCGCGCCGCCAGATGGCACGCCGGGCTTCATCGAGCGTGGAAAGATCCGTGCCGTTGTGCAGAACCCGGCCTTGCTGCCAACTGTCCAGCCCGGCCAGGCAGTTGAGAAAGGTGGACTTGCCCACGCCGGAGTTGCCGACGATGGCGACAAACTCGCCGGCGGCGATCTCGCAGCTCACCTGCGCGAAGACCGTGGTCTGGGCCTCGCCCTCGCCATAGCGTTTGGCAAGGTCGCTGACCTGCAGCAGCGGATGGGCGTAGGGTGAGTCGGTGGCAGCCATGCAGCGATCTTAACGATGGGCGGCTGCGGTCGTGGTGCTTAGCTGGCGTCTTGCTGTGCCGCGTCAATGGCAGCCATGGCGGCATCCAGCAATTGCTGCTGGGCGCCGGGTGCATCGCAGGCAATGGCATGGCGCTGGGGCATGGAGCGTAGCCAGGTGATCTGGCGCTTGGCCAACTGGCGTGTGGCGGCGATGCCGCGCTCGCGCAGGCCCGCCATGTCCAGCGGCTTGCCGGGATCGGCCTCCAGCGCGTCCAGCACTTCCCAGGCTTGGCGATAGCCCACGCAGCGCATCGAGGGCAGGTCCAGATGGAGATCGCCGCGTGCGCGCAGGCTGCGCACTTCGTCGAGGAAGCCTTGCTCCAGCATGAGATCAAAGCGCAGCGCAATGCGCTGATGCAGCCAGGCTCGCTCTGCAGGCTCCAGCGAAAAAAGCGTTGCAAGTCCCATCTGTTCGGCAGGGCCCGTCTTTTTCCTGGTCGTGTGAAAGCTTGAAAGCGGTTTGCCCGAGACATGCCAGACCTCGAGTGCGCGCTGGATGCGCTGGCTGTCGCCGGGGGCCAGGCGTGCTGCGGTGACGGGGTCCACCTGGGCTAGTCTGGCATGCATGGCTGGCCAGCCCAGCTCGGCGGCCTGCGCGTCCAGCATGGCGCGCACTTCGGGGTTGGCTGCGGGCATATCGTCCAGCCCGTCCATCAGCGCCTTGAAATACAGCATGGTGCCGCCCACCAGCAGAGGTATGGCCTGGCGGGCGCGGATTTCGGTAACCAGCTTTTGCGTGTCGCGCACGAACTCGGCCGCGCTATAAGCCTGCAGTGGATCGATGATGTCGATGAGGTGATGCGGCACGGCAGTCAGCTCGTCCCTTGTAGGCTTGGCTGTGCCGATGTCCATGCCCTGGTAGACCAGGGCCGAATCCACGCTGATGATCTCGGCCTTCTGCCCGCGCTGTGCCAGCCGCTCGGCCAATGCCAGCGCTGCCGCAGTCTTGCCCGAGGCAGTGGGGCCGGCAATGGCGATACAGGGCAGGGCGTGGGCAGCAGTCATGGGGCGAAATCCGTACAGGTCAAAGCACAAGAACCAATGACCGCCGGTCATTGGTTCTTGCTGGTTGTGAAGGATAACGCAGCCTGCCGCCTGGCGGCAGCGGCGGGGCTTAGTGCCCTGCCTAGCCCCGGCTCAGCCGTGCCGGCACATAGCGATCGGCCTGAATATCGGGCGAGAGGCCGTGGCTGTAGATTTCGGCCGTGATGGGCAGCAATTGCTCGTTCCATTCCTCCCATTGCCTGCGCAGGCCGGCAAAGATTGCTGGCTGATGCTCCTTGAGATTGGCGCGCTCGCGGGCGTCCTCCTCCACATTGAACAAGAACTCGTTGTCGTTGATCTTGAGGTATTTCCAGGGCCCCTGGCGCACGGCACGCTGGGTCTGTGATTTGTAGCGCCAGAACAGGCTGCGCTCGGTATTGGCTGCATGGCCCTCCAGGATGGGCAGGATGTTCTGGCCGTCGCTGGGGAAGTCGGGGTGTGGCCTGGCACCTGCAGCGGCCAGCAGCGTGGGCAACCAGTCGAAGCTGGCTGTGACCTGCTCCTGGACCTGGGGCTGGATGCGGGCGCTCCAGCGCAGCAATGTGGGCACGCGGATTCCGCCTTCCAGCAGCTCGGTTTTCTGGCCCGTGAAAGGCCAGGTCTTGGAAAAGCGTTCGCCGCCGTTGTCGCTGGTGAAGATGACGATGGTGTTATCGGCCTGGCCGGTGTCATCGAGCGCCTGCAGCACCTGGCCCACAGCCTTGTCCAGCGCCTCGACGATTTCGCCATATTTCTTGAGACTGCCGCCGTCGTAGTGGAACAGGTCCTTGATGTTGTGCGCGACATGCTCGTCGTCAGGCCCTTCCCAAGGCCAGTGCGGTGCCGTGAAGTGCAGCGACAGGAAAAAGGGCTTGTCCTGGTCCTTGCGCTCATGGACATAGCGTGTGGCCTCATCACCCAGGATATAGGTGTAGTAGCCCGTGCGCTCCACGGGCTCGTTGCCTTGCCAGAGGTCGGGGCTGAACTGCTCGCCCACGCCGGGCTTGTGCGTGAAGTAGTCAATGGCACCGCTGTGATTGCCGAAGAAATAGTCGTAGCCGCTGCGCTGCGGGCCGTAGGCGGGCGGCTTGCCCAGATGCCATTTGCCTATCAGTGCCGTGTCGTAGCCCGCTTGCTTGAGCAGCGATGGCAGCGTGGGGTGATCGGCCGGCAGGCCTAGTTGCGCGCCATGGCGTGCCAGCGGCTCTTCGAGCCCGGCCTGGAGCCGGTACTGATAGCGCCCGGTGATCAGCGCAATGCGTGTGGCGGAGCAGACGGCCGAGTTGGCATAGGCCTGATTGAAGCGCACGCCCTGGGCGGCGAGGCGGTCCAGATGCGGGGTCTTGAAATCGGTGGCGCCATAGACGCCCAGGTCGGCCCAGCCCAGATCGTCGGCCAGGATGAAAACGATATTCGGTGCGGTCATGAGTAGGTCGTTCTGCTTATTCGATGGCAAAGCCGGAGTTGGTGATCACGGGACGCCATTTGGCGACTTCGGCCACGCGCAACTGCTCCAGCGCCTGCGGCGTGCGCGGGTCCGGCTGCAGGGACAGCTCCGCCCATTTGGGCTGCAGCTTGGGATCCTGCAGCGCGTGGTTGACGGCGCGGTTGACGGCGGCAATGGCTTCGGGCGAAGTGCCTTTGCGTGCCCACAGGCTGTACCAGCCGCTGCCTGTGGCCTTGGGGTAGCCGGCTTCGGCAAAGGTCGGTACATCGGGCAGCTCGCGACCGCGCTGGCTGCCGAAGGTGCCCAGAATGCGCACCTTGCCTTCCTTGTGCAGCGGAGCGAGCTCGCTGGTGGTCTGGATGGCGGAGGCCAACTGGCCGCTGATCAGATCCGTCATCATGGCCGGACCGCCCTTGTAGGGCACATGCACGATGTTGACGCCGGCCGCTTCGCCCAGCAGCAGACCGAAGAAATGCGGCAGGCTGCCCACGGCAGGGCTGCCGAAGTTGGCTTTTTCGGGGTTGGCCTTGAGCCAGGCCACATATTCCTGAATATTGCGCGCCGGATGCCTGGCGGGGACGGCCAGGCCGAACTGGAAATGCGCGAGCAGACCCACCGGAGAGAAGTCGCGTGCAGGGTCGTAGCCGGGCTTTTTGTAGACGATCTGCGAGAGCACCGGGGTGATCAGCGGTGCGATCAGATAGGTGCTGCCGTCGCTGGGGGCGTTGAGCAGAGTCTGTGCGGCAATCTGGCCGTTGGCGCCGGGCTTGTTGTCCACCACCACGTAGTGGCTCCTGCCCAGCTGTGCGGCGATGTTTTCGGCCAGCACGCGTGCCAGCAGATCGATGCCGCCACCTGCGCCAAAGCCCACCAGAATGCGGCTGGACTGAGGAACGGCGGATATCTCGGCGGCCTTGGCCAGAGAGCTGAGGGAGAAACCAGCGGAGCTGGCGGCAAGCAGCGATTGCTGCAGAAAGGAGCGGCGGGAATGCATGGCTGGAGATCACAAAAGTGCGGCGCGTTGGCCAGTCCAGGCATTCTCAAAAAATCTCTATAAAAAGAAAAATAATAAAAACTGGTTTTTAAATAACACAAACATCTTATTTCAAATCATGATTTGCTGATGCCAAAACGCTGTACCAGCGTCCATGCCGTGATGGCAGTGCAAGCCGACCAGAACCAGATGCCGAAAGCCAGCGGCATGGTGGAATCCGCATCCAGATTCAGTCCCAGCCAGTGCCCCATGGCAAAAGCCATCAGCATCATCACCAGGCCGTTGATCGCCGAGGCCGTGCCCGCTGCCTGGGGGAAGGGTGCGATGGCATTGCTTTGTCCGCAGGGCATGTGAATGCCGTGGGCGATCTGGTAGAGACAGAAGGGAAGGGCATAGGCCCAGATGCTGCGCAGATCGCCCAGGGCCGCCAGGCCCATGATGGAGCCTGCCGTCAGCGACAGCACCCCCGCCACGGCCACGGTGCGCTGCACGCTCATGCTGCGCAGCAGACGGCGGCAGGCGAAGGTGCCGGCGATATAGCACAGCGCGTTGCCGCCCAGCATCAGCCCGTATTGCGTGCGCTCCATATGCAGCACGTTGATGTAGGTGAACGAAGAGGCCGCCAGATTGGTGAACAGGCCTGCATAGCTGAAGCAGGTCAGCAGGTTGTAGGCCTGGAACATGGGGTTGCGCACAATGCGCAACCAGGTGCGCAGCAGATTGCCCGCTTGCAGCGCCTGCGGGTTGCGCTGGGGAATCGACTCCCTGAAGCGCAGCACCACCAGCAGCCAGGCCAGGCAGCCCATGAAGGCCTGGGCCAGCATGGTGGAGCGCCAGCCCAGCCAGCCCACGAGCAAGCTGCCACTGATGGGGGCCAGAAAGGCCAGCACGCCCAGGCCTGTCAGCGCCTTGGACATGACTTGCGCGCCCATATGCGGTGCGTAGAGATCGCGAACCACGGCACGCGCGCACATCACACCGGCGCCCAGGGCTGCGCCTTGCAGGCTGCGCCAGGCAATCAAGGCCTCCATGCTCTGGGCGCTGGCGCAGCCCAGAGCGGCGATCACATAGCCGCTGATGCCCAGCAGCAAGACCGGGCGGCGGCCCAGCCGGTCCGACAGCGGGCCCCAGAAAATCTGCGAGCAGCCAAAGGCCAGCAAAAAGCCGGTCAGTGTCAGCTGGGCCTGCGAGACATGGGCGCCAAAGCCTTGCTGCAGCTGAGGCAGGGCGGGCAGATAGAGATCGGTTGCCAGCGGTTGCAGACCCAGCAGCAGCCCCAGTGTGAGAATCACGAGGGCTGCAGATTCAGGAGCACTCTTCGCTTGCTCATCAATGGATTGAGCGGGATTTTGCTTTGAGTTCAGGGCAGGCGGCGCAGACATAGCCAGACAGACTATCAGAACCTGTCCATTGATCCGTATGCTGACGAGACAGTATGTGGCGATGTCGCTCAGCGCGGATTCAGGCCGAACAGCTCATGCAGTGCCTGGCGGTATTGCGCCAGTGCCTTGGACTGGGTGTTGTGATGGCTGGCGCCCTCGACCAGGATCAGGCGCTTGGGCTCGCGCGCAGCATCGAACAGCTGCTGGCCCAGCCGGGCCGGAATCAGCGGGTCGGCCGTGCCGTGCACGACCAGCAGCGGCGAGCCGATGTCCGCCACGGTGTCGACCGAGTTGAAACGCTGCGTGATCAACCAGTTCACGGGCAGCCAGCCCCAGCGCATGGAGTCGAACACATCGGGAATGCTGGTGAAGGTGGACTCGACCAGCACCCCGCTTTCATCCTTGACGGAGCTGGCCAGATCGATGGCAACGGCGCCGCCCAGCGAGTGGCCGAAGATATAGCGCGGCCTGCCTGCGGCCTGTCGGCCCAGCCAGTCCCAGGCGGCACGGGCATCCTCGGCGGCCGAGGCCTGCGAGGGCAGGGCCGGGCTGCTCTTGCCAAAGCCGCGGTAGTCCACAGCCAGCACCGAAAAGCCCATGGCCTGCAGGCGCCGTATGCGTGGCGAGGAGCCCGTCACATTCCAGCGCGCTCCATGCAGAAACAGCAGCAGGGGAGCGCGTGCATCGCTGGATGGCATCCAGAGGGCATGCAGCCTGGCGGCGCTGCCGTCGCGGCTGCGAAAATCTATCCATCGCTCCTGCATGCCGGTCGTATTGGCTCCGGGCCAGCTGCGGTCGCTGGGCTGAAAAATCCAGACCCGCTGCCTGGCATCGAGTTCGCGCATGCCCCAGCTCGCGAGCACCAGCAGCAAGGCCAGACCGAGTGCAGCCGCGATGCGGCGAGGGCTCCAGAAGCGTGAGGTCTTGGGCATGGAAGAAGAGCGACGGAAGATGGCGGCTGTCAAGTGCTGTGCAAGTATGGCTGTCTGACCTGCCCCCAGTCATCTGGAGTGCATGAATTGGCGATATTCTTGCGGGTGTTTCAAGCCGCAAATGCATAGCTGGTTACGCAGAGTTTGCGAGCGTTTGAAGCCTGTTTGAAGGATTAGTTCACTATGTCGATCTGCCTGGGTCTTGCCGCCAACAAACTCCACCACCAAACCGAGGACGCCGCGCTGTTTGCCCTGCTGCGCGCCTGCGAGGCCGGAATTCGCGAGCTCAAGCTGGGCTTTCATACCGTGGGCCGCACCTATGACGCCATCACGGCGGCCAGCATGCTTCAGGGCTACAAAGGCCTGGTGCGCTACCCCTATGGCCGCGAGGGCGGGCTCATGAGGCTGGTGGCCGAGGTGGTGGGCATGGAGGGTGACGAGCGCACTCTCGACGGCGCTATCTACCTGATGGACCCGGTGGATCCGTCGTCCATCTTCCCCGAAGCCCTGGCCCTGAAGCGCCAGTGCGTGATCCACGGCAAGCCTTTTCTTTCCACGGTCGCTTCCACGCGCGACTGGATAGAGATGGAGCGCATTCACGCTGGCCTGGCGCGCGACCGCAATGCCGACCGCTTTCACGACTATGAGAACCAGACGCTGGCGCTGATTGCCCACGATGCCATGAAGCCCACCATGCTGGACTTTGCAGCACACAACTTCGAGTTGCTCAGCCGCTACCGCCGCCGCGTGGGCACGGGCACCACGGGTCAGAAACTCAACGAAATGGCCTGGAGCAAGGGCTGGCCTGCCGACAAGCCCTGGGTGGACCGCTATAACAGCGGTCCGCTGGGCGGTGATGCGCAGATTGCCGATCTGGTTCTGGAAAAGCGCTGCCACCGCGCCATCTTCTTCGAAGACCCGCATGTGGCACGTCAGCACGAAGCCGATATCCAGCTGCTGGAGCGCGCCGTGACCACGGTCACGCACGATGCCGTCTGCAGCACCTCGCCCCAGGTGGCGCAGCGCTGGTGCGATGCGGCAGTCAAGCGCGCAGGCTGATGCGGGTTGCTGAGCGCTACTGGCGGTTGCGGTAGCGCTTGAGCTCGGCCTGCAGCCAGCTGGCGCTGGCTTCGGCCTCTTTGCCGCTGCAGCGCACCTGGTAGGGCTTGTGGCTGATGCTGCTCTCCGTGCCTGCGCGGGCAATGAAGTCCTCGGCTGTTGCCACCCAGCCCTTTTTGAGCAGATAGTCGTATTTGCCGCGCAGATGCTCGGCTGCCTTGGCGCTGTCATGCCAGCTGCCATTGCGCTGGAACTCGCAGCCCGAGGTTTTGAGGTGGCCGATCAGGTACTCGATCTCCTGAGTCGCGGCCGGCGTGGGCGATGCGGCAAGACTCAAGCTGCAGGCTGCACCCAGCAGCAGGGCGGTAATGGTGTGCTTCATGTGGGTTGATCCTACAGAAGAAGAGTCGAGCAAAAACAAAGGCCGCAGCGATGGACTGCGGCCTTGTGTTGGTCGGTCGAAGCTGTGCGGTGCTCAAGGGGCCGGCGTGGCCAGAGGCTTGCCCTTCTCCACGACATACACGCCAATCAGCTTGACCGTGCCATTGCTGGCATTGTGTGCGTCATGAATCACACCAGCGGGAACGACAAAGGTTTCGCCGGCCTTGAGCGTGCGCGGCGACTGGCCGTCGATCAGCAGATCGACCTCACCCTCGCTGATATAGCTGATCTCGTCGCCGGGGTGGGTATGGCGGCCCGCGCGTGAGCCTGGGGCGACTTCCACCTTGGCCACCACGGCTTCGCGGCCCGGTACCGAAACATCGGCCTTGCCGACCATGGTCCGGGACAGGCCTCCGGTCTGAGCCGCACCCGGCTGGGGCATACCCGCCTGGGGTGCAGCAGCCTGGGCCAGGGCGCTCTGGCTGAACAGCATGAAGGCGCTGCTGCAAAGCAGGGTCGAAAAGCTGGCGCGGTGAGTCAAGGACATGAAATTACCCTCCAAGGTTTTTGACGGAGACAAGTGGTGAAACCTGTCACTTTTACCGGGAAGGAGCGCGGGCATGCCATGGGGGCTGCCCTAGTCGCAGGGTTGCCGAAAACAAACCCGGGCACGGTGATGCAAGACCCTGCGGGCAGGAGAGCATAGGGTGCTGCAGGCCGCCGCTTTAGTTGTCGCCCGTGATCCTTGCGAACTTCACCAGCTCGGCGTATTTATCCATGTCGGTGCGCATCACCTGGGCAAGGCTTTCATTGCCCTTGGCTGGCGGGGTTCCAGCTGCTTCCAGCTTCTGACGGATGGCCGGATCGGCGAGACCTGTCTGTATCGCTTTTTGCAGCTTGGCCAGCACTTCCGGAGGCAGACCCTTGGGGGCAGCCAAAGCAAACCAGCCGCTCAAGGCATAGCCCTTGAGCGCGGGGTGTTCTGCCAGCGCCGGCACCTCCTTGAGCGTGGCGATGCGGGTGGCGGTGGTGGCGCCCAGAATCCTGATCTTTCCAGACTGCGCTAGCGGTGCTGCAGCGGTTGGCGAGAGGATGGCGAAGTCCAGGTTGCCGCCACCCAGATCGCTGGTCATGGCGGGAGAGCCCCTATAGGGGATGTGCACGAGGTAGACACCCGCGGTCTTCTTGATCAGCTCTCCCGAAAAATGCGGTGTCGAGCCAATGCCGGGGCTGCCGTAGCTGTATTTGCCGGGGTTGGCTTTGGCCAGTCTGACGAAGTCATCCACGGTTTTGACAGGAACATGCGCACCGGCCACCCACAGATTGGGGGCCTGGGCGGTCAGGCTCACCGGGGTCAGATCTACAGCCGGATCGTACTTCTGCGCGGCATTCACAAACTTGGTGCCCGCCATTTCGTTGCTGGAGCCTGCCAGCAAGGTGTAGCCGTCGGGCTTGGCCGATACCACGCGCTGCGCTCCCACCACGCCTGCGGCGCCCGGCACGTTCTCGACCACGACGGTGGCGTTCAACTGCCTGGCCAGTATGTCCCCGACCACGCGGCCGACCATGTCGACAGAGCCGCCCGGAGCATAGCCAATCACGATGCGGATGGGCTTGCTGGGATAGGCATCCTGTGCCTGCACCGCGCCTGCGAACAGGCTGGTCATGGCACAGGCGATGCAAAGTCGGCGGGAAAGAGTGGCGCGGTCTGGATTCATAAGTTCCACAATTATTTGTGGCGAAGGTTGATTCAGTAATTGGTGTTGAATTGCTCAACAAAATTTAATTGATTGTCATGAGATTTCATCTGGGGAGGAATCCATGAAAACCAGTGGTTCATATGATTTTTAGCCGGTGCCTCGCGCCGGTAGAGCTGGCTGAACCAACTGCAGGGCGCATTGCCGAGCTTGAAAGTCCGATTTCGCTGCAGTGTTGGCTGGCGGGGGCAATCAGCCCGTTGCAGTCAATCAATGATCGATATTCCTGCTTATAGTCAGTGGCAAGGCCTGCCCTGCGCATACCATGCAACGGCGCGTTCTCCGCGGCAGCCAGCCAACCGGGCACAGATCCGGCTCACAAGCGTTTCAGTTGAATCGTCAGGGAGTCTCAGATGCAGGAACAGAACCGCGTTGCCGCCTGGCACGCGTTGGCTACCGATACCGTACTCACTCAATTGCAATCGACTGCCGCCGGGCTGAGCTCTGGAGAGGCCCGCGAGCGCTTGCAGCAGCAAGGACCCAATGCCCTGCCTGCTGCCGCTTCGCGCAGCATGCTGGCGCGCTTTCTGTCGCAGTTCAACAATCTGCTGATCTATGTGCTGCTGGGCTCGGCCGTGGTCACCGCCTTGCTGCAGCATTGGGTCGATACGGGGGTCATCCTCGCGGTGGTGCTGATCAATGCGGTCTTCGGATTCGTGCAGGAAGGCCGTGCCGAGAAGGCACTGGACGCCGTGAAGGCCATGGTTTCCAGTCGCGCCAATGTGCTGCGCGACGGCTTGCGCATGGCGGTGCCTGCAGAAGAACTTGTCGCCGGCGACTGCGTGCTGCTCGAGGCTGGCGATCGCGTCCCGGCCGATTTGCGCCTGCTGCGCGCCAGCAGCCTGAAGCTGGACGAGGCCATGCTGACCGGGGAATCGGTGGCCGTCGACAAGTCGGCCGATCCGGTGGTTGTCGATGCCGCTCTCGGCGACCGCTTTTCCATGGCCTACTCCGGCACCCTGGTTGCCGCGGGGCAAGGCCTGGGTGTGGTGGTAGCCACAGGCCCGCGTACCGAGCTGGGCCAGATCAGCACCATGCTGGGTTCGGTGCAGACACTGGCCACCCCGCTGACGCGGCTGATGGACCGTTTCGCGCGCCAGCTCACCGTCACCATACTGAGCCTGTCCGCGTTGATGTTCTGCTTTGCGCTGTGGGTGCGTGACTACGACACAGCCGACGCCTTTATCGCTGTGGTTGGCATTGCCGTATCGGCCATCCCCGAAGGCCTGCCCGTGGTCATGACGATTGCGCTGGCCATTGGCGTGCAGCGTATGGCCGCACGCTATGCCATCGTGCGCAGTCTGCCGGCGGTTGAAACACTGGGCGCCGTCTCGGTCATCTGCTCCGACAAGACCGGTACATTGACACGCAACGAAATGAGCGTGCGCGCCGTGGTGCTGCCCGGTTCCCGCTTCGACATAGAAGGCGAGGGCTATGCGCCACAGGGGCATTTCACCCTGGCGGGCGAGGAGATCGAGCCTGCGCTGCATCCACAGCTGCTGCACTTCGCCACGGGCGCGGCACTTTGCAACGACGCCCATGTAAGGCATGCCGAAGGTACGGCCTGGACAGTCGAAGGCGATCCCATGGAAGGCGCGCTGGTGACGCTGGCCACGCGCGCCGGTCTGGATGTGGAGCGCCTGCGTCAGGACTGGCGCCGACTCGACGAAGTTCCCTTTGATGCCGTCCACCGCTACATGGCCACTCTGCACCGCCCAGTTGATGCTCCAGCCGTGGTTTTCGTCAAAGGGGCTCCGGAGCAGGTTCTTGCCATGTGCCGCGACCAGCAGGGCGCTGAAGGCCTGCAGGCGCTGGATGCAGCCTATTGGCTGGAGCAGGTCGATGCCCTGGCCGCCAAAGGCTATCGTGTGCTGGGTCTGGCCAGCTTCGCGCCCGAGGATGCCAAGGACAGGGTGGACATGGCCGATGTCAAGGACCTGACCCTGCTTGGCGTGCTGGGCATGATAGATCCGCCGCGAGAATCGGCAAAGGAGGCCGTGCGCGAATGCCGCAGTGCCGGAATTGCCGTGAAGATGATCACCGGCGACCATGCTGCCACCGCTGCCGCCATCGCCAGGGAACTGGCGCTGGCCGACACCATCCGAGTCACTTCAGGCCATGAGCTGGACGGGCTCAACGATGCCCAGCTGATCGACGTGGCCAGAGCCTCCACGGTATTCGCCCGTACCAGTCCGGAACACAAGCTGCGCCTGGTGCAGGCCCTGCAGGCAGATCGCAGCGTCATCGCCATGACTGGTGACGGCGTCAACGACGCACCGGCACTCAAGCGTGCCGACATCGGTGTGGCCATGGGCATCACCGGCACGGCTGCCGCCAAGGAGGCCGCAGGCATGGTGCTGGCCGACGACAACTTCGCCACCATCGTCGCCGCCGTCAAGGAAGGGCGCACCGTCTACGAAAACCTGCGCAAGGTCATTGCCTGGACCTTGCCGACCAACGGCGGTCAGGCGATTGTCATCGTTGCGGCGATTTTGCTGGGCCTGTCCCTGCCCGTCACTCCGGTGCAGATTCTCTGGGTCAATCTGGTCACCGCCGTGGCCCTGGGCCTGACGCTGGCCTTCGAGCCGCCCGAGCCCACGCTGATGCAGCGCAAGCCGCGCTCGCCGGACGAGCAGTTGCTGCAGCCCTATCTGCTGTGGCGCGTCGCCCTGGTCTCGGTGCTGTTCGCGCTGGGCTGCTTCGGCATGTTCGAGTGGTCGCTGCGCCGCGGCGACTCGGTCGAACTGGCTCGCACCATCGTGGTCAATGCGCTGGTGATCATGGAGATCTTCTATCTGTTCAGCGTGCGCTACACGCAGGGAACCTCGCTGAGCCTGCGCGGCGTCCTGGGCACCCCGGCGGTGCTGCTGGGCGTGGCCGGCGTCACCCTGGTGCAACTGCTGTTCACCTACACCCCGCCCATGCAGGCACTGTTCGACAGCCGTCCTGTCGACCTGGCGGCCGGACTGCTGGCGATAGGGCTGGGTGTTGCCCTGCTGCTGTTGCTGGAGGTCGAGAAGCTCTTGGTGCGCTGGATGAGACTGGGCGTGCGGGCCTAGAGCGCTGTGCACGCAAGGCATTCAAGCCATCGTTTCACTGCCTGGCCGAGGGCATGAAAAAAGGCCCCGAAGGGCCTTTCTTGCGAGTGACGAGCACCTGACGCTCAGATCACGCCTTGTGCCAGCATGGCGTCGGCCACCTTCACAAAGCCGGCGATGTTGGCGCCGTCGATGTAGCTGATGGTGCCATCTTCGCGCTTGCCGTGCTTCACGCAAGCAGCGTGGATGCTTTGCATGATTTGCAGCAGACGGGCGTCCACTTCTTCTGCGGGCCAGGACAGGCGGGCCGAGTTTTGCGACATTTCCAGACCCGAAGTGGCCACGCCACCGGCGTTGGATGCCTTGCCGGGTGCGTACAGCACGCCGGCAGCTTCGAAGGCGCGGGCGGCTTCGTTGGTGGAGGGCATGTTGGCGCCTTCAGCCACGCACAGCACGCCGTTGGCGATCAGGGTCTTGGCATCGGCTTCGTTCAGTTCATTCTGAGTGGCGCAAGGCAGGGCCACGTCCACCTTGATGGACCAGGGGCTCTTGCCGGCCAGGAATTCCACGCCGGAAACCAGCTTGGCGTAGTCGCTGACGCGGCCGTACTTGTGGTTCTTCACGTCCATCAGGATGGCCAGCTTTTCGGTGGTGAAACCTGCAGCGTCGTACACGGTGCCCGAGGAGTCGGACACGGTCACGACCTTGGCGCCCAGCTCCATGGCCTTTTCCACGGCGTACTGAGCCACGTTGCCCGAACCGGACACGGACACGGTCTTGCCTTCAAAGGACTGGCCGCGAGTGGCCAGCATTTCACGGGCGAAGTAGACGGTGCCGTAGCCGGTGGCTTCGGGGCGGATCAGCGAGCCGCCGAAGGACAGGCCCTTGCCCGTGAACACGGAAGCTGCAGTGTTCGACAGCTTCTTGTACATGCCGGCCATGTAGCCCACTTCACGGCCGCCCACGCCGATGTCGCCTGCCGGCACATCGGTGTCGGGACCCACGTGGCGGAACAGCTCGGACACGAAAGCCTGGCAGAAGCGCATGACTTCGGCAGGGCTCTTGCCCTTGGGGTCGAAGTCGGAGCCGCCCTTGCCGCCGCCCATGGGCAGAGTCGTCAGAGCGTTCTTGAAGGTCTGCTCGAAAGCCAGGAACTTCAGCACGGACTGGTTGACCGAGGGGTGGAAGCGCAGACCGCCCTTGAAGGGGCCGATGGCCATGCTGTGCTGGATGCGGAAGCCGCGGTTCACCTGCACCTGGCCCTTGTCGTCAGTCCAGCTCACGCGGAACTGGATGATGCGCTCGGGCTCGACCAGGCGCTCCAGCAGGGCGTGCTCGGCGTACTTGGGATTCTTCTCGATGAAGGGCCACAGGCTTTCCATCACTTCGGTGACGGCTTGCAGGAATTCGGGCTGACCGGGGTTGCGTTGTGCCACTTCTTCCAGGAATTGGCCTACGGACTCGTACTTCATAGAGAACTTTCTGACAGGGACAGAGGAATGCGCTGAAACTCGCGAAACCAAAATTATGCCAAAAAGTTATGCCGTCATGCATGGATTCGGTGCATGGGAGCGCAATTCTGGTGCGCCAATGCCCAAATTTGGAACATTGCTGCCGTATATATTCTTAGTTTTCAGGCACTTGGATGGTGCAGTTGAAGTAAAGGATTTTTCATCCCGGTGTCGTAAAAACATTTTTGCTGCCTGTCGCACAAGTGTTTTCGTTTCGTGACGGCCGGCTTCATGCGCTCGCCCTGTCTTATCTGTGCTAGCACCAGAGTGGTGCATGTGATTTCAGGCACGAAATCTGCAATCGTGAAAACTGATTTTCATGAACCAGGCCGCACGCCTGAGCTGGGAGACTGCGCAGCTGGCCTCAGGGCCTGGGTAAATCTGGATTTGAAATTTAAATTTCATATTTTTTAATAAGGAAAAATTTATTTCAATCGGCTTGCCGGCCCTGCGCCAGGCCAGCCCTCAACCAAGAGGAGGTGGATATGGCAGCTGAGATCCCCGTGACGCCCTCGGCGTCAGGCAAGGCCAGTGCGGCGCAGATGCAGCAACTGGAAAATGCGCTCAACCAGATCGGTGTGACGCGCTCGCACAAAAGCATCATCTTTCTGGTGGTCTGCGGCGTGCTCTTCGATGTGTTCGAACAGAACGCGGTCGGCCTGGTCGGCCCCCTGCTGCGCCAGCAATGGGGGCTGGACGCGACGGACATTGCCTTTCTCAACACCATCACCTTTTTTGCCGCCGCCATGGGGCGTTTGCTGTCGGGCTACCTGGCCGATCGCATGGGGCGGCGCTTCATGCTCAATGTGAACCTGGCGCTGTTCACGCTGGGTGCCGTCGGCTGCGCACTGGCACCCGACTACGCTTTCCTGGCCGTGGCGCGTGCCATCGTGGGCTTTGGTCTGGGCGGAGAAATCACCACGGCCGTGACCATGCTGGCGGAGTTCTGCTCGGCCCGCTTTCGCGGCACGGCAGTCGGTCTCATCAATGTAGGCGGCGGCGGTCTGGGCAATATGCTGGCGCCGGCATTTGCCCTGGGCGTGTTCACGCTGTTCCCGGGCGATGATTCCTGGCGCTGGCTGTTCGGCTGCCTGGTCATGCCGGCCATCTTCATCGTGTTCTACCGCCGCTTCGTGCCGGAGACGCCGCGCTTTCTGCTCTCCAAGGGACGGGTCGAGGAAGCCAATCAGGTGCTGAGCATGCTGGCGGCCGGCAAGCTGGCCAATGCGCAGTACGAACTGCGCGAGTTCATCACCCCAGGCAGCGCACAAGAGCAGACGGCTGCCGCTCAGACCGTGCAGCGCAGCTCCTTCACCGACATCTTCAGGGGCGGCTATGCGCGGCGCACGATTGCCGTGGGCCTGGCTTCGTGGATGACGTTTGGCGCGCAGCTCTCGGTGCTCACGCTGATGCCGACGATTCTGGTCGCCCAGGGCTATTCCATCACCAAGAGCTTCAGCTTCACCATCGTCATGCAGATGGGCAGCCTGCTTGGGGCAATCGCGGCATCGACCATGGGCTACTACTTTCCGCGCAAGCGGGTGCTGACGGTAGGGGCGATTGCCGCCTGCCTTGCGGGCCTGGCATTCGGCAACTTCACCGACAGCGTGGCCATGATCCTGGTCTGCGGTGCGCTGTTCCAGTTCTGCGTGCTGACGCTCAACACCTCCATCTGGATTTTTGCGCCCGAACTCTACCCCACGCGCATTCGTGCGCTGGGAACCTCCTTCCTGCTGGCGCTGGGCACGATTGGCGGCGCCATGTCCCAGGTGCTGGCGGGCAAGATGTTCGACCTGCACGGCGTCTCCGGAATGTTCGGCATGATCGCGGCCATGTATTTCATCTTTGCGATTGCCGTGCAGTTTGCCCCCGAGACCTTTGGCCGCTCCATCGAGGAAGGCGCGGGCGGTGAATCCCATTCACAGGAGGAGTCTGCAGCGGCTGCAGGCGTACCTGCAAGCGCTCGGGAGCGCACGGCATGAAGGCTGGCATGCATATTCTGCTGATCAATCCCAATACCTCGCAGCAGACCACGGCGCTGATGCTCAGACAGGCGCGGGCCTGTCTGCCGCCCGGCGTGCTGCTGCACGGTGCGACGGCTGAGCGGGGAGCGGCCATGATTACCGACGAGGCGGGACTGAAGATCGCCGAGCAGGAGGTGCTGCGGCTGGGCCTGGGCTTTGCCCAGGGCGATGACAACCAGGCTGGGCGGGCCATCATTGTGGCCGCGTTTGGCAATCCGGGGCTGGAGTTGTTGAGAGCGGCCTTGCCGGCCGGAGTTGCCGCCTTCGGCATTGGCGAGGCAGCGATGCTGCAGGCCGCTAGAGATGAGCAGGGGCGCCCGCGCCGCTTTGGCATTGCGACCACCACGCCGGGGCTGGAGGCTTCGATTGCCGCCTCGGTCGCGGCGCTGGGCCTGGCGCCCTGGTTCTGCGGCACGCGCATTGCCCAGGGCGAGCCGTTGGTGCTGGCTGCAGATCCGGCCTTGCAGTGCGAGCGCCTGGGCGATGCCGTGGCCCAATGCGTGCAAAGCGATGGCGCACAGGCCGTGGTGATCGGCGGCGGCCCGTTGTCCGAAGCCGCGTTGTGGCTGGCGCCGCGCTTTCAGGTGCCGGTGCTGTCGCCCGTGGTGGCCGCGATGCAGGCGGCGCTGGCCGGCATGTCGCTCGCCATCGCTAGCTGATCGCTATTGATTCAAGAGCTTCTACCGCCAATCATTCATGGATTTCAGATGGAAAAATATCTGAAATCTATGAATAGCAGGTGCAGCAAGCTTTTGATTTCATAGCATCTCGTCCAGCGCATCGTGGCTGGTCTCGATGGCCGCCATATGTCTGCGCCCCGGCTGCCCGCTTTGCTGCAAGGTGGCCGTGGCAATCAGGTGGCAGAGCATGAAAAGCGCCGTGTGATTGTCCAGCGGTCCCGGGGCCGAGGTCTGCACGCGCAGCAGCCAGTCCGCCTCGGGGGCCGGGCTGGCATGGTCGGTGATGCAGATCAGGCGGGCGCCCAGCAGCCTGGCCTGGCGCGCGAACTCGCTGACCACGCGCACACTGCGGCGCAGGGCAAAGATCACCACGACATCGTTTTCGCCTATCTGAGCCGCATATTCGCCCAGGGTCTCGCCGGCGCCGGGGATGACCTGGCTGGGCATCTCCAGTGCCTGCAGCAGCTGCCAGCGCAGATAGGCGGCAAAGTTGCGGTTCTGGCGATAGCCGACAAAGAACAGCTGGCGCGCGCCGATCAGGGCCAGGGCGATGTCCTCCAGTTGCTGTGCCGAGATCTGTCCTATGGTGACAGCCAGATTCTCAGAGGCCTGGCGCAGATGGGTGGCAATCACATCCGCAGTGGGCTTGCCCTGGGCCGATGCGGCAGCCAGAAACAGCGGCGAGCCGTTGTCGCCCTGGGCGCGAGCATGGCGGCGCGCATCCTCGTAGCCTTCGTAGCCCAGCCGCTGTATGAAGCGAGTGACCGTGGCATTCGATACCCCCGTGAGCTTGGCCATCTCGGCCGCCGCATAGCTCGACAGATTGCCGGGAAAGTCCAGCAGGAATTCCGCCAGCCGCCGCTCCGAGGGCGGCAGCTGCGGCAGGGCCGCACGCACGCGGGCGATGAAGGAGTGGGCTTCGGCGGGTTCCGGGGTGGAGGAGCTGGGGTTCATGACGGCGGATGGCAGGCGGGGGACAGATCTTCCGGCCCGCTGTTTTGGTCGATACCGGCAATGTAGCGGTTATTTGGCGGCCATTGCCGAGCTGCCATCAGCGCCCGCGCAGAAACAGCGCATCCAGCTCCTTCATGCTCAGTTGACGCCAGGTGGGGCGGCCGTGATTGCACTGGTCGGAGCGCTCGGTCACCTCCATCTGGCGCAGCAGCGCATTCATCTCGTCCAGCGTGAGCTTGCGGTTGGCGCGCACCGCGCCGTGGCAGGCCATGGTGGCCAGAATCTCGTTGCGCGCGCGCTGCACCACGGTGCTGGCGTCATGCTGGGCCAGTTCGGCCAGCACGCTGCGCGCCAGCTCCACGGCATCGCCCTGGGCCAGCGTGGCCGGCACGGCGCGCACGGCCAGGGTCTTGGGCGAGAAGGGCGAGACCTCCATGCCCAGGGTCAGCAGGGTTTCGGCATGGGCCTCGGCCGTGGCGACTTCCTCGGGCGTGGCGGCAAAGGTGGCGGGAATCAGCAGCGGCTGGCTGGGAATCTGCTGGTCGCCATTTTCCGTATTCACGGCATTCTTGAGCTGCTCGTAGACGATGCGCTCATGGGCGGCATGCATGTCCACGATGACCATGCCCTGGCTGTTCTCGGCCAGGATATAGACGCCATGCAGCTGGGCCACGGCCCGGCCCAGCGGCCAGACGGGGGTGTTCTCTGCCGCAGCCGTTACGGGTGGTTGAGCTGCTGGCGCTGCGGCATGTTCGGCAGTGTGCGTGGCAGCAGCAGGTTCGACCGGGGCTGCAGCTGCAGCATTGGCAACGATCTCCGTAGCGGCTGGTGTTTCCTGCATCTGGGGTGCAGGCGCTTTTCGCTGAAAGTAGCTGGACTGGCCCGAAGGGCGCAGCCTGATGCCTTCGTCCTCGGGCTGAGGCACGGGGCTTGGCATGGCCGTGGTGTTGGTGATCGTGGTCGCGCCGGTGGGCGATTCAGGCGTCGCGGGCGTGGCGTTCGCTGGGGCTTGTGCCGCAGTCGTCATCTGAGGCGCGGGTGCGGCTTCCGCAGTGGCTTCACGCATGGGCTCCCAGAGCTTGGCCAGATCGCGCACGGGATTGCCGATGGCGGGCTCGCCAAAGCTCATGCGGGTTTGCGGCCAGGCCGGGGCTGCGGCGGGCTTGGTCGGGACAGGCGTGGCAGTGCTGTCGTCGATCAGTCCGGGCTGGCGGGCGGCTTCCTGGGCAGCCGCCTCGACCACGGCCGCGGCGCGCGGCGTGGCCAGCGCGTTCTCGATCGCGTGGCGCACCGCCTGGTGGACTTCGCGGCTGTCTCGAAAGCGCACCTCGATCTTGGTGGGATGCACGTTCACATCCACGCGCGCGGGGTCGATCTCTATATAGAGCGCGTAGACCGGCTGCTTGTTGCCATGCAGCACGTCCTCATATGCAGAGCGGGCCGCATGCGTCAATACCTTGTCGCGCACAAAGCGGCCGTTGACATAGCAGAACTGCTGGTCGGGACGCGAGCGCGCCGCGTCCGGGATGCCGGCGCGGCCCGTGACGTGGACGGGGCCGGCCCAGTGATCGACGGCGACCGAGTTGTCGACAAACTTATCGTTCAGCACATCGGCCAGGCGGCGCGACAAGGCTTCGTCGGGCGTGCTGCCGGCAGCGCGCCATTGCTCGACCAGCTTGCCTTCATGCCAGATGGCAAAGCCCACATCGGGGCGTGCCAGCGCATGGCGACGCACGGACTCTATGCAATGCGCGAGTTCGGTGGCATCGGTCTTGAGGAATTTGCGGCGCGCGGGCGTGGAGAAGAACAGCTCCTTGACCTCTACGGTCGTGCCCTGGTTGCGTGCGGCGGGGCGCAGCTCGCCGCTGCGTGCATCCAGCAGATAGGCCGAGTCCTGACCTGCAGGGCGCGAGAAGATGGAGGTTTCCGATACCGAGGCGATGGCGGCCAGTGCCTCGCCGCGAAAGCCCATGGTGGCCACGGTTTCCAGATCGTGCAGATCGCTGATCTTGCTGGTGGCATGGCGGCGCAGGGCCACGGGCAGCTCGTCGCGCGGGATGCCGCAGCCGTCGTCTTCCACCGCGATCAGGCGCACACCGCCGGCCAGCAGGCGCACGGTGATCTGGGCTGCGCCCGAGTCCAGAGCGTTGTCCACCAGTTCGCGCACCACGGAGGCGGGGCGCTCGACCACCTCGCCGGCAGCGATCTGGCTGATCAGCTCGTCGGGCAGGTCGCGAATCGGCCGGCGCACGGGGGCAGCCTGGTCGGCGGTTTCGGTAGGGGAGGGGGAGAGTTCGAGGCTGGTTGCGTTCACGGCAACCATTCTAGGCGGCTGTACAAACCGGCCGGGAAGTGAGTTTTTTGAAGGGCGAAAACACAAAGAGCCGCCGGAATATTTCTGGCAGCTCTTTGTTCAGTCCGTGGGCGCAGGGCTTAGTGGCGGTGGCGGTGGCCGCCCTTGGTCAGTTCGTTACCGATCAGAGCACCGGCGGCAGCACCGCCGATGGTGCCCACGGGGCCGCCAAACAGCACGTTGCCCACTGCACCGCCGGCCACGGCACCTGCGCCGATACCGACTTGCTGACGGCTGGGGCCATGGGCGCAGCCGCCCAGTGCCAGGGCGCCGGTCAGTGCGGCTGCCAGAGTCAGGGCCTTGCCATAGCGCATTGTGAATGTCTTCATGTTCGTATTCCTCTCGTCGTGCTAGTTATGGAAAGCGGTCTGGTCTCTGTGCCCACTCCTGCACATGCGGGAGGCTGGAGATGCCGGACTTTGTTGGCCAGGGGGCCGATGTCGTGATTTGCAATGCACGGCTTGCGGCGACACATCTCTACTGTGCCAGCAGAAATGGCAAGCTGACGTATTGTTGACGTTTAGTTTTATCAAAACTTGTAACAAACCAGCATTAAAAGGCCGGCCTTGTTGCAGTCTGCAAGCAGCTGTGAGTTTGCTCTCAAAAACATGGCACTACAGCAAAGGGTGGAGCGTCTGCGGGCTTTGGGGGCGCAGTACATTACTGGCCGGCATACGCCGGTATGCCAATCCATTTTTGAGGACCGTGTTTTGGAAATCATTCAGTTTCTGATCGACTTCATCCTGCATATCGACAAGCATCTGGAAGCCTTTGTCGTGGCCTATGGGCCCTGGGTGTATGCCCTGTTGTTCATCATCGTGTTTGTCGAAACCGGTGTGGTGGTCATGCCTTTCCTGCCCGGTGACTCGCTGATGTTCATCGTCGGCGCGCTGTGCGGTGCCGGCTACATGAGCTACCCGTTGGCGGTGGTGGTGCTGCTGGCAGCAGCCATCCTGGGTGACCAAAGCAATTACACGATAGGCCGCTACCTGGGCCCCAAGGTGTTTCAGTGGGAGGACTCGCGATGGTTCAACCGCAAGGCTTTTGACCAGGCCCACAACTTCTATGAGCGCTATGGCGGCGTGACCATCATTCTTGCGCGCTTCATGCCTTTCATTCGCACCTTTGCACCTTTCGTGGCCGGTGTGGCTCATATGAGCCGCGCCAAGTTCAGCCTGTTCAATGTTGTGGGGGCCGTGCTCTGGGTGGTGGGCATCAGCGCCGCAGGCTACTTCTTCGGCAATATGGAGTGGGTGAAGAACAATCTTGAAAAAATCATCTGGGGTCTGATCCTGGTGCCCGGTCTGATCGCCATCTTCGGTGCCTGGCGCGCCGGCAAGACCGAAAAAGCCAGGACCGCCTGATCTGCACTCTTGACAGTGCTTTGCCCCGACCGGAAAAGCGCTGACCCATGAAAAAGCCCCGGCAAGCCGGGGCTTCTTTTTTGGGCATTCAGATCGGATCGAGGCGTTTATTTGCGCTTGCCTACCTCGTTGCCGATCAGCGCGCCTGCCGCGGCACCGCCTACGGTGCCCAAAGTGGAACCAAACAGTGCATCACCGACCACGCCGCCAGCGACGGCGCCGACACCGGTGCCGATCTGGGCATTGGTGGGCGAGGTGGAGCAGCCTGCCATGGCCAGCGTGAAGGCAGCAGACACGGTGATGGCAAGAGTTCGCAGTTTCATGAGGTCTCTCCTGTACAGCTTGCCCTAGAGGCCAGCTTTCATAAGAACACGCCTTGATCTTGAACCTTCTGCCCTGGCTTTCAGGTAGGAGAGAGGGCCAAGCCTGTGTCATTCAGGCTTGGCGACTGTCATCGAGCCGGCTTGTCGGCTGACAGCCAGCATGGTGGTTTTGTGTAAGCGCGCACTTAAACCGATCGGCTGCGCGCCAGGGGCGGGTTGTGGGCGAAGTACTTGCGTATGCCCGTCATCAGCGCATCGGCCAGTTGCTCGCGGTAGGCGGCAGAGGCCAGCTTGGCTTCCTCCTCGGGGTTGCTGATGAAGGCCGTTTCCACCAGCACGCTGGGAATGTCGGGCGCCTTCAGCACGGCAAAGCCGGCCTGCTCCACGCGGGCCTTGTGCAGCTTGGCCATGCTGCCGATTTCGCCCAGCAGCGAAGTGCCCAGCTTGAGGCTGTCCTTGATCTGAGCGGTGGTGCTCATGTCCAGCAGCATGCGCTGCACATGCTGATCCTGCAGTCCGCCCACGTTCAGGCCGCCCACGAGGTCGGCCTGATTTTCCTTGTTGGCCAGCCAGCGGGCGGCCGTGCTCGATGCCCCGCGTTCGCTGAGCGCAAACACGCTGGCACCGCGCGCTGCCGGGGTGGTGAAGGCATCGGCATGGATGCTGATGAACAGATCGGCCTGGACGCGGCGGGCTTTTTCCACGCGTGTGGCCAGGGGCACGAAGAAGTCGGCGTCGCGCGTCATGAAGGCGCGCATGGGGCTGCCGCCTATACGCGAGTTGTTGATGCGCTCGCGCAGCAGATGGGCGACCTTGAGCACCACGTCTTTTTCACGCAGGCCGCTGGGACCGGTGGCGCCGGGGTCTTCGCCGCCATGGCCGGGGTCCAGCGCCACGATGATGATGCGGTCCGTGCTTTGCGAGGTGGCAATATTGGGTGCAGGCCTTGGCGCCGGTGCCGGGCGTGGCGCGGGAGCAGGCGGCGGCGGCACGGGAGCCGGTGCCGGAGCCTGTGCAATTACCGCGGGAGCCGGTGCTGGCGCGCTGGGCCGCTGGTTGCGCTGGGCAATCAGATCACCTAGGGGGTCGGCCGGAGGGGCTGTCGCAATCGCTACAGGGGGCGGTGTCGTGATGGCGGGGTTGTGCGGTGCCGGGGCGGCGGCCGTGCTGCCGGCATCGCGCAGGCGCTCGCTGATCAGGGCTTCCAGCGGGTCCACGGCCTTGGCGGGGTAGAGGTCCAGCACCAGCCGGTGCTTGTAGGGAGCAATCGGGGCCAGCGTGAAGACCTGGGGCCGGGCTTCCTGCTTGAGGTCGATCACCAGACGCACCACGCCGGGCGCAAACTGGCCAACGCGGATGCTGGCGATATTGGGGTCGTCGGAGCGGACCTTTGCCACCAGTTCCTTGAGCGCCGGGTTCAGATCCAGGCCCTCGATATCGACGGCCAGCCGCGGCGGGCTGGGCACGAAGACCGGCTTGGCCGTCAGCGGAATATCGGATTCCAGCGTGACGCGCGAGTAGTCGGGTGCGGGCCAGACGCGCACGGCCACGATGCTCGCGCCCTGTGCAATATGCTGGCGGCCCAGCAGCAGAACCACGCCGCCTGCCTGCAGCAGATTGCGGCGGGAAAGACCCGGTCGGGAAAGACCCGGCAGGGAAGGGCCAGGTTGGGGCAGGTCCGGAAAAGCCGTGGAGAAAGTTGTTTTGCTCATGCCGTCAATGCTTCAAGCACGGTGCAGCCTGCGGGGGTGCCAGCCTTGAGCGTCACCTGTCGCTGCACATCGTCAATTGCTTCGATATGGATAGCTATATCCGCAACAGGTGTAACCGCTGCAGCCTTTTCGGGCCATTCTGCCAGCTTGAGTCCAGCACTGGCAAAAATGTCACGAAAACCTGCATCTTCCCATTCACGCGGATCGTCGAAGCGGTAGAAGTCAAAGTGCCAGATCGAGAGATCGCCGGCCTCATGCGGCTCCACCACTGCATAGGTAGGGCTCTTGATACGGCCCTGCACGCCCAGGGCGCGCAGCCAGTGACGCACCAACGTGGTCTTGCCCGCACCCAGGTCGCCATGCAGGGTCACATAGGCGTTGCGCAGCTCGGGCAGGGCAGCCAGTTGCCGGGCAAAGCGCTCGGTATCTTGTTCGCTTTGCCAGAGTATCTGGCGCTGCGCAAGCGCCGATGCGGGCTCGCTTCCTACAATTCGGGGTGTATGTTGAGCAGCAGTCAATTGGTTCCTTTGATGCAAGCCTGGGCTCGCGAGCTGGGATTTTCCCAAATCGGCGTGGCGGGCGTGGATTTGTCCTCGGCAGAACCCGGTTTGCTGCAATGGTTGGCGCAAGGGTTTCATGGCGAGATGCATTACATGCAGGCCCATGGTTTGAAACGAGCCCGGCCAGCGGAATTAGTTCCCGGCACGGTGAGCGTGATTACCGCGCGCATGGATTATCTGCCGCGCGAGACCGGGGACGGCTGGCAGGCCGTGGAATGGGATCGGCTCAAGCGTCCCGAAGAAGGCATTGTCTCCATCTACGCCAGAGGCCGTGACTATCACAAGGTGCTGCGCAACCGCCTGCAGAAGCTGGCTGAGCGCATCGCACAGGAAATAGGCCCGTTCGGCCACCGTGCCTTTACCGACTCCGCCCCGGTGCTGGAGGCCGAGCTGGCAAGCCGCAGCGGCCAGGGCTGGCGCGGCAAGCACACCCTGGTGCTGAGCCGCGAGGCCGGATCGATGTTCTTTCTGGGCGAAATCTATGTGGACTTTGCGCTAGAGCCCACCGTCCCCGTCACAGCGCACTGCGGCAGCTGCTCGTCCTGCATCGACGCCTGTCCCACGGGCGCCATCATCGCGCCGCACAAGGTCGATGCGCGGCGCTGCATCTCCTATCTGACCATCGAATATGCGGGCAGCATTCCCGAGGAACTGCGGCCCTTGATGGCCAACCGCATCTATGGCTGCGATGACTGCCAGCTGGCCTGCCCCTGGAACAAGTTTGCCCATCCGAGCATCTTGCCGGACTTCGACGCCCGCGCCGGACTGGCCGGCACTCAACTGGTGCATTTCCTGGCCTGGGATGAAACCACTTTTTTGCGCGTGACCGAGGGCAGCCCCATCCGCCGCATTGGCCATGTGCGCTGGCTGCGCAATGTGGCCGTGGCCTTGGGCAATGCCTGGCGCGAAACCGGCAGGCCCGAACTCAAAGCCGCGCTGCAGAGCCGGGCCGATCATCCCGACCCCGTGGTGGCCGAACATGTGGCCTGGGCGCTGGCGCAGCGCGTCTGACTTTTAGTGAAGTTGGCCTCTATCGCTTATCCAGTAAGTACAAGAAGCTATTAAATTTAAATGCCGATCAGCCAGAGCCCGAAGGGCAGGCTGAGCACGCCCAGCATCGTGGACAGCGACACCAGACTGGCCACAAACGAGCCTTCATAGCCCATGCGCACAGCCAGCACATAGCAGGACGAGGCAGTAGGCAGGCTGGAGAACGCCATCAGCGCAATCGCCTGCGGCTGGTTGAGGTGGAACAGCTGAACCATGGCAAAGGCGATCAGCGGCTGGATGGCATGGCGTATCAGCAGCAACTCGCTGGCCAGCAGCTTGTTGCTGGCCAGTGCACTGAGCTTGAGGCCGGCGCCGGCGGCCATCAGGCCCAGTGCGATCGAGGCCGCACCGATGCGTGCCACGGGGGCTTCCAGCAGGGCCGGAATCTTCAGTCCGGCGGCATTGAACAGCAGGGCGCTGACGGTGGCGATGATCAGCGGATTGCGCAGCAGATGGCCGACAAAATGCTGGTCGCTGCCACGCGTCATGGGCCAGACGGCGGCCACATTGAACAGCGGCACGGATACGCCGATCAGCACCGAGACATAGAGCAGCCCGTCCGGCCCTGCCAGGCGCGAAACCAGTGCCAGCGCGATAAAGGAGTTGAAGCGAAACGCCACTTGCGCTGCTCCCGCATAGCCGCGTGCATCGATGCGCCGGCCCAGAAACGGCAGGTGCGGAAGGCTGTAGGTCAGCGCAATGCCCAGCAGGCCTCCCAGCACACCGGCAGCCAGCAATTGGCTGGCGTCGCCCCACTGGATCGGGTTGCGCGTGATGGAGTGAAACAGCAGCACCGGAAAAAGCAGGTAGTAGACGAGCTGCTCCACGGCTTGCCAGACGCTGCGGTTGATGGGCGTGAAACGGCACAGCACATAGCCCAGCACGATGAGCGCGAAATCGGGAAAAAGCAGTTCTAGATAGTTCACGGCCTGTAAGCATAGGGCCGGTCATAGGTTTGCTGAGAGAAAGCTGTCGCCAAGTTTCTATGTAGTAGTACTTACTGCTGTCGCTCGGCTCATTCGCGCTGAACTTTGATGCGCTTCAAGGAAATGGTGTGAATCTAGGGTAATTACTGAGAAATCAGGGCTAACAAGAATGTGTCGGGTTTTTTGCGGCACGTACCATCAGCCGTTAATTTCAGAACTCATAAGGAGACCCCTTCATGAATCGTCGTATGTGCGTGGGCCTGACAATGGCTCTGGCAACTGTAGGTTTCTCGACCGGTGTGTTGGCTGAGGCCAACTACCCCACCAAGCCCATCAAGCTGCTGGTGCCCTTCGCCGCAGGCGGCACGACCGACATCATTGCGCGTGTGATCGCCGAGCCGCTGAGCAAGGAACTGGGTCAGTCCGTGGTGGTGGACAACAAGGGCGGTGGCGGCGGCGTCATCGGTGCGCAGGAAACCGCGCGCCAGAAGCCCGACGGCTACAACCTGGGCATTTCCACGCTGTCGACCATGGCCACCAATCCGGCCATCAACCCCAAGACTCCCTACAACCCGCTGACGGACTTCACGCCCATCATCAATATTGCGGCCACGCCCAATGTGATCGCCGTGAACCCCAAGTTCCCCGGCGCGGCTAACTACAAGGCTTTCGAGGCCGAACTCAAGGCCAATCCCGGCAAGTACTCCTATGGCTCGTCCGGTACGGGCGGCATCCAGCACATGCTGATGGAGCTGTACAAGTCGCTGACCGGCATCCAGATGACCCATGTGCCTTATCGCGGCGCGGGCCCGGCCCTGAACGACGCGGTTGCCGGCCAGATCCCCATGATTCTGGACAACCTGCCTTCGGCACTGCCTTTCATCAAGGACAACCGCCTCAAGGCCATCGCCGTGGCAGCTCCCCAGCGTCTGGCCGTGCTGCCTGACGTGCCCACCTTCAAGGAAGTGGGTCTGCCCCAGGTCAATCGCATGGCTTCCTACGGCATTCTGGGCCCCAAGGGCATGGACAAGGCCATGGTCGACAAGATCAATGCCGCAGTGAAGAAGGTGCTGCAGGACCCCGCGGTCAAGAAGCGCATCGAAGACACCGGCTCGCTGGTGGTGGGCAACTCTCCTCAGGAATTCGCCAAGGAACTGAAGGAAGAGTTCGAAACCTACAAGCAGGTCGTGGCCAAGCAGAAGCTGACACTGGACTAAGCAGCTGATCTGCTGCCGATACAGTAGCGGATACCGCAAGCCCGAATTGCCTTTGAGGCGATTCGGGCTTTGTTTTTTTATATTATTTTCCGCTGCCCAGGCAGCAACAGAATCTTGCCGATGCTGACCCCGGACTCCATATGTCTGTGCGCCCCAGCAGCATCTGCCAAAGCGAAGGAGCTATCGATCACGGGCCGTATCGCTCCACTCTCCAATGCACCAAGCCATCGCTGGGCAAAGCGCTGGACCATCGCCTGCTTGACTTCGGGCGAGCGTGACTTCATCACGGTTCCGAAGATCCGCAGATGGCGGTACAGCACCAGGTCCATGGGCAATGCAGCGCCCTGGGAGCCGCCCAGCAGGCCCACCATCACCATGCGCCCGCCGACGGCCAGCGATCGCACATTGGGCTCCAGGTAGGGGGCACCGACGAAATCGATCACGATGTCCACGCCTTTGCCGTCGGTGGCCTGGGCCACCACGGTTTGGAAGTCCTCGCTGCGATAGTCGATGAAGACATCGGCTCCGAAACCCAGAACCGCTTCGCGCTTGTCGCCGCTAGCCGTCGCAAAAACCCGGGCGCCGGCAGCATGTGCAAGCTGAACGGCGGCCGATCCGACACCACCCGCTGCCGCATGGATCAGCACCGACTCGCCGGCGCGCAAGCCAGCCAGATGAAACAGGGCCTCGTGTGCGGTCACGAACACCTCGGGTATCGCACCGGCATCCACCAGGTCCAGATTCCCGGGGACATGTATCGCCATGCGGTGGTCTATGCGCGAAATCTCGGCATAAGCGCCGCCGCCCACGATGCCCATGACCCGGTCGCCCACGGAGAAGCCCTGCACCAAGGGACCGGCGTCGATCACGGTTCCGGCGATCTCCAGGCCCATGGTGTCTGCGTCACCAAAGGAAGCTCGGCCATAGGCGCCCTTGCGGTGATAGAGGTCGGCACGATTGACGCCGATGGAGGCGTTGCGTACCAGCAAGTCGTGGGGGCGAAGCTCAGGAGCCGGCAGCTCGCGGGCCACCAGCACCTCGGGCTCGCCAAAATCGTCAAAAACGATGGCCTGCATGGTGGTGGGCTTTGCTGCGGGGATGGAGTCTGTCAAAAAGGTGGGCATAGCGTCGTTCTCGAAATATCTTTGAGCGCTGAAGATTACGACGCAAAGCTTTGTTTGCAATGCAGCGATTTCGCTCTACATTGATGCAAATTTGCATCAACTGATGAGCCATGAACTGGGACGATACCCGCATCTTTCTCGCCCTGAGCCGCACGCACTCATTGCGCGCCGCAGCGCGCAGCCTGGGCATTGATCAGGCAACGGTCGGGCGACGCCTGAATGCGCTGGAGTCCGAGCTGGGGGCAAAGCTGTTTTTGCGGGCCAAGGATGGATACCTGCTCACGGCCGCTGGCGAGGTGGCACTGGCTGCGGCAAAGCGTATGGAGAGTGCGGCCCTGGACTTGCGCACCAAGATCGAGGGTCAGGATGAAAATCCCGGTGGGCTGGTGCGCGTGACAAGCACCGACTCCATCGCTATTGACCTGTTGCTTCCCGCTGTGGAGCGTTTGCAGCAGCACTGGCCGAATATCCGCGTGGATCTGGAAGTCTCCACCCAGTTGCTGAGCCTCGGTCGTCGGCAGGCGGATATTGCTTTTCGCAACGTCAGGCCTGATACCCCGGAGCTGGTGGTTCGCCGTGTGGCTTCGTGGCCTGTGGGGCTGTTCGCAAGCACGAGTTATCTGGCTCGCTTTGGCGAGCCCGCCCCTGAAGACGAGTTGCGCGGTCACCATCTGGTGGCATACGGGCCTTATCTGGAGCAGAGTCCGCTACTGAGCATGGCCGGAGTGCCGGCACGTCAGGCCAGGATTGCCATGTCGGTCCGCTCCAGTCTCCTCGTGCGCAAGGCGGTTGCTGCAGGCATCGGGATTGGGGAAATGCCGTTGTGGATGGGGGAGCGCGAAGGCCTGGTGCGTATCTGGCCGCAACGCCGACGTCCGAACGACTACGAAGTCTGGCAGGTCATGCATCCCGATCTGCAGCGCACGGCTAGGGTGAGAGCGGTTGCGCAGTTCCTGGCCGAGGCTTTCGATGGCCCGTCAGCCGGCATCAGCTGAAGCAGGCACAGCATTTGCCATTGCCGGTATCTGACCCTGATCTCCATGGTGCACCGAGCTGATTTCAGTTCGGTGCATCCTCGCCAGCGTGTACGCTAGCTCCATGTCCGACACTCCTAAAAAAGCCCGCAAACCGCAGATTCCCGATGACTGGCCGCAGCCCTTGCCGCAGAGCCAGCATGCGCTCGATCAGTTCATCGATGCCCTGCTGCTGGAGGACGGGCTTTCGCGCAATACCCTGTCCGCCTATCGGCGTGACCTGACAGCGGCTGCGCGCTGGCTGGCGCGGCTGCAGCCGCCCAAGGCGCTGGATGCTGCGCAGGAAGCCGATCTGCAGGGCTATTTCACGGCCCGTGTGGAGGGCACCAAGGCCACCTCCTCGAACCGCAGGCTGACGGTGTTGCGTCGCTACTTTCACTGGGCGCTGCGTGAAAAGCGCATCGCTGCCGACCCCACGGTGCGCATGCTGGCGGCCAAGCAGCCGCCGCGCATGCCCAAGACCCTGACCCAGGAGCAGGTGGAGGCCCTGCTCGATGCGCCCGATGTGGACAGCCCGCTGGGCTTGCGCGATCGCGCCATGTTGGAGCTGATGTATGCCAGCGGTCTGCGCGTCAGCGAACTGGTGGGCGTGCGCATGCATGAGCTGGACCTGCGCTCGGGCGTGCTGCGCGTGACGGGCAAGGGGCGCAAGGAGCGGCTGGTGCCGTTTGGTCAGGAGGCGCAGCACTGGCTGGAGCGCTATCTGCAGCAGGCGCGAGCGGCGATTCTGGGAGGGCAGCAGACCGAGGAGGTGTTTGTGACCCAGCGCGGCGCGGGCATGAGTCGCGTGATGTTCTGGGTCATCGTCAAGAAATGCGCGCAGATTGCAGGTGTGAACTCGCCGCTGTCGCCACATACGCTGCGCCATGCGTTTGCCACCCATCTGCTCAACCATGGCGCCGACCTTCGCGTGGTGCAGATGCTGCTGGGGCATGCCGATATCTCCACCACCACCATCTACACCCATGTGGCGCGCGAGCGGCTCAAAGCTCTGCATGCCGAGCATCACCCGCGCGGCTGAGCCGCTACCTAGGTCGTCGCGCTGCCAAGCTGCAGGTGGTACAGCCCCCAGACGGCGGCAGGAAAGCGCTGCTTGACGGGCAACTGGCCGAGCTCCGGAATCTGATGGGCTGCAAAAATGGCCCAGAGCGGGCCCACGCCGCCCATTGCCAGCGGCACGCCGTCCAGCTGGGTGGCAATCAGCATGCGCCAGCGCACGGCCTGGGCCAGCGGTATCTGGCTGCGATAGCCATCTATGCCCTGCAAAGTCAGTTGCAGGCCGCGCGCCATGGCCTGGCCTACATCCACGCCGGCGGCCTGCAGCACCTGCTCCAGCAGCGGGCCTTGCAGGCTGTGCTCGGCTTCGTCGTATTCCAGCGTGGTCCTGAGCGTCTGCTGCTCCAGGCTGTTGAGCGCATCCATGCCACAGGACCAGGCTGCATCAAACAGATAGCCATGGATGATCAGCATGCGGTCCGCCACGGCCTGCGGCTTGCCGCGATTGGCCTGCACACCGGGGCCGCTGATGGTGAGCACTGCGGGCTGCAGGCCATCGAGCACGCAGGTGCGGGAGGCCTTGCGTGTGGCCGCGGCGGGCAGAGCCATGGCGCCCAGTGCAGCGCCCGCAGCACCGCTTCGCAGCAAGATGGAGCGACGTGATAGAGGTTGTTTTTCTGCCATGGGGCGCTTTCTTTGTGGAGATTGCTGCAGTCTAGCGGCAAGCCTTGCGGGCGTCATTGCGACATGTCGATGAAGGTGTTGGTCGGTTGGAGTGTTGGTCTATTTGAATGTTTGAAGTTTTATTTTGATGTTTTCTGTCCAGTGAATTGACGAATCGTCGTCCAAATCAACCGGGGAATTCACTTTGGTCAAAAATGCAGGTCTTGATTTTTGGATTTCGAGTGATGACTAACTTTCTGCGTCGCAGCATGCTGACCTGTGCCCTGGCAGCCGTGCTGCCTGCCACCTTGTCCCTGAATGTCCAGGCGGCCGACAAAGCCGACGCGGCTGGCTGGCCCAGCCGTCCCATTCGTCTGGTGGTGTCCTACCCTGCCGGTGGTGTGAGCGATGTGGTGGCCCGTGCACTGGGTGAAAAGCTGTCACAGTCGCTGGGTCAGTCGGTGGTGATCGACAACAAGGCCGGTGCGGGTGGCGCGATTGGCCTGGACCAGGTCGCCAAGTCCAACCCCGATGGCTATACGCTGGGCTTTTCGTCCATCAGCCCGCTGACGCTGAGCCCCCATCTGGGCAAGCCGCTGTTCGATCCGCACAAGGATATTGTTCCCGTGGTCAGCGTGATGTATTCGCCCGTGCTGCTGCTGGGAACGACCCGTCTGGCAGCCAAGAGCTTTCCCGAGCTGATGACCCAGGCCAAGGCCCACCCCGGCGATGTGCGCTGGGCCACGGCCGGTCTGGCCTCGCTGGGCCACATCATGCTCGAGCAGATTGCCGATCAGGGCAAGGTTCAGATCACCCATGTGCCTTACAAGGGCGGTGGCCAGCAGCTCAATGACGGCCTGAGTGCACAGTTCGAAGTGTTGTCCACGAATGCCGGCCCAGCCGTGATGCAGCATATCAAGGCCGGCAAGTTCAAGGCCCTGGCCGTGGGAGCTCCGGCGCGTCTGGACTCGCTGCCTCAAGTGCCCACGCTGGCCGAGCTGGGTTACAAGAACGCCAACACCACATCGGTCTTCGGCATCTTCGCTCCCGCGGGTGTGCCCGCCCCCGTGCTGGCTCGCCTGAATGCCGAGGTGAACAAGGCGCTGGCGCTGCCCGAGATCCGTCAGCGCCTGGAGGCCACTGACAATGTGCCTACCGGCGGCAAGGCAGCGGACTTTGCCAAGCAGATCGAGGTCGAGTCCAGGTCCAACGCCCAGATCATCAAGGCTGCAGGTATCCAGACCAACTGATCGGAACTTTCTTGAATGAAAAAGGGCTTGCGGTCACATCGGCTGCAAGCCCTTTTTCGTTGTGCGCAGCAAGCGCACTGACTGGTCGCGAAGCGGATTGGTTCAGATCACTTCGCTGGCCAGGTTGTCGGCCCAGCTCAGTGCCTGCAGATGGGCCCAGTTGACCTGGTGGTTGGACAGCTGCAGCGCATTGGCGGCGCGGGCAAAAGCCGCTTCGTCGCCAGACTCGCAGGCGCGCGTCAGATCCAGGAAGGGTGCAAAAACGCCCTGGTTGTGTACCAGTGCGTCAACCACGGACTGGGGCAGGGCTACGGATTCCAGGGCCTTGGCCATGGGCTGGCTCAGCATCACATCGAGCAGCGAGAAAACGCCCACGACGAAAGCGTGGTCGCATTCCTCGGGCGGCAGCAGCTCGGCGGTCAGCAGCTCCATCAGGCGGCCGCGCACCACGGCTGTCTGGCCCACAGCCGGCGGTGTGCCGCCGGCGCGTGAGGTGGTCAGCAGCAGGGCCGCCCAGCGGAACAGCTTCTTGAGGCCCAGAATCATCACCGCATGGCGGAAGGAGGTGATCTCGCAGGACAGGCCGAAACCCGAGCTGTTGATGAAGCGCAGCAGGTTGAAGGACAGCGTGGGGTCCTTCTTAAGCAGCTCTTCGATCTCCTCCGTGCTGGCCTGCTGGCGCACCAGGTTGATGAGCTGGATGATGGTGGTCTGCGTGGGGCGGATGGTGCGCGCCTGCACGAGCTGGGGCTGGGCGAACCAGTAGCCCTGGAACAGCTTCACACCCAGGCCCAGCATATGCTCGAACTGCTCGGCTGTTTCGACCTTCTCGGCCACGATCTGGGCGCGTGTGTAGGTCTGGGCAAACTTCACCAGCTTCTCGGCATGCTCGATCGCGAAGCTCTGCATGTCCAGCTTGACGAAGGAGGCCATGGGCAGCCATGACGCATAGTTGCGGCGCAGCAGGTTCTGGTCGAAAGCCAGGCGAAAGCCACGCTGGCGCAGGGCCGCAAATGTGGGCAGGCAGGCTTCGATGTTTTCCTGCGTGGCATCGGCGGGCAGGGCCGGCACTTCCAGTACCACACGGTCGGGGTGAATCAGCTCCAGGTGGCCGCCGCTCAGGCTGTCATGGGTGCAGTTGATGAAAACCGTCTTTTTGCCCACCAGGGCTTCGGCACCGGCGTAGGACAGTGCATTGAACAGCAGTGCCGCATCAGATGCTGCTGTGTGTGCGTTATGTGCAACCGAGCGGTCAAACAGCTCGTAGCCATACACATCCCGCTTTTCATCGACGATTGCCTGACGCGCAATGCTGGCCATATTGGCCTCGTCCCTGTCTGCAACGGGGCTGGCGGTTGGTGAAGAGGCGTTTGTGTCAGAGGTATCCATGTCGGTTATCGCTTGGGTGTGGGGCAAAAGCGCTGTCAGTCGGACAGACACTCCGTCCATCTCAAAGCCTGCAGATGAGCGTGATTGATGTCCCCGTGCTCCAGCTCCAGGCTGCAGGCACTGCGGTCGAATTGTTCCTGGTCATGACTCTCGCAGGCCTTGGTGAGCATCAGCAGCTCGCCCAGAATGCCTTCATGATGCAGCAGCGCGGCAGAGACCGATTCGGACACCGGAATCAGCGCCAGCGCTGCAGGCAAAGGCATGCCCAGCATGCGGTCCAGCATGGAGAACATGCCGCAGATAAAGGCCAGATCGGCATCGGTGTCCGTTAGCGAGTGCTTGGCCAGCAGCTCCATCAGACGGCCGCGAATCACGGCGGTCTGGCCTACGGCCGGCGGGGGGCCGCCTTCACGGGCGGCTGTCAGCAGCATGGCAGCCCAGCGAAACAGCTTGTTCAGGCCGAGCAGCATCACGGCCTGCTTGAAAGAGGTGATCTTGCGATGGGCGCCAAAGCTGGCCGAGTTGATGAGGCGCAGCAGGTTGAAGGCCAGGGCGGCGTCCTTTTTGAGAACTTCCTCGATCGCATCGGTGCTGGCCTGCTCGCGTACCAGCGTCAGCAACTGGATGATGCTTTGCTGCGTCGGGGTCAGAAGGCGGGTCTGCATCACCGTGGGACGGGCAAACCAGAAACCCTGGAAAAGCTCTATGCCCAGGCGCTGCCCCAGCTCATGCTGATGGGCACTTTCGACTTTTTCGGCGATCAGCTCGGCGCGGGTGTGGCGGTTGGCGAACTTGACCAGCACCGTAAGCTGGTCCGGTGCCAGCGTGGAGAGGTCTAACTTGATGTAGTCGGCCAGCGGCAGCCAGGCCGAATACACAGACTCCAGTACCGTGTGGTTGAAGGCCAGATGAAAGCCCTGGTCCTTGAGTGCCAGCAAGGTGGGCAGGCGGGCTGCCACCTCATGCACGGCAGCATGGCCCAGAGGGGGGATCTCCAGCACCACCTTGTCGGCAGGCAGCAGCTCCAGGTGCTCGCCGGTCAGACCTTCGTGAGTGCAATTCACGAACATGAGCTTGGTGCCGACCAGATCTTCCTCTCCAGCATGCGTGAGGGCCGCAAAGATCAGCGTCGCGTCTGAGGCCATGGTGTGACCATAAGGCGAGCGCGAGCGGTTGAACAGCTCGTAACCAATGATTTGCTGCAGCCCGTTGACGATGGGCTGGCGTGCAATCATGCCTTTGGACAGGTTGCGCGGCGAGGCGAATGCCTGGTCCTCTATGGTTTGTTCACTCATTGCTGCATGACGTCTGTGTGGGAAATGGTTGGCTGTGCCGGTTATTGTAAGAACGAGCCGATCATAGTGTCAGCTTCGTGCGTTCAGTCCGTTTGTGCCAACAACTTCGGCTCGCGGGCCTCGCTTGTCGGTGGTTCTTGATTCGAGTCAAGAAAAAAATACCTAGATCTGTTGCAGCCAGGCGATCTCGGTTGCGGTGAAGCCTGCGGCACGGCGTGCCTTCTCATTGAAGGGTGGGCGCAGGCGCGGCGCTTCATGGCGCTTTGTCAGCTCCAGGTACAACGACTCGGGGTCCAGACCGTTTTTCTCGCACAGCCAGCGATACCAGTGGTTGCCTATGGCCACATGGCCCACTTCCTCGCGCAGGATGATGTCCAGAATGTCACAGGCCGCCAGCGCATCGGTCGCGTGGGTGTTACGCAGCTTGTTCTGGATCTGCGGCGTGGCGTCCAGGCCGCGCGCCTCCAGCGTTCTGGGTACCAGGGCCATGCGGGCCACGATGTCGCCCGCCGTTTTTTCGCACATGGTCCACAGGCCCTGGTGGGCCGGATGGTCGCCATAGTCCTGACCATGATGCTGGCGCAGATGATCGCGTAGCAGGCGGAAATGCTTGGCTTCCTCTGCAGCCACCTGCAGCCAGTCGTGGTAGTACTGCTCGGGCATGCCGTCAAAGCGCCAGATGGCGTCCAGTGCGAGGTTGATGGCATTGAACTCTATATGTGCAATGGCATGGATGAGCACGGCCCGGCCTTCGAGGGTGGCAGGCGAGCGGCGCGCCACGGCCGTGTGGTGCTTGAGCTCGGGCCGGGCCGGGCGGCCGGGAAGCTCGGATTCGGGGATGCGCAGTGTCGGTGCTGTTTCTGCTATCGAATAGAGAGCTTTTTGTGTATGCAGATCAATGGCTGCAGCAGCTTTTCTCTCTGGGTCTGCAAGGCACAAGACCTCTAGCGCGCGATGACGTAACTCCATCCCTACAATTCTAGGTTCTATAAAGAAGCAACCCACAGGGAGACAAGCAGATGGCAATTTACGAACTCGACGGCGTTGCGCCGCAGATCGACGAAAGCGCCTGGGTGGCCGACAGCGCCGAGGTCATGGGCCGCGTCAAGCTGGACAAGGACGCCAGTGTCTGGTTTGGAACGGTCATCCGCGGGGATACCGAAAACATCAGCATCGGCGCGGGCTCCAACATCCAGGATGCCAGCGTGCTGCATGCCGATTTCGGCAAACCGCTTACGGTGGGTTGCAATGTGACGGTTGGCCACCAAGTAATGCTGCATGGCTGCACGATTGGCGATGGCTCGCTCATCGGCATCGGTGCAGTGGTGCTCAATGGCGCCAGGATAGGCAGGAACTGCCTGGTGGGCGCAGGCTCGCTGGTGACCGAGGGCAAGGAATTTCCCGACGGCTCCATGATCCTCGGCAGCCCCGCCAAGGTCGTGCGCGAGCTATCGCCCGAGCAGATCGAAGGTCTGCGCCAGAGCGCCAGGAACTATGTTGAAAATGCTCGCCGCTTCAAGCGCGGCTTGCGCAAGCTGGGCTGAGGGCCCTGCTTTTTACCGGAATCGATTAGCGTGTCTGAACTGCATAAATTCATTTTTGACGGCCTGCCCGTGCGTGGTGCCATTGTTCGCCTGACTGACTCCTGGCAGGAAATCCTGCAGCGCCGTGCCGGCAACAAGGATACCGGCGCCTACCCAGAGGCCGTCAGCACCTTGCTCGGCGAGATGACGGCGGCTGGCGTGCTCATGCAGTCCAACATCAAGTTCAATGGCGCGCTGGTATTCCAGGTTATGGGTGACGGCCCGGTCAAACTGGCCGTGGCCGAAGTGCAGTCGGACCTGAGCCTGCGTGCCACGGCAACACTGGTGGGAGAGGCCAATCTGCCCCTGCGCGGCCAGTTGGCCCCGCTGGCAGAACTGGTCAATGCCCATGGCGCGGGCCGCTGCGCCGTCACGCTGGACCCCAAGGACCGCCAGCCCGGCCAGAACCCCTATCAGGGCGTGGTGCCGCTCAACGATGGTGCTGGCGGCCGCTTCGAGCGCCTGTCGGATGCGCTGCAGTTCTACATGATGCAGTCCGAGCAGCTCGACACCGTGATGGTGCTGGCCGCCAATGACCAGATCGCTGCCGGTCTGATGCTGCAGCGCATGCCTGTGAAGGGTGAGGCGAATCTGGCCGCTGCCACCGAAAGCGGTGAGGCCGAGCATGATGCCCAGGGCCTGAACGAGGAATACAACCGTGTTGCCACGCTGGCCTCCAGCCTGACGCAGCAAGAGCTGTTGACGCTGGATGTGGAGACCATTTTGCGGCGCCTGTTCTGGGAGGAGAAGCTGCTGCGCTTCGCTCCTCAGGCCGACGAGCAGGCCCCGCGTTTCGCCTGTACCTGCAGCCGTGACCGGGTGGCCGCCATGCTGACCTCGCTGGGCGAGGAAGAGGTGGATTCCATCGTGGCCGAGCGTGGCAAGATCGAGGTGGGCTGCGACTTCTGCGGCCAGCAATACCAGTTCGACGCCATCGATGCGGCGCGTCTGTTCACCGAAGTGCAAAAGCAGCCGCCCAGCTCCAGCTCGGTGCAATAACTGAACAGTCTGCCCGCGGCGATGGAGCTCTGATGGCGGTGGAGATACCCTGCAAGAGCCCAGGTCGGGGCAGCGCGGGTGTCTTCCAGCTCGGAAAAGATAGGGGAGAAGGCACGAGGCGCCTCAGGGTGCGCTTTTCAAGGCCTCGAACAGTGCCAGCTCGCACTCGGGATCGCCGCATTGCTCGCAGGCTTTGCGGCGTATTTTCTGACTGGAACTCCAGGGATTTTTGCTTGAAATCCAATCCCAGTCTGCGGCCGGTTCCATGAATTTCAGAGAGGCAGCCAGTTGCTGCCATTGGGCAGACGGTCTGCCGTACAGCATCACATAGCTCTGAGAGCGTGCTTCCAGCAGTGCGCGCCATTGGCTGATCTGCTGAGCGATGGCGGGGTCCGGGTCGGCATCGCGCCAGTCCTGGCCCAGCACATAGACCAGGGCATCGGCCGGCCATTCATCGCCGCTCGCGGCGGCCATGCATTGCCAGGGGCCGGCCAGGCCCGCATCCAGACGGGCCTGCAGCAAGCCATGCGCCATGCTGCGCGCCAGTGCATGCGGCGCACCCAGCAGCACCAGCGTGGGCGCAGGAACAGCAAAGCCAGCGCGGGGCTGGCTTCGGGACGGAGCGGGCGCCGGATCAGCGCCTGGAAACCTGAATATAGATTTCATTGGGTTTGACCATGCCCAGCTCGTAACGGGCCTTTTCTTCCACGGTGGACAGGCCGTCCTTGAGGTCGTTGACCTCGGACTGCAGCCTGTCGTTTTCCGATTTTTCTAGGGCGTTGGCCGCGTATTGATCCTTGATTTGCTGCTGCAGCTCGTGCACATAGGCCATGCTGCCATTGCCCAGCCAGAGCTGGGCATGAATGGCGGTCAGCAAGACCAGCAATGTGACGCAGACGACGCGGTTGACCATACAAAAAACCTGGTGGAATCAAGGGTAAGCGCCCTGGCCGCAAAGCGGTTGCCGGGCACTTACTTCAGCTGCGCACTTTAGCGCAGGTTGTAGAAGGCAGCGCGGCCGGGGTACTCGGCGACATCGCCCAGGTCTTCCTCGATGCGCAGCAGCTGGTTGTACTTGGCGATACGGTCGGAGCGGCTCATGGAGCCAGTCTTGATTTGACCAGCATTCAGGCCCACGGCGATGTCGGCAATGGTGCTGTCTTCGGTTTCGCCAGAGCGGTGCGAGATCACGGCGGTGTAGCCGGCGCGCTTGGCCATTTCGATGGCGGCGAAGGTCTCGGTCAGGGTGCCGATCTGGTTGATCTTGATCAGGATCGAGTTGGCGATGCGCTTTTCGATGCCTTCCTTGAGGATCTTGGTGTTGGTCACGAACAGGTCGTCACCCACCAGCTGAACCTTGGCGCCCAGGCGCTCGGTCAGGATCTTCCAGCCATCCCAGTCGCCTTCGTGCATGCCGTCTTCGATGGAGATGATGGGGTACTTGTCGCACCAGCCGGCCAGCATGTCGGTCCACTGCGTCGAAGTCAGTGTCATATTGCCTTCGCCGGCCAGCACGTACATGCCGTCCTTGTAGAACTCGGATGCTGCGCAGTCCAGGCCCAGGGCGATCTGCTCGCCGGGCTTGTAGCCGGCCTTTTCGATGGCTTCGATGATCAGCTGGATCGCGGCTTCGTGGTTTTCCACGGAAGGTGCGAAACCGCCTTCGTCGCCCACGGCGGTGGACATGCCATTGTGGTGGATGATGGCCTTCAGAGCGTGGAAGACTTCGGCACCCCAGCGCACGGCTTCACGGAAGGTGGGGGCACCCACGGGGATGATCATGAACTCTTGCAGGTCCAGCGAATTGTTCGCGTGGGCGCCGCCATTGATCACGTTCATCATGGGCACGGGCAGCTGCACGCCGCCCATGCCGCCGAAGTAGCGGTACAGGGGCAGGCCGGCTTCTTCGGCTGCGGCGCGGGCCACGGCCATGGACACGGCCAGCATGGCGTTGGCGCCCAGGCGGCTCTTGTTGTCGGTGCCGTCCAGGTCGATCAGGGTCTTGTCCAGGAAAGCCTGCTCGGAAGCGTCCAGGCCCAGCACGGCTTCGGAGATTTCGGTGTTGATGTGCTCCACAGCCTTGAGCACGCCCTTGCCCAGGTAACGGCTCTTGTCGCCGTCACGCAGTTCAATGGCTTCGCGCGAGCCGGTGGACGCGCCCGAGGGCACGGCGGCACGGCCCATCACGCCGGATTCCAGCAGCACGTCGCACTCAACGGTGGGATTGCCGCGGCTGTCCAGCACTTCGCGGCCTACGATGTCAACAATGGCACTCATTGCATTTCCTTTGGGTTTCTGAAATCGGTACGTGCAGGCTGACTTCTTTCATGAAATCACGCCCAAGCGCTTGTGCATCAGGCGCAAGCTGCTATCAAAATTGTGAAGCCGACTCTTCTCCACATGCTGCGCGCGCGCCATGCACGCGACGAGTATGGAAGAGGCTGCGGCGGCTATTGTGCACAAATTTGGTGGGCCGCTTTTGCCTTGACGTGTTGCAGCAGTCGAATTTCTTGCGCAAGACGTTTCTGTGCAAGCATTCGGACACAAAAGCGGATACAAAAAAGGCATGACGCCACGCTTCATCGTGTCGGTCATGCCGGGGGGCATCATCTGCTCAGACGCCGCTGCCCGCCTTGGGGCGGCCGGGGCGTATGGACATGCAGGCCTGCAGCAAGGCCGTCATGTCGCTGCTGATGCGCTGTGTATGCATGCTCAGGCCTGGAAATGGTCTTCCAGGAAGCCGTTGCGCTTGGTCACATCGTCCAGCGCCACCAGTGTCTCCAGCAGTGCCTTCATGTGCTTGAGCGGCACGGCATTGGGGCCGTCCGACAGGGCGTTGCAGGGATCGGGATGGGTTTCCATGAACAGGCCTGCCACGCCCACGGCCACGGCCGCACGCGAGAGCACGGGCACCATCTCGCGCATGCCGCCGCTGGATGTGCCGTTGCCGCCGGGCAGTTGCACGCTGTGGGTGGCGTCGAACACGACAGGGGCGCCGGTCTCGCGCATGATGGCCAGCGAGCGCATGTCGCTGACCAGGTTGTTGTAGCCAAAGCTGGCGCCGCGTTCGCAGGCCGTGAAGCTGTCTGCGGGCAGGCCCGCTTCCACCGCCGCAGCACGGGCCTTGTCGATGACATTCTTCATGTCATGCGGGGCCAGGAACTGGCCCTTCTTGATGTTCACGGGCTTGCCCGACTGGGCCACGGCGCGGATGAAGTCCGTCTGGCGGCACAGGAAGGCGGGGGTCTGCAGCATGTCGACGACAGACGCCACATAAGGCACTTCGGCTTCGGTGTGCACATCGGTGAGGATGGGCACGTTCAGCTCCTTCTTCACCTTGGCAAGGATTTCCAGACCTTTTTCCATGCCGGGGCCGCGAAAGCTGGTGCCCGAGGAACGGTTGGCCTTGTCGAAGCTGCTCTTGAAGATGAAGTTGATGCCCAGCGAGGAAGTGATTTCCTTGAGTTGCCCGGCCACGTCCATCTGCAGTTGTTCGGATTCGACCACGCAAGGGCCGGCGATCAGAAAGAAGCGCTTGTCCAGACCAATATCAAAGCCGCAGAGTTTCATGGGGGTTCCTTTTTGCACGCCGTGCATGCTTCAAAAACTGAAGCTGCTGGCGCTCTATTTTGAAAGACTTCAATATCATTTGATGCTGAAGTCATTGCATTTCAAGCGCTGGCAGCTCCTATTTAAGGATTGATTCCGGAGGAGGGGAATCAGGCCTTCTTGCCAGGCTGGGCCTTGTTGTCCATGGCCGCCTTGATGAAGGCGTTGAACAGCGGGTGACCATCCCAGGGGGTGGACTTGAACTCGGGGTGGAATTGCACACCGATGTACCAGGGGTGAACCTTGGCGGGCAGCTCGACGATTTCGGTCAGTTGTTCGCGCTGGGTCAGGGCCGAGATCACCAGGCCGGCTTCGCGCAGCTGGTCCAGATACTGGGTGTTGGCTTCATAGCGGTGGCGGTGACGCTCGGTCACCACGTCGCCGTAGATGCTGTGCGCCAGCGTGCCCTTTTGCACGTCGGAAGACTGTGCGCCCAGACGCATGGTGCCGCCCAGGTCGGAGTTCTCGTCACGGGTCTTGATCGTGCCGTCCGCGTCCTTCCACTCGGTGATCAGGGCGATCACGGGATTGGGGGTGGCGGGGTCGAACTCGGTGGAGTTGGCGCCTGCGAGACCGGCCACATGACGGGCGTACTCGATGGTGGCAACCTGCATGCCCAGGCAGATGCCCAGGTAGGGCACCTTGTTCTCGCGGGCAAACTTGGCCGTAGAGATCTTGCCTTCCACACCGCGCGAGCCGAAGCCGCCGGGCACCAGAATGCCGTCGTAATCCTTGAGCAGCTTGGTGGCATCCGCGTCGTGGATGGTTTCCGAGTCCACATGCGTGATCTTCACGCGCACATGGTTGCGCATGCCGGCGTGCTTGAGTGCTTCGTTGACCGACTTGTAGGCGTCGGACAGCTCCACGTACTTGCCCACCATGGCAATCTTGACTTCGCCCTGGGGATGCTCGGTCTCATAGACCAGGTCGTCCCAGCGCTTGAGATTGGTGGGAGGCGTGTTCAGGCGCAGCTTGTCGCAGATCAGGCCGTCCAGACCCTGCTCGTGCAGCATGCGCGGCACCTTGTAGATGGTGTCCACGTCCCACATGGAGATCACACCCCACTCGGGCACATTGGTGAAGAGGGAGATCTTGCTCTTTTCCTCTTCGGGCACCTGGTGCTTGGCGCGGCACAGCAGCGCATCGGGCTGGATGCCGATTTCGCGCAGCTTCTGCACGGTGTGCTGGGTGGGCTTGGTCTTGAGCTCGCCGGCCGTCTCGATGAACGGCAGGTAGGTCAGGTGCACAAAGGCGGAGTTGTTGGGGCCGAGCTTGAGCGCCAGCTGACGCGCAGCTTCCAGGAAGGGCAGGGACTCGATATCGCCCACGGTGCCGCCGACTTCGCAGATGGCCACATCCACTTCGTGGTCGGTGCCAAGGCCCGCGCCGCGCTTGATGTATTCCTGGATCTCGTTGGTGACATGGGGGATGACCTGCACGGTCTTGCCCAGATAGTCGCCACGGCGTTCCTTTTCCAGCACGGACTGATAGATGCGGCCCGTGGTGAAGTTGTTGCTCTGACGCATGCGCGTTTCGATGAAACGCTCATAGTGGCCCAGGTCCAGATCGGTCTCGGCTCCGTCATCGGTCACGAACACTTCGCCGTGCTGGAAGGGCGACATGGTGCCCGGGTCCACGTTGATATAGGGATCGAGCTTGATGAGGGTGACTTTGAGACCGCGCGATTCCAAAATCGCAGCAAGGGAGGCTGAGGCGATTCCCTTACCTAGGGAAGACACCACACCGCCGGTGACGAAGACGAACTTGGTCATGTCTTTTTTTGGTGGTGGTAAAACAGGATTATAGGTTTGCCACGAATTTCGGCGTGGCGTACAGGGATGCTTGTGCGGCAGCAAAGCCGCTCAGGTCTGATAAATTGCGCAGCATGAATGACGTGTTCGCAGGCAAACATCTGGTGCTGGGTCTCTCCGGAGGCGTGGCTTGTTACAAATCGGCCATGCTGTGCCGCTTGCTGGTCCAGGCCGGTGCCACGGTGCAAGTGGTCATGACGGAGGCGGCCGAGCAGTTCATGACGGCCGTCACCATGCAGGCGCTTTCTGGGCGCGCAGTCTACACCTCCCAGTGGGATGTGCGCGAACCCAACAACATGCCCCACATCAATCTGAGCCGTGAGGCCGATGCCATCCTCATCGCACCCTGCAGCGCGGACTTCATCGCGCGCCTGGTGCAGGGCCGCTCGGACGAGCTGCTCAGCCTGATGTGCCTGGCCCGCCCCATGGAGAGCGTCCCCCTGCTGCTGGCCCCGGCCATGAACCGCGAGATGTGGGCCCACCCCGCGACCCAGCGCAATCTGGCCCAGGTGCAGGCCGACGGTGCCCAGGTGCTGGGCGTGGGCAACGGCAGCCAGGCCTGCGGCGAGACCGGCGACGGCCGCATGCTCGAGCCCGAGGAAATCATGGAGGAGCTGGCGGCGCACTTCACGGCCAAGAGCCTGCAGGGCCAGCATCTGCTGGTGACGGCCGGCCCGACCTTCGAAGCGATCGATCCGGTACGCGGCATCACCAATCTTTCGAGCGGCAAGATGGGCTTCGCGATTGCCCGTGCGGCGCACGAGGCCGGCGCCCAGGTCACGCTGGTGGCAGGCCCCGTGCATCTGCCAACGCCGCGCGGAGTGACCCGCGTTGACGTGCAGTCGGCGCGCCAGATGCAGACTGCCGTGCAGTCCCTGGTGGCGGGGGCCTCGATCTTCATTGCCACGGCCGCCGTTGCCGACTGGCGTCCGGCCGAGTTTTCCGATCAGAAGATCAAGAAGGATGGCTCGGGCGATGTGCCGGCCATGGACTTTGTCGAGAACCCCGACATTCTTGCCGGTGTGGCCCAGTCCGACCAGGCCCGGTCCGGCAAGCTGTATTGCGTGGGCTTTGCGGCCGAAAGCCATGATCTGCTCAAACACGCCAGCGCCAAGCGGCTGCGCAAGAGTGTGCCGCTGCTGGTCGGCAATATCGGTCCCGCCACCTTTGGCAAGGACGACAATGCACTGCTGCTGATCGACGATCAAGGCTCCAAGGAGCTGCCCCATGCCAGCAAGGACGTGCTGGCGCGCCAGCTGGTCGATGAAATTGCGCAGCGCTTGAGCGCCAAGCGTCCCTGACCCGTGATCCCAGGAGCCCGAACATGAATCCCTCCAGCTATGAAGGCCCGCGCAATGGCGACTATGTGGCTTATGTGGATCAGCTGATGCGAGCCAGTCCCGAGTACCGCCGCACGCTGCGCAGCATCGACGGAGCGATTCAGACCGCGGTCGTCACGCCCGGCTCCCAGGCCGCCTCGCCCATGTCCCAGCTGCGCAACACCTTGCAGAAGGCGCGCGACATGGCCGAGCAGGCCCAGCAGGTGCCGGGAGCGCGAACCACGGCGGCTGCTCAACCGGCCCAGCGCACGGCTGCTGCACGGCGCCCCAATACGGCCGTGACCAAGCAGGAGGCGCAGCAGCGCTTCAGGGCCATGGAGCGCGAGATCGAGGGGCAGAAGGCTCAGAACGGTCGCAAGCCCTGGGTGTCTCCGGGCTCGCTGGCGCTGATCGTGGGCGGGGTGATCCTCTCCCAGTTCATCCAGGGCTTTGGCGTGCTGCTCGCACTCATGGGCCTGATGTCGCTGGTGGGCGGCGTGCTCAAGCGCCTGCAAGGCCGCTGACAGGCGTCAAGCGCCGACGCCTGCCCGGCAGCGGGCACAATGGCGCCCTTCAGGAAAACTGCTGGCCGCTGCCATGCAGCTGCCGCAATGGATGCAAGGCCCGGTTCACGGGCCTTGTTTCAAGACAGACAAGACTAGCCAGATCCTTATGAATGTTGATGTAAAGATTCTCGATGCGCGCCTGCGCGACAACCTGCCCGCCTATGCCACCCCCGGCAGCGCCGGACTGGACCTGCGCGCCTGCATCGACGCGCCCGTGACCCTGGAGCCCGGCCAGTGGCAGCTGATTCCCACCGGCATGGCCATGCACCTCAAGGATCCCCATTACGCGGCGCTCATCCTGCCGCGCTCGGGCATGGGCCACAAGCACGGCATCGTGCTGGGCAACCTGGTCGGCCTGATCGACTCCGACTACCAGGGCCAGCTCATGGTCAGCGCCTGGAACCGTTCGCAGACCGCCTTCACGCTGCAGCCCATGGACCGTCTGGCCCAGCTGGTCATCGTGCCCGTGGTGCAGGCACAGTTCAATCTGGTGGATGACTTTGCCGACGCCAGCGAGCGCGGCGAAGGCGGCTACGGCTCTACCGGCAAGCACTGAGTCTCTGGACTCGCCCGCATCTCGCGCAACATGAGCCGCCAGACCCGCAGCCGCTCTGCCTCCTGGACCAAGGTGCAGCTGGGGCGCGACCAGCACATGCGGCGACGCCTGCAAAAACACCACTGGCTGCGTCTGCATGCCGCTCTGACCGGCGGCCTGAGTCTGGCTGCCATGTCCCTGATCAGCCTGTGTCTGCTGCATGCCGGTGTGCACAGCATGGGGCTGCGCTATGGGCTGGCGCTGGCCTGCGGCTATCTGCTTTATCTGCTGCTGGTGCGTCTGTGGGCGGGCTGCATGCTGCGCCGCGACTGGGACGGGGGCGAGCTGCCCTCCGATGGTCCCGGCTTGGGCGGCAAGTCGGGCAGTGCCGACGCTGCGGGCTTTGAAAGCGGGCAGGGAGGCTCCTACGGCGGCGGCGGTGCCGGCGGCCACTGGGACGATGGCGCAGCCGTGCCTGATATCGCGCCTGCGTCATCGGGCCTGGAGCTGCCCGATGTGGATGTGTCGGGGCTGGACGGACTCGATGAAGGCGCCGTGGTGCTCGTGCCGGTGCTGCTGGTTTTTGCGGCCCTGCTGATCGCGGTCACGGGCATGGGCTCGCTGGTGTGGCTGGTGTTCGGTGCCGATCTGTTCCTGACCGTGGCGGTAGAGGTGGCGTTTGCGCTGCTGATGACCCGAACCCTGTATGTGGTGGAGCGCGAAGGCTGGCTGCTGGCGGCGCTGCGCATCAGCTGGAAGCCCGTGCTGGGCGCCTTGGTCGCGGCCGTGGCGCTGGGGCTGCTCGCCGACTGGCTGTTTCCCCAGGCCGATACCCTCGCACAGGTGCTGCGCAGTCTTTGATCGCCCTCAGTCCTGGTGCCTGGCGCCGGGCAGTTGCAGCTGCATGCGCAGCCCGCCCAGCGGCGACGGCAGAGCCTGGATGCTGCCGCCATAGGTCTGAACCAGATCACGCACGATATCCAGGCCCAGGCCGGCGCCGGGACGCTGTTCGTCCAGCCGCTCGCCGCGCGCAAAGATGCGCTCGCGCAACTCGGGGGCGATGCCCGGGCCGTCGTCGTCTATGCACAGCGTCAGTTGCTGGCTGTCATCGGCTATAGGCTGCACCTTCAGCACGACCTTCGACCTGGCCCATTTGCCGGCGTTGTCCAGCAGATTGCCCAGCATCTCCATCAGGTCCTGGGAGTCGCCCTTGAAGTCCCATTGGGTGGCATCCCCCTGCAGCTCGAAGCGTATGCAGCGCGCCGCATGCAGCTTGTCCATGGTGTGGACCAGGGAGTGCAGCGGTCCGGCCAGCGCGGTGCGCAGGCCATGGCCTTGCTGCGCCGCTGCTGCGGCGGCGCGGGCGCGGGCCAGGTGATATTCGACCTGGCGGCTGGCACTGGCGACCTGCTCGCGCACCAGGGTCGCGAGCGGGCTGTCCTGCTGCGCGGCCGCGTTGCCCATGATGCTCAGCGGAGTGTTGACTGCGTGAGCCAGATTGCCAGCCTGGGTGCGGGCTCGCTCCACCATCTCGGCATTCATGCGCAGCACATGGTTGAACTCCTGAACCAGGGGCATGATTTCGGCCGGGTGCTCGCCCCTGATTTCAGAAGCTTCGCCCTGGCTCACGGCGGCCAGCTGACGGCGCAGGGCGGCCAGCGGAGCCAGTGCCAGCTGCAGCTGCACGACCACGGCGGCGATCAGCCCCGCAGCCAGCATGCACAGCGCGGCCACCAGCATCTTGGTAAAGCGCTGCAGCGGCGTGGCCAGCATGGCCGCGTCGGCGGCAATCATCAGGCGCAGCGGCGGGGCGTCGGCCTCGGGCAGCTGTACGGTACGCGTCACGATCACCAGGGTGTTGCCATTGCCGTCTGACATATGGCCGTAGCTGGCGGGAGCGTGCAGGGGCAGGGTGGGCTCCCAGACCTTGTCGGCCTTGAAGAAAGGCCAGTCCAGGGTCTGGTCCCAGAGCGAGCGCGAACGCTGGATGCCGGCCTGAACCGTCTGTTTGCCGGCCGCATCGAGCTGGTCTACCTGCCAGTACATGCCCGACAGCGGCTGCTGCAGCAAGGGGTCGCCGGAGAAGGGCGAGACCGTGACCGGGACGGACTGATCCGGCTGGTAGTTGACGGCGCCGCTGAGCCGGTCGAGCTTGGCCACCAGCTGGCTGCGCAACTGCTGGGTCAGGTGCTCGGCAAACAGCGTGCGCAGGCCCCAGCCCGTGAGCAGCAGTGCAGCCAGCACCCAGATCATGGCACCCGCCAGCAGTCGCAGGCGCAGCGAGTTCTTCCAGGAGCCCGCGCTCAGCGGTGGCGGCTGTTGGGCCATGGGGGAGGTCAGAGTGTGCTCGGACATAGGCTTTATTCTTGGTTGGATGGCGCGGCCAGGCGATAGCCCAGGCCGCGCACGGTTTCGATCGAGCCGGCGGGTAGTTTTTTCCGCAGGCGCCCGACAAATACCTCGATGGTGTTGGAGTCGCGGTCGCTGTCCTGCGGATAGATATGCTCGGACAGCTCGGTGCGTGAGACCACGGCGCCCATGCGCTGCATCAGCAGGGCCAGCACCTTGAATTCATGGCTGGTCAGCGTCAGCGCCTGACCTTCGACGGTGACGCGCGCCTGGCGCGAATCCAGGGTGATGGAGCCGCATTGCCACAGTGCGCTGGCATGCGGGCTCAGACGCCGCAGCAGGGCGCGCAGACGCGCCAGCAGCTCTTCCATGTGGAAGGGTTTGGCCAGATAGTCGTCGGCTCCGGCATCCATGCCTGCGACTTTTTCATGCCAGGCGGCTCTGGCGGTGAGGATCAGCACCGGCATGGAGCGGCCCTGCGCACGCCAGGCGCGCAGCACGCTGAGCCCGTCGCGCACCGGCAGGCCCAGGTCCAGCACCGCAGCGTCAAAGCTCTCGACCTCGCCCAGGTATTGCGCCGTCTCGCCATCGGCGGCCGTCTCCACAGTGTGGCCGGCCTGCAGCAGGGCCTGATGCAGCTGCTCGCGCAGCGTGGGTTCGTCTTCAATCAGCAAAATTCGCATGCTCTGCAGCCTTCCTGAGTGCCGGGGTTCACTTCTTGCGTTTCATGCTGATCAGCTTGCCGTTGCTGGCATCGATCTCCAGCTTGACCACCTTGCCGTCGTTTTGCAGCAGCCGGATCTCGTAGACAAAGCGGCCGTCCTCGCGGTCGAACTCCACCTTGATGACCTGGCCCTGGTATTGCTGCTCGACCTGATCCAGAACCGTGCGCAGCGGCAGCACCTGACCCTGGCGCAAGGCCTGACGGGCGAGTTCGTGATCGTTGTCGCCGGCATCCGAGGTGGCGGGCCACAGGCTCAGTGCGGCAAAGCCTGCCGTTGCCAGCAGCATGGCCAGCACGGCATGAAGGGCGCGCCGGCGTGGGCGGTGCGCAGATTGCGGGTCATTCGAGGCGTTGAGAAAAGACATGGCGAGAGGGCTGGAGTTGGAGGTGATGAGGTCTGGTAGCGGTCTGCAGCCAAGGTTATAGGCCTGCATCGATGAACGGAAGCTGAATGGCGGCTTCAGAAACGGTTCAGCCTGACTTGCGAACAATCGGCACCAACCCGCTGCGCAGTGCTTGTGCACTGGCGGGCCGTGTTTTGTCCCTTTCTTCGACCCAGCGACTGCAGGAGTTTTCATGTCCCATCTTCCCAGCCCGGCTTTTTCCATGTCCTCAGGCCCCCTGTCCGTATTCCGCTCCCTGCGGCGTCGCAGCGGCACGGTCTTGCTCGCAGGCGCGGCGCTGCTGTCGGCTGGCACTTGCCTGGCCGCAGAAAACTCCCTGGCGGATCGTGCCTCGGCCTCGGTGGCCGCCGTGCGCGGCATGGCGCTCGGGCCGGCCCTGTCCATCCGCGATGTCTGCGACCGGCTGGAGAAGGCCGGCTATCGCGAATTCCAGGAAGTGGAATGGGACGACGGCCTCTACAAGGTCAAGGCCACGGCCAGCGATGGACGCTTTGTGAAGCTCTATGTCGACGGCCGTAGCGGCGAAGTGCTGCGCGTACGCACCAAGGGCTAGGATTGGCTCCGGATTCGATAGCTGTCAGCGCCCTGCCGTTGTGGACTCCATGACGGTTTGCAGAGCAAAGAAGCCAGGTATTGGGCAAGGCGCTATGGTTTGAAGAGTTGTAAACGGCTGCGCTTTACTCAAAGTATTGTGAGCAAATGTGAAAGCTGTCGTCCTGGCGAGCCTGTGCCGCGTTGCAATGGAAAGGCAGACCGTGCAAGGTTTGCAGAGCAACTCATAACAGGGACTGCGGCGCATGGAATGTGCATGCGCCAACCAGGAGATTTCCATGCAAATCAATCAACGCTGGGGCCGCTTGGCCATGGTGAGCACAATCGTTGCGGCTCTGTCGGCCTGCGCGGCCTATCCCCAGGGTGGCTACCAGAGCGGCGGCTACCAGGGAGGTTACTCCCAGGGTGCTTATTCGGGTACAGGCTACCCTGGCAGCACACAGGCCTACCCCGTGGGCAACAACCAGGTCCAGACCTATCCCGCCAATAACTGCGGCTACAACAACCCCAACTGCTATTCGCAGCAGCCTCAGCAATACGCCCAGCAGGGCCGTGTGATGAATATCGAGACCGTGCGCGTGCAGGACGGCAGCGGCATTGGCGCCGGCGGCGCGATTGCCGGTGGCGTGATCGGCGGTGTGCTGGGCAACCAGGTGGGCAAGGGCTCGGGCCGTACACTGGCGACCATCGCCGGTGTGGCTGCAGGCGCTTTTGCCGGCAACGCCGTGCAAAACAACATGGGCGGCGGCAGCGTGCGCGATATTTACCGCGTCACCGTGCAATTGCAGGACGGCAGCGTGCGCGCTCTGGACTACCAGCAGCCTCCGCAGCTGAGCATCGGCGAATATGTGCGCGTGGAAGGCAACCAGATCTTCCGCCGCTGAGCAGGCAGGCGCACATAACAAAAGGGACTCCGAGGAGTCCCTTTTTACTTCACCAGTCAAGAGCAGTACAGCCTTGAAAACTGGCGTGTTCTCAAGCCAGAGATAGCAAGCAAGAGCCTAGGCGGCCCCGCCGCCCCGCAGCGAAGCTGTCGTCTCCCTGAGGGGGAAGGCGCAAAGCGCCTCAGGGGGTGTCAATGCAGTGTTTCATTGCCCGGAGCCATGGGCTCGATACGGAAAAATCCCGTACCGGCCGTGCCGCGACCGATTTCTTCCTCGGTGGCCTCACGCACGGCTTCGATCTTGAGGTGCAGGCGGATGGCGATTCCGGCCAGCGGGTGGTTGCCGTCCAGCACCACATGCTCGGGATAGATTTCGGTGACCGTGTAGAGCAGATCGGGAGGCACGGGGTTGGTGCCCTTGGGCATGGCCGTGCTCTCGAAACTCATGCCTTCCTCGATCTCCTCGGGGAACAGCTCGCGCTTTTCCAGGAAGATCAGGCTCTCGTCATAGTCGCCGAATGCCTCTTCGGGCTCCAGGTGCAGGTCCAGTGTGGTACCTACGCCGTGGCCTTGCAGAGCCTCTTCGATGCGCTTGAACAGGTCATCGCCGCCGACAAGGAACTCCACGGGCTCGTCCAGCACATCCAGCTCCTCGCCCAGGGTGTCTTTCAGTGTCCAGGTCAGGGCGACCACGCATTGTTGGGTAACTTCCATGGTGTGTGTATGCAGTTGGTGGGCCGCGGGCCAGTCCCGCAGCCGAAATTGAAACGCCGCCACGGCCGTGGCGCAATGGCAGGCATTGTCCCATGCGCTGCCCGCAACTGCAGCACAGGCCTTTTGTTACACCCTGCAAAAAGCACTTGCACAGCCTTCACATTGGCGCTCTTGCAGGCCTGCATACTGACCCCATCTCTGCTGCAAGTAATTTGCGGGCTTTAAGGAAGGCACCATGACCTCTCAGGAACAACAACTGCTGCAAGACCTGTGCGCCAGGCTGACGCTGACCCAGGGTCAGCCCAAGGACGCGCAGGCCGATGCCGAGCTGCGCCGTGGATTGAGCAACGCGCCCGATGCGGTCTACTGGCTGGCCCAGCGCACCTTGATGCTGGAGCAAGCCATTCAGCAGGCCCAGCAGCAGATCGGCGAGTTGCAGCAGCAGGTGAAGCTGGCCCAGCAAAGCCAGGGCCAGGGCGCCGGCAGCTTTCTCTCGGGCGGCCTGGGCACGCACTTCGGCCGCGCTCCCGAGCGCTATGCCGAGGATGGTGGCTACGCTGCCAATGCCCAGCCTCCCTATCAACCCCAGTACCAGCCGCAGAACCAGCCGCAAGTGGCGCCTCAACCTTCCAGCTGGCGCGACCGTTTCTTTGGCGGCGGCTCGGCGCCGCGTGCTGCAGCGCCGCAGGCCTATGGCCAGCAGCCTGCAACCTCTGCCGGCAGCAGCTTCCTGGGCAATGCCGCAGCGGCCGCAGCCGGTGTGGCGGGCGGCATGTTTCTGTTCAACGGGCTGGAGAATCTGATGGGCGGCCATCACGCCGGCTCGGGCAGCCAGAGTGGCGGCGAAAGCAAGTCGCTGGCGCAGGACAGCAGCAACCAGGGCTTGCATGGCGATAGCGGCAATACCTCCAGCCTGGCCAACGATGCGGGCCTTGGCAGCATAGACAACTCAGCCAGCTTTGACAGCGGCAGTTGGGACGATGGCGGCGGCTTCTTTGACGATGACTTTGCCTGATTACATGCTTTGAGATTTTTGAGGCTCAAGCCCTTTTCCATCAAACGCTAGCAGCTATGGATTAGATAGTGAGAAGGAAAAAAGAAAGCCACCTGGCGTTTTCAAATCAGGTGGCTTTTTTAATTTCAGTAGCGATGGGCGCGAGCTTTAACTAGGGCGCGACCTAAGTGTGGGACAGCAAGCAAGCGCCGCCGCGCAGCAAAGCTGTCGTCCCCCCGCGAAGCAGAGAGGGGGAAGCGGCGGGGCCGCCCAGGCAAAGCCGCTCAGGGGGTCTTTAGAACGGATAGTGGCGTTCTGCGGTCTGCATGGTCACCCAGCGGGTTTCGGTAAAGGCATTGATGCCCTGCTGGCCGCCGAAATGGCCATAGCCCGAGGCCTTGACGCCGCCAAACGGCATCTGGGCTTCGTCATGCACCGTGGGGCCGTTGATATGGCAGATGCCGGCCTCGATGCGCGCCGCCACACGCCAGCCGCGGGCCGTATCCCGGGTGAAGACTGCCGAGGACAGCCCGAACTCGTTGTCATTGGCCGTGGCAATGGCTTCTTCCTCGCCGTTCACGCGCACGATGCCCTTGACCGGGCCGAAGGTCTCCTCGTGGAAGATGCGCATCGCCGGCGTCACATGGTCGATCAGCGTGGCGGGCATCAGCGTGCTCTCGGCCTTGCCGCCGCAGACCAGTTTTCCGCCCTTGGCCAGCGCGTCGTCGATCATGGCATTGCAGCGCTCCACCGTGGCCAGATCGACCACCGAGCCCAGTACCACGGGGCCCTTGCGCGGGTCGCCCAGCGGCAGGCTGCTGGCCCTGGCGGCAAACTTGGCGATGAACTCCTCGGCCACCTTGTTATCCACCACAAAGCGCTCGGTGGACATGCAGATCTGGCCCGAGTTGGCAAACGCGCCAAAGGTGGCGGCGTTCACTGCCGCATCGATATCGGCATCGTCGAGCACCAGGAAGGGAGCCTTGCCGCCGAGCTCCAGCAGCGCGGGCTTGAGATGTCTGGCGCAGGTCTGGCCGATGATGCGGCCCACACGTGTGGAGCCGGTAAAGCTCACGCGGCGCACGGCGGGATGGGCCACGATGGCTTCGACCACGCTGCCCGCATCGGCGGGCGCATTGGTCACAAAGTTCACCACGCCGGCGGGCAGGCCCGCGTCCTGCAGTGCCTCGATGATCAGGCCGTGGGTGGCGGGGCACAGTTCCGATCCCTTGAGGATCACGGTATTGCCGCAGGCCAGGGCCGTGGAGATGCTGCGCACGGCCAGGATCACGGGGGCATTCCAGGGCGCGATGCCCAGCACCACGCCGGCGGGCTGGCGCACGGCCATGGCCAGGCTGCCGGGCACGTCGGAGGGAATGATCTCGCCATTGATCTGCGTGGTCAGCGAAGCCGCTTCCAGCAGCATGCTGGCGGCCAGATGCACATTGAAGCCGGCCCAGATGCCCGAGGCGCCGGTTTCTGCGGCCATGGCCGCGGCAATCGCTTCGCCCTTGGCCTCCAGCGCCTGGGAGGCCTTCATCAGCATGGCGCGGCGGGCGTTCGGCCCCAGTTGCGACCAGGCGGGGAAGGCTGCTGCCGCTGCATCGCAGGCGCGAATCGCGTCCTCGGTCGTGGCTGCCGGGGCCCGTGTGGCCACGCTGCCATCCAGCGGGTTCCTGCGTTCAAAAGTCGCGCCATTGCCGGCTGCGCATTCCTGGCCGGCTATCAGCATTTTTTGTTCGATCATTTGTGTCTCCTTTTAAGTGTCGAGCCAGTCGATGAGACTGGTAATTGTTCAGGGCCTTCAATGAAGTGCGGCCTGGTAAGGGGGTGTCGAGCAAGGGCCTAGGCGGCCCCGCCGCCCCGCAGCATGGGCAGCCCCAGCGATGGCACCGTCCCCCTCCGGGGGAAGCGGCAAGGCCGCTCAGCGGGATTCATCTCAATGTTCACCGCCTAAATAAGCGCGGCGCACGGCGGGGCTGCTGCTGAGTTCTGCGGCCGAGCCTTCGCCCACGATGCGCCCGGTTTCCAGCAAGTAACCACGGTCGGCAATAGCCAGGCTCTGGCGCGCGTTCTGTTCCACCAGCAGCACGCCCATGCCCAGCGTTTTGATGTGCGCCAGGGCTGCGAACAGCTCTTTGCACATCAGCGGTGACAGGCCCAGCGAAGGCTCGTCCAGCAGCAGGATATCGGGCTGGCTCATCAGCGCGCGGCCCACGGCCACCATCTGCTGCTCGCCGCCGCTCATGGTGCGAACGACTTGCGGCAGGCGATCGCGCAGCTTGGGAAAGAGGGCGAAGACCTGCTCCAGATTCCGTGCTTCATTGGCGCGTGCGCGCCGGGGCTGGGCTCCCAGCAGCAGGTTTTCCTTGACGCTGAGATCGCCGAACACGCCGCGCCCCTCGGGCACCAGGGCCAGGCCGGCTTGCACGATGGCATGCTGGGGCAGCTGCATCAGCTCCTGGCCCGCCAGCTGGGCGCTGGCGCCGGCCTGGGGCGTGACCATGCCGCCCAGCGCCTTGAGCAGGCTGGACTTGCCGGCGCCGTTGGCGCCCAGCATGACGACCAGCTCGCCGGGGTTCACCTGGAGGCTGACCTGGTGCAGCGCCTCATGCTTGCCGTAGCTCACCGAGATATTGCGCACTTCAAGCATGGCGAACCTCCGCTGACCGGTCTTCATCTGCACTCACATCTTCCCCCAGATAGGCACGCACCACCTCGGGCTCTTTGAGCACCTGGGCCGTGGGGCCGTCGGCTATTTTTGTGCCCGCGTTCATCACCACGCAGCGGCTGCACAGCGCATGCACGGCGTCCATCACATGTTCGACCATGAGAATCGTCAGCCCCGTGGCCTGCAACTGCCGGATCAGTGCAATGCCCTGCTGCAGCTCCGTGGGGTTCAGGCCTGCCAGCCATTCGTCGAGCAGCAGGATCTGCGGCTCCAGCGCCAGCGCGCGGGCTAGCTCCAGGCGCTTTTGGTTGATATAGGTGAGCTCGCCTGCGGGAGTATTCTCAAATTCGGCCAGACCCACCTGATTCAGCAACTGCAGGGCACGCGCGGCGGCGGGCCTGCCGAACAGGGGCCGGGGTTTGAAGGCCATGCCGGCAATGACGTTGTCGGTGCAGCTCATGGAGCCCAGCACCTTGACCAGCTGGAAGGTGCGTGCCACGCCCAGGCGGGCGATCTGGTGGCTTTTGAGCGGGTGGATGGGCTTGCCGTTGAATACGATCTCGCCGCCGTTGACGGGCAGGGCGCCCGAGATCAAATTCATGGCCGTGGTCTTGCCCGAGCCATTGGGGCCGAGCAGGCCCACGACCTCGCCCGGGTAGACGTCAAAGCTCAGTGCGTTGACGGCCACCAGGCCGCCGAAGCGTTTGGTGGCGCCGCGCACGGAAAGCAGGGTGGCGGTCTTCATGGCTGGTCTCCCTTGCTGGCCGAATTCCTGCCCAGCAGCCTGGCCAGCACGCCAGACAGGCCCTGGGGAATGAAGTACACGATCACGATGAACACCAGGCCCAGCAGAATCGAGAAATGGTTGGGGAAGTTGGCAGCCAGGTACTCGAACAGCAGCACCAGCGGCACGGCCCCCAGAATCGGGCCGAACAGCGCGCCGGCACCGCCGAGCAGGGCCATGATCAGGGTCTGGAACGAGACGGCGGGAGCAAAGGCAATGCTGGGGTCGATATAGGTCCAGCGCGGAGCCATGATGGCGCCCGTGACGGTGATGAACACGGCGCTGACGGCGAACAGCAGCAGCTTGGCCGTGGTGGTGTTGATGCCCACATGGGTGGCCACGGTCTCATCCTCGCCGATCACGCGCAGGGCCAGACCCAGGCGCGAGCGGTTGATAAGGGCGCGAAGCGCCAGCACCAGGGCCAGCATGGCCAGCAGTTGCCAGTAGATATCGAGCTGGGTGATCTCCACGAACACATAGCGGCCCAGATCCTTGGTAATGTTGACTTCCCACCATGTGACGAGCTGCTTGACCAGCTCGGCCAGGCCGAAGCTGAAGATCACGAAGTACACGCCCGACAGCCGCAGCGTGGACAAACCCACGATCAAGGCCATGACCAGGCCCACGCCGGCTGCAATGCCGAGCACGGCGGCCCAGGGCAGGGACTCGCCGAACACGGCGGTGACATAGGCGCCCATGCCGAAGAAGGCAACGGTGGCCAGCGAGATATAGCGCGTCGGTCCAGAGAACAGCGCCCAGGCCGTGGCCAGCACGCAGTACATCAGGATGCTGATCATGAGCGAGAGGTAGTACTCGTCCGTCAGCCAGCGCGGCAGCAGTGCCAGGCCCAGCAGGGCGGCGGCGCTGACGGCCCAGATCAGGATTTCCTTGCGATGGTTCGGATTCATCGTGCGGCCCTCCCGAACAATCCTGTGGGCTTGAACAGCAGCACCAGCAGGAACACCGCGTAGTTGACGGCCAGCGTCAGGCCGGGGTCGACAAAGGAGGCCACCAGTGTTTCGGCAAAGCCCAGCAGCATGCCGGCCACCAGGCAACCCATGAGATTGCCCACGCCGCCCATGATGACGACGATCAGCGCCTTCATCGCAAACATGGTGCCCATGCCGGCCGAGAAGGGCAGAAACATGCTGACCAGTACGCCGCAGACCGCCACCAGCGCGCCGCCCAGACCGTAGGCCAGTGCCGCCGTGCTGCGCACATTGATGCCGACCAGAGGTGCGAACTGCGGTGCCACGGACACGGCGCGCACCACGGCGCCGGCGCGGGTGCGTGTCAGCAGCAGGTACAGGCCGCCGCCCAGCACGATGGCAAAGCCCAGCACCAGCAGACGGTTGGCCGCGACCTTGCTGCCCAGGATCTCCACGGGTTCGGACAGATAGCTGTAGCTGTGATAGTCGCCGCCGAACATCACCAGCATGACGCCCTGGACGACGAACAGCATGCCGAAGGTGGCCAGAATCGAATCCACCTCCAGCGCCGGCCCGCCCTTGGCGCGGCGCACCAGCGGGGTCAGCAGCAGCTGATAGATCAGCCACTGGATGACAAAGCCCAGCGGCACCACCAGCAGCACCAGAAGCAGCGGTGAAATACCCCAGCTGCTCACCGCAAAAAAGGCCAGAAAGGCCGGTGCAATCAGAAACTCCCCATACGAGAGATTCATGATGCGCGCCACGCCATACTGCAGCGTCAGCCCCATGGCCACCAGGCCGTAGAGCCCGCCCAGCATGGCGCCAGCGAGAAGGATGTCTATTAAATTCATAGCGTATACCGCTTGTGATTCATTGTTCTTGTTATGAAATCAATGCAAAGTTAAAGCTAGACATGCATAAGCAGCTCTTGTTTTGATAGTTATTGCGGAGCTGGGCGAATGCTGGAATAGGCATGCCCCAGCAACGGGACAGCGAGGAAGGGCAGCCCCGCACCGAGGCTGTCGTCCCCCTCCCATAGCGCGAAGCGCGTAGAGAGAGGGGGAAGGCGCGCAGCGCCTCAGGGGGTGACCCGCGGTATCACCGCAGGTTTGACCCCCGCTCGGCTAGTCGGCGCAATCGCATTGAACTCGCCGTTCTGCCACTGGCCCACATGCCAGAGCTTGGTCAGCATCTGGCCTTCAAGCTTGACGGGGCCGAGCACGGTCTCGAAGCTGCCGCTCTTGAGCTCCTGGGTCACGGCGGCGCGGTCAATCTTGCCCACGCGCTCGATGGCCTGCTGCAGCATCTGCAGCGAGGTATAGACGATGGGGCTGGCAAAGCGGTCCGACTCCTGGCCGGTCACTTCCTTGAAGCGCTTCAGATAGGCCTGCATCTGCGGGTTGCCGGCATCGATGCCGCCCGGCGCCATCACGCCTTCGGCCGCTGCGCCGAACTTGCCCTTGAACATGGGGAACTGCGTGCCCACGCCGGTGAAAAGCACCTTGGGAGCCAGGCCCAGCGTCCTGGCCTGCTCGTTGATCAGCATGGTGTCGGGCGGATAGGAGTAGGCCACGAAGGTGTCGGCACCCTTGCCCTTGGCCTCGTTGATGACGGGCGTCATGTCCTGCGTGCCGATCGGGTAGCTCTTGTCGTAGACCAGCTCGAAGCCATGCTGCTTGGCGGCCTTGCGCGTGGCATTGGCCAGCTCCACGCCAAAGCCGTCGGCGATGTTGATCATGGCGATCTTGTTGTTGATCTTGCCGTCTTTCTTGGCCTTTTCCAGCATGGCGACCAGGCCCTCTGCATATTCGCCGCCCGTGCCCAGGAAGAAGAAGGCATGCTTCCAGCGCTTGGCCAGATCGGGGGCCTTGTCGGTCACCGAGGTGGCGGCCAGCAGCGGGTATTTGTGTTTTTCGTAGGTCGGACCGACGGCCAGGTTGGAGCCCGTGCCCCAGGGCGGCAGCACGAAGTCCACCTTGTCTTGGGTGATCAGGCGCTCGGTGGCGCGCACGGCCTCCTCGGTGCTGGAGCGGTCGTCGTATTCGATGACCTCGATGGGCACGCGCTTGTTGTAGGCCTTGAGCATGATGCCGCCGGCGTCGTTGATCTCCTTGACCCAGAGCTTGTAGTTGGGCGCCGTGGTCACGGAAGTACCGCCCGCGTTGACGCCGGTCTTGGCAATTGCCCAGCCGATACGGATGGACTTGGGCGCTTCCTGGGCCAGGGCCTGGCCGCACAGGCCCGCCAGGGCCGTGGCTGCGACCAGGCTTTTGAGAACAAAACGCTTGTCGGCGAATGTCATGTTTGTCTCCTTTTGATGGACGGGTGTCCGGGTTTTCGGCCATCGTAGGAAATCGCGGCGCAAGGGGCTTGTCTGTGCGTGCACTGCGTCTTGTCTGTGCATGCAAGTGTCTGTGGGTAAACACTGATTTCCCTGCGAGGCGCCGGTTTTGCCCGGCCCCTGGTCTGGATTGCTATGGATAATGAAGCATCCTGTTACTTCTTCAGGAGCCCAGATGCGGCCAGACATTCCTGCCTACCAAGTGACCGAGAAGATGACCGAGATGCAAGGTGCCCAAGCCGTGGGCGCCTGGCAGCACTGGATGTCCACGCTCTATGGACTGGAGAGCGATGTCTATGGCGATCAGCATTTCTCGGCGCGGCTGGGAACCCTGGAGCTGGGGCCGGTGGGCATGACCCGGATCGAGGCCAGCCGCCATCGCGTGCGGCGCACTTCGGCCAGCATGGCACGCCACAGCACCGACTTTCTCAAGATCGTGGCCCCCTGGCATGGCGAGGCCCGCGTCTGCCAGAACGGGCGCGAAGCCGTGGCGCGCAGCGGCCAGTGGCTGATCTATGACACCACGCAGGAGTACGAGGTGCTCAACCCCGAGTGGTGCGAGCATCTGATCATCACCTTGCCCAAAAGCCGCTTCGAAGACCATGGCCGCGCCATCGACGCCCTCATGGGGCGCTATGTGGGCGGCAGCGAAGGCGTATCCCGCATTGCGCTGGACATGATGCGCGGCACTTTTGCCGAATGTCGGGCCATGGGCCAGGGACTGGCCCAGCATGTGACGGATTCGCTGCTTCAGTTGATCCAGCTGTCCCTGCTCGATGCCTGCGGCCGCGCGGCCTCGCTGAGCGCCAGCGAGCTGCTGCAGGGCCGCATCAAGGCCTATGTGCGCCAGCATCTGCGCGATCCTGCCCTGAGCGTGGATGCCGTAGCCGCAGCGCTCAACTGCAGCAAGCGTCATCTCTACAACGCCTTTGCCGATGAGAGCCTGTCCATCAGCCAGCATATCTGGGCCGAGCGCGTGGCCCTGTTCCAGCGCGAATTGCTCAGTCCTGCCAATCGCCATTGCACCCTGACCGAGCTGGCGCTGGCCAGCGGCTTTGCCAGCGGCGCGCATCTGAGCCGCCTGTTCAAGCAGCACACGGGGCAGACGCCGGCGCAGTTCAGGGCAGGCGTGCAGTCTTCGAGTCTGCTGAACTAGGCATTAAATTGGCCTTAAACCCAATCCAGAAAATAGCAAACAGCTATTGATACAATAGCAAACAAGAAGCAAGCAAGAAGCAAGCAAGAAAAAGAAAGCCACCTGGCGTTTTCAAATCAGGTGGCTTTAAAAATTTGAGGCTAGGGCGCAGCAATTGAACAGGCATGCCCCATCAAAGGACAGCAAGCAAGCGCCGCCGCGCAGCAAAGCTGTCGTCCCCCTCCCGCATTGCGAAGCAAAGCGAGAGAGGGGGAAGGCGCAAAGCGCCTCAGGGGGAGATCAAATGTTTATTCCGCACTTGCCCGGGGCCAGAATCCCATTGGGGTCCAGAGCACGCTTGATCTTGCGCTCGATATCGCGCTTGACCGGACCGTAGCTCTGCGCCACGCGCTCCTGGAAGGCCGTGTTCACGCGGTACACGGCATAGCCTTCCTTCTCGAACTCGTCCAGCAGCTCGGCAAAGCAGGCGTTGGCGCGCTTGGTTTCCTCTTCGTTGCTGCGGTCGTAGAGCACATCGATGACATGGTGCATATCGCGCCAGCCGACGATGAACTCGCCCACATAGTCCAGGCCATGCTTGTTGAGGATCTTCTTGGCCAGCGACTTCTGCTTGTCGCACTCGCTGCCGCGCGCCTGCGACACAGGGGCAAACCACATCGAGCCGCCACCCCCGCGCCAGTTGTACAGGCCGAATTCCTGCAGGTTGGGCACGCCCGACATGAGCTGGGCACGGTACTTGAAGGGCTGGGTGTCGCCCGCCATTTCTTCGGTGATCAAGCGGCCCTTGCCCAGCTTCTTGAGCGCGTCCTGCACGATCTTGAAGTTGACGTCGACCTGCTCCCTGGTGCCGTACAGCGCAGCGTAGACATTCCAGGCGCCCAGATGCTTGTCTTTCTGGATCTGCTTGAGGATGGCGTCGGGCGTATGGCCGGGCTCGGTGGTGTAGTCCGAGCGGCGGGTGTTGCAGGTGGATGCCTCCCACAGCACGCCGGCAATCACCACCGAATTGGGGATGACCTGGGCGATGCGCAGGGGGCGGATGAATTCCACGATTTCGGAGATATCGCTGTCTTCGTCGAACTGGATTTCCAGCGGCTTGAAGACCGGGGGCTTGGGCATCAGCCAGAAACCCATCTTGGTGCAGATGCCGTAGTTGGACTGGGTGAACATGCCGTCCAGCGTCGGGCCGTAACCCCATTTGAACACCTGCCAGGCCTTGTCGCCCTTGACGCCTCCCATGCCGGTGCGCAGCACATCGCCGTTGGCCATCACCACTTCCATGCCGCACTGCATCATGAAGTGTTCGCCATAAGGTGTGTAGCCCACGCCGCGGTCCATGGTGTTGCCCAGAGGACCGGCAATGGCCGAAGGTGCCGAGAACGACAGCATCAAGGGAATCTTGTTCTCTTCGAGGTAGTCGTAGAGCATCTGGTAGGTCACGCCAGGCTCAACCAGGGCCGTGCACAGTTCGGGGTCCACGTGGATGATCTTGTTCATCTTGCGCAGATCCAGCACCACCTGGCCGCGCTGGCCCGGTGCGGCCGAGCCGTAGCCGAAGTTGCGGCCGGTGGAGATGGTCCACACGGGCACCTTGTGCGCGTTGCAGATCTTGACGACCTCTTGCACCTGCTCCACGGTGGTGGCAGTCACCACGGCGGAAGGTGTGTGCTCTTCGGTAGGCACAGCCATCATCACCTTGGTGTAGGGACGAACCAGTTCGTCCTTGATCATCACATTGTCTTCGCCCAGGGCCTTCTTGAATTGGGCGATGGCCGCATCGAAGCTGCTCTCGCTCATGCCCTTGGGCAGGGCCATGTATTTGCTTGTCATGCTCTGCTTTCCTTGTTTCTTAGATTACGCAGCTAAAGGACACGCGGGCTTCCTTGCCTGCTGCCGCCGTGGTGGTGTTCATGACTTGACCGGACGCCAGCGACCGACCCAGCGCCTGGGCCCAGTCGGCGGCGGCGCCGTCCACGCGATGGTGTTCCACGGCCAGCACGCGGCCGCCGCTGGAGCGAACCAGGTCCAGCACCAACGTGGCCGAGGCGTCATCAAGCAGACCCACCAGCAGGGTTTCCTGGCTGTCGGTCAGCAGCTCGCCCAATTGGTTGAATGCGGCGCTGTCCAGACCTTGAAGGCCGGTGTGCACCACGTTGCGGGAGGTGCTCTGAACACCGGCCACAAAGGCCTTGTCCAGCGCGCTGGCGTGCATGGAGGAGGTCACGGCCAGCACCTCGGCAGAGCGCGTGGCTGCGCTGGCGGTGCGGCCTGCAGCGGAGGTGGCAGCCTGTGCCCAGCCTATGCCGGAGACAGCCAGACCTGCAGCGGTCAGACCTTTGAGAAGGGAGCGACGATCGGTTTGCATTGCATCGTCCTCCTTATTTCCTGGTTGGCTCGGCTGCCTTGGGGGCCTCTGTCTTGGACAGGTAGTTTGCCAAGTCTTCCAGCGTGGCGTCGTCGATATCGGTCACGCGAAAGGATGGCATGGCGTTCATGCCGTTGCGCGCAATGATCACGTAGGTCGCGGGCGGAAAGCCTCGCCCCTTGATGACGGGGCCTATGCCGGCTTCATGGCATTTGGCGCAGGTCTTTTCGTAGAAGCGCTGGCCGGGGCCAATGTTGTGAGAGTCCGCAGCCGAGGCGGCGAGGCTGAGGCCAGACAGCAGGGCTGCCAGGGCCAGTTGGGAGGCATGTTTCAACGTGGGTCTCCGGTGGTTCTGTGGGTCGGCAGACACAAGGCGCGGGTTGGGGTCCGCGCCTTGCCCATGCAGGCGCTGCACCTGAGGTCTTTGCCTCATGGCCCAGTGCCGGCGATGGAGGTTTCAAGCGAAGACAGGAGTCATGCCTGCAGGCTACGACTGCTGTCCTGGACGCTTTAGAAGGGGTAGTGACGTGCGGTGGTCTGCATGGTGATCCAGCGGGTGTCGGTGAAGGCATCGATACCGGCCTGGCCGCCGAAGTGGCCGTAGCCCGAGTTCTTCACGCCGCCGAAAGGCATCTGGGCTTCGTCATGCACGGTGGGGCCGTTGATATGGCAAATACCGGCCTCGATACGGCCAGCCACGCGCCAGCCACGCGCTGTGTCCCTGGTATAGACGGCGGAAGACAGGCCGAACTCGTTGTCATTGGCCATGGCGATGGCCTGCTCTTCGCCACGCACGCGCACGATGGCTTTTACCGGGGCAAAGGTCTCTTCACGGAAGATTCGCATCTCGGGAGTCACGCCGTCTATCAGCGTGGCTGCCATCAAGGTGTCGTTGGCCTTGCCGCCGCAAAGAATCCTGGCACCCTTGCTCACGGCATCGTCGATGAGCTCGTTGACGCGGTTCACGGTGTTCATGTCCACGACTGAGCCCAGCACCACCGGTCCCTGGCGAGGGTCGCCCAGAGGCAGGGTCTGGGCGCGGCCCACCAGCTTGGCGATGAATTCCTCGGCCACGGCCTCGTCCACGATGATGCGCTCGGTGGACATGCATATCTGGCCCGAGTTGGCGAAGGCGCCAAAGGTGCAGCCGGCCACCGCGGAGTCGATGTCGGCATCGTCCAGGACCAGGAACGGGGCCTTGCCGCCCAGCTCCAGGATGACGGGCTTGAGGTATTTGGCGCAGGTCTGGCCGATGATGCGGCCCACGCGCGTCGAGCCCGTGAAGTTCACGCGGCGTACGGCGGGGTGGGCCACCATGGCCTCGACCACGGCGCCGGCGTCTTCGGGCGCATTGGTCACGAAGTTCACCACGCCGGGCGGCAAGCCGCCTTCCTGCAGCGCTTCGATGATCAGGCCGTGCGTGGCAGGGCACAGCTCCGAGCCCTTGAGGATCACGGTATTGCCGCAGGCCAGGGGCGTGGCAATGGCGCGCACGGCCAAGATGATGGGGGCATTCCAGGGGGCGATGCCCAGCACCACGCCGGCGGGCTGGCGCACGGCCATGGCCATGCTGCCGGGGATGTCCGAAGGAATCAGCTGGCCGTTGATCTGGGTGGTCAGCGACGCAGCTTCGAGAAACATATTGGCGGCCAGATGCACATTGAAGCCGGCCCAGATGCCGGAGGCGCCGGTTTCTGCCGCCATGGCTGCGGCAAAGGCTTCGGCCTTGGCCTCCAGGGCCTGCGAGGCCTTCATCAGCATCAGCCTGCGTTCTGTGGGGCCCAGGGCCGCCCAGGCAGGGAAGGCCGCCTGAGCGGCTTCCACGGCACGCACGGCGTCGGCTGTTGTGGCGGCCGGGGCACGCGTGGCGACCGAGCCGTCCAGAGGGTTTTTGCGCTCGAAAGTGGCGCCATTGCTGGCCTGTGCGGTCTTACCGCCGATGAGCATGCTTTGTTCAATCATCTTCGCTTCCTTCACTACCAAGGGCGCGTGACCGCAGTCACTGCTTGTTGATGCAAGTTGAAAAGTGGGGGCTGGTGTCGTTGCACAAGGCTTGTGTCACCGGGCTTGTCTCCACCTTTTGTGATGTTTCGCCTGACACTGGCGTGTGAGTGATCGTAGGAAAAGCCCTGGCAAGATGCTGTGCGCAATGTGCACAAACCGTTTGACGAATCGTGCACGCGACCTAGGGTTTGCACTAGTTTGAATGCAGTGTGGGAGATTCTTCATGGCCTGAGCGCGAAAGTGCTCACTTACCGATAATTGTTGTACTTTGTCGGTACAGGCAGAGATAGATACAACGAGGAGTCAAGGCCCATGACCGCGCCCGTGGTACTGAGTACCGATGGTCTTCCCGAGAAGGAAACTGCACCAGCCTGGCAGGGCTGGATGGCACAGCTGTTCTCGGGTCTGGATACGGATCTGTATGGCGACACCTGTTTTGACGGGCATCTGAGCGTGGCATACGCAGGCGATGTGATGCTCACCAAACTGGATGCCGGGCGCCACCGCGTCATACGCGACAGCCACCGTCTGCGCGATAGTGAAGCGGCCTACCTCAAGATCGTGGCGCCCTGGAGCGGCCATGCCGAGGTGGAGCAGTACGGCAGCAAGGCCTGCGTGAGCAATGGCAGCTGGGCCATCTATGACACCTCGCAGCCCTATGTGGTGGCCAACCCCCGGCACACGGAGCACCTGATCATGATGGTGCCCAAACAGAGCATTGCCGAGCGAGGCCTGCGTCTGGAAAACCTCATGGGTCGATCGGTGGGGGGCAGCGCCGGCATTGCGCGTATTGCTCTGCAGACCATGCGCAGCACTTACCAGGAACTGGACAATATGACGGCACCGCTGGCGCGCCGCGCCGGGGAGTTGCTGGTGGATATGGTGCATCTGTCCCTGCAGGCACTTGGCGGGCAGGCCACGGCGGTGACGCAAAAGCAGGCTCTGTACGACCGCATCTGCGAGCATGTGGCCTGCCATGTGCGCGACCCCGGGTTGTCGGTCGATCAGGTGGCCGAAGCCCTCAATTGCAGCCGTCGGCATCTGCACAACGCCTTTGCGGGGCGAGACCAGTCGCTGGGCGGCTTCATCCAGCAAAGCCGGCTGGAGCTTTGCATGCGGGAGCTGCATTCCCCGGCGCTCGCGCACCGCACCATTACGGAAATTGCCATGGGCTGTGGTTTTGGCAACAGCGCGCACTTCAGCCGTGCCTTCAAGGCCTATGCCGGCATGTCGCCGTCCGAGTTCAGAGCGCTCGGTCATTGATCTGTGCCGACCAGCGTTTTCGAGGCCTATAGGACAATGCAGGCCGTTGCTTAGAAAGCAGGACTGTATTCATGGACATCAATACGCCGCTCACCCTGCTGGGTGGGCTCACCGCCTCTCAATTCATGCGCCGCCACTGGCATAAAAAGCCTTTGCTGGTGCGCCAGGCCATCCCCGGCTTCAAGGCCCCTATTTCGCGCGCCCGACTGCTGGCCATGGCGGGCGAGGATGGCGTGGAGTCGCGCCTGATCCAGCAGCTCGAAGGCGACAACTGGAAGCTCAGCCACGGCCCGCTGTCCCGTCGCAGCCTGCCTGCATTGACCAAGCCGGGCTGGACCGTGCTGGTGCAGGGCGTGGACATGCATGACGCCAAGGCGCATGAGTTGCTGCAGCAATTCCGCTTTGTGCCCGAGGCGCGCCTCGATGATCTGATGATCAGCTTTGCCACCGATCAGGGGGGCGTAGGCCCGCATTTCGACAGCTATGACGTGTTTCTGCTGCAGGCCCAGGGCAAGCGCCGCTGGCGCATCGGTCGTCAAAAAGACCTGTCTCTGCAGCAGGGCAAGCCACTGAAAATCCTCTCCAATTTCGAGCCCGAGGAAGAGTTCGTTCTGGAGCCCGGCGACATGCTGTATCTGCCGCCCAAATGGGCGCATGACGGTGTGGCGGAAGGCGAATGCATGACGTATTCGATAGGCTTTCGCTCGCCCGATCGCAGCGAGCTGGGCCGCGAGTTGCTGCTGCGCATGTCGGACGAGCCCGACGAGCCCGAAACTCCGGTCATTTATCGCGACCCCAAGCAGGAGGCCGTGAGCAACCCGGCGCTGATTCCTGAAGGCATGTATGACTTTGCCCGCGAGGCACTGAAGAAGGCCATGGCCGATCCGCTGGCGCTGGAGCGCGCGCTGGGCGAGTACCTGACCGACCCCAAGCCCAATGTCTGGTTCGAGCATGGCGATGAAAACGGCATGTTCGAGAGCGTGGTGCTGGATCGTCGCACGCGCATGATGTATGACGCCAAGCACATCTTCATCAATGGCGAAAGCTATCTGGCAGGTGGCCGCGATGCCACGTTGATGCGCAAGCTGGCAGACAGCCGAGCCCTGTCGCGCAAGGATCTGGCAACTGCCAGCGATGACGCGCTGGAGTTGCTGTCGTCGTGGTTTGATGCTGGCTGGGTTCGCTCCGGCGACTGAAACAGGGTGGACTTGTAACAGCGATCGTGCTAACTTACGGGTTTGTCCTCTGTGGCTCCTGCTGATTTCGCAGGCTTTGTGTAGGTTATGTAAATCTTTATCAAAGCTTTGTCAGGGATTTGACAGGAATAAATTTATGCTCCACAGTGTGGCTCAAGGCAAGCGTGGGCTTGCCCGATAAATGAGAACGCGCCGATTTGTGCAGAATTGTTTGGTTGCTGTCAGTGTTAGTCAGCAATGGGCAAAACTACCTATAATGCGGGCTGAGTCGAATTTATCGTTTGACCTGATCTGCCAGAGCGATCAATAGCTGCAAAAGGCTGACCGTAATGGCAATCTGCATACCGTCTGCTGAACCTACCATTTAGGAAACTGTCATGAAGAACTCTCTGATTCTGGCTACCGTGATCGCTGCTGCTGCTCTGGCTGCTTGCGGCAAGAAGGAAGAAGCTCCTGCTGCTCCCGCTCCTGCTGTGGAAGCTCCTGCTGCTCCCGCTCCTGCTGCTGAAGCTCCTGCTGCTCCCGCCGCTGACGCTGCTGCTCCTGCTGCTGATGCTCCTGCTGCCCCCGCAGCTGACGCTCCTGCTGCTCCTGCCGCTGACGCTCCTGCTGCTCCCGCCGCTGAAGCTCCTGCTGCCAAGTAATTCGCTGCATCAGCCAGCTTGAGGCCCAGGCCTCAAGCATGAAAAAACCGCACTCAGGTGCGGTTTTTTTACGTCTGGATTTCACAGCGGATTTTCGAGCCGCGGATGCTTGTCGGCATACAAGATCTGCACCTGTATCAGCACTTGGGCGGATTCTCGCGGGCAAGCGCGCCATGAGCATTGCAGCCCCCAAGCCGAAGTTCGATTCGTTCGGGCATGAAAAAAGCCACCAGAGCGCAGTCCGGTGGCTTTTGCATGGGGGCAGCGCTCTTTACTTCAGATCATCGGTGATGATGCGCACGATGCGCTGGCCGTTGGCGGAGTTGTCCGGCTGGCCTTGCTCATTGAGCACGCTGACCTGGGACTTGTTGCCGTCGCCCTTGACCTGGATCTGATACTTCTGAGGCGCGGCAGCTTCCTTGCCCTGGCTGAAGATCTTGCTGAAGAAGCCCTTGGACTCAGGCTTGGCGTTCGGGTCCACGTAGCGCACGTAGTAGAGGCCGCGGCTGCGGTCGCGGTCTTCCACGGTGAAGCCGGTGCGGTCCAGTGCCACGCCAACGCGGCGCCATGCGCGCTCAAAGCCTTCTTCCAGCTGCAGCGTGGGCACACCGTTGATGGTGTCCATGCGTGCGCTGGTCGAGGTGGTGGCTGCAGACTTGTCCGCCTTGGCAACGGCAGAGGCCTGCTCTTCGCTCACACCCAGCTTGACCATGATGCGGCGCAGGAATTCGGTTTCCAGTTCGGGATCGCGAGGACGCGGTTGCCAGATGGTGTTGTCCTTGCGCTCGCTGGTGTAGACCTCCTGCATGCCACGGTGGGTGACATAGATGCGGGTCTTGCCATCGGGCTCGCGCTCCAGGCGGGTGCGGAACTTGTCGCGCTCGCTGGTGGAGTAGAGCGAATCGAACACCTTGCCCAGGCTTTTTCGGATGATGTCCTGAGGCAGCTTGGCGCGGTTTTCGGCCCAGTCGGTCTCGAGAATGCCCAACTGGCGGTCTTCCATCGCATAGATGAAGCCGTTTTCCAGCCAGAAGTCGCGAGTGGGCTCCCAGAGCTTGTCGGCTGCACGATCAACCACGAGCCAATGCTCGGCACCGTCGCGCTCGATGCGGACGTCGCCAATCTTGTTGGCCGCGGTGTTGTTGTCGGCAGGCTTGGCGGCCTTGGCATTGGCCTGCATGGCAGCAGCGGATACCACGCCACCAGGGACGGTATAGCGCGAGTCTTGCGACAGCTGCGTCAGATCCGGAGGGACTTCAAGAGAGGGAGCTTGATTCTTGCCCGCGCTCTTGTAGTCGATCTTGGTCTCTTGGAACGTGGTCGTGCAGGCAGACAGGCCCAGCGCGATGCTGAGCAGGCTCAAACGTGCTGTTTGTTGTTTCACGCGGATTGTCCTTGGGTAGCGTTCAAGCTATGTGCGAAAAACCGCTAGCTTAGCGCAACTCGATCAGAGTACGCCAACTTTACGCAGAGCATCCTCAACAACTGCTTCGCATTGCTCGCTCAGCGGCGTCATGGGCAGGCGCATGGCGGGGCCGCACAAACCCATGCGGGCTGCTGCCCATTTCACGGGAATGGGATTGGCTTCGACAAACAGACTCTTGTGCAGGGGCATGAGCTTGAACTGGATTTCCATGGCGCGCTTGGTATCGCCGGCCATGGCGGCCTTGCACAGCTCGCTCATCAGGCGGGGAGCGACGTTGGCCGTCACGCTGATGTTGCCGTGGCCGCCGCACAGCATCAGTGCCACGGCGGTGGGGTCGTCGCCGGAGTAGACGCCGAAGCCGGCAGGCACGTCACGGATCAGCCATTGAGCACGCTCGATGTTGCCGGTGGCTTCCTTGATGCCGATGATGCCGGGGATCTGGGCCAGGCGCAGCACGGTGTCATGCTGCATGTCCGCAACCGAGCGGCCGGGCACGTTGTACAGGACCACGGGCAGGTCGCCAGTGGCTTCGGCGATGGCCTTGAAGTGCTGGTACTGGCCTTCCTGTGTGGGCTTGTTGTAGTAGGGAACGACCTGCAGCTGGCTGTCGGCGCCCACCTTCTTGGCGTACTTGGCCAGCTCGATGGCTTCGTGCGTGCTGTTGGCACCGCAGCCGGCCATGATGGAGACGCGGCCGGCGGCCTGTTCCACGGCGACACGAATGATTTCGCAATGCTCTTCGACATTCACGGTGGGCGATTCACCGGTGGTGCCGACCACACCGATGCAGTTGGTGCCTTCGGCCACATGCCAGTCGATGAGTTTGCGCAGCGACGGGTAGTCGACGCTACCGTCTTCGAGCATGGGCGTAATGAGGGCAACAATGCTGCCAGTGAGAGCAACGGAGGGTGATGTCATATCCGCAATCAGAAAACGGTAAAAATGAATTCTACAAACAGGGACAGGGTGCAGGCAGTGGTTTGCGATCAACAGTGTCTAGCAAAACTCTGTTTTTGTCGAAGTGTTGTTGATAAATGACGAAATGACGAAATATTTAATTTCTGTGCGTCATATTGTTCGTTGGTCGTGGCTTTGTTTCGGACGGCATGGCTGCAATCTGGCGGCTTTGCAAGTCTTGCACAATGCGGTCCGGCCGCTTTTCTCAAAGCCTGCAGGCAGGCCCGGCGACCGTGGTTCCAGCCCCGCCGGCATCGCTTCAGTTCGCGCTGTAGTTCCAGGCGCTGATATGGGCCTGCGCCAGCCGCTCCATGAAGTCCTCGGCATCTGCCGAGCGCACCACGGTCACGCGCAGGCTGTCGTCATCGGTGGCCAGCTTGATCAGGGCCAGCTGGCGGCCGGCCAGATGCTCGGCCATATGCTCCAGGCCCGATTCAACACCGTCAGCGGGCGTGTCCCATTGCCAGTCATCGGTGCCGGGCAGCCAGTGCGTGTTCGCAATGCCATCGGCATCCTTCCAGTCAAAGCGGGCGAACTGAGCGGCAACGGCAAGCAGATGAACCCAGTACAGGGTCAGCGCGTTTTCACCAGCGGGCAGATGCATGACATCGGGGTCGATCTCGTCATCTTCGTCCCAGCCCATGTCGTCAGGATCAGGTGCCGCCACGCAGTCACGCCATTGCAGCAGCAGTTCTGCAGCCTGGCTTGCGTCATTCAGGCAGAGAATGCGCGACATATCCTGCATCCAGGCCTCATCCTCTGCCTCTATCAGTTCCGCGCGGGTCATGGCCGTGGTTTCGGGGGTGTCGCCACCCAGGCTCTTGAACATGCCGCGCAGCGCGTTACGGTAGTCCTCCCAGGTTTCTCCAGTGCGGGTGATGCTGAAATCCTGGATGGAGAACATGACCAGTTCGGCCTCCGGCCCTTCGCCCACAAAGGTGAGCAGTTCATTTTTCTTGGGACTGCAGTTCAGCGGCGGGCACCAGATATCAGGGGCGGCCAGCAGCTTGCCTTTGGTGTTGAAGATGCGGGGCTCGCCTTTTTCGGTGATGGCCAGCAGCTTGCGGCCGGGAAATACCTTGGGGGGCGAGCTGCTGAAGCCGCGCTCTATGGTCTTGAACTGACAGGGGATGATTTCCTGGCCGCGGATGTCAATCACGCCTTCGAGGATGCGGAACTCCTGCTCGCCCTGCTCGTTGACAAAGGGTTCCCGGACGCAGGCGACGGCCAGCTCTGTCTTGGCGCTGAAGTCGTTGATGTGCTCATAGCGGCCCGCATCAAACACAGGGTGGCCGTCGGGCTTGAGCAGCAGCTGGCGCGAGTCGCCATAAGGGCCTTGTTCGGCACGGATGAATTCGTCCTGTTCCTCGTTGTAGTCGATGCTGCTGAGCCCTTCGTGCAGCAACGCGAGGCCGGGCAGGTTGCGCAGGTCCTGCATGTTTTCCTGCCTCGGTGATCTGCAGGCCATCACATGGGGCGTGACGGCATAGGCGTCGCGATAGCCCTCGGAGGGCGATACCAGCCAGATGCCGTTCAAATCCTTGATGCCGGACCTCGCGCCTTCGCCCGGCATGGTCTCGGGATAGTGCACGCTCAGATGCTTGCCAGAGACAAAAGTCATGCTCGCGCCTTCCAAGGGGCGCTGAAGCCAGCGGCCATAGGGCGTGACCATGCCCACGGGCCAGTGGTCGCGCTCGGCTTCGTTCTGTGGCTTCAGGCCCGTGCGCGGGTGCAGCTTGGGCATGACGTAATAGCTTTCGGTCGCTTCGTCCCAGGCGCCATGGTGGCGCGGCTCGTAGTGATCGGCCAGCCAGCCGGGCCAGTCTTCTTCGCTTTCCTGCTCAATGACCTCGGTGCGGGCAATGACCGAATCGCTCCACCATCCCAGATGGGATTGCGGCGCCCGCTTCAAGGCCTGCAGAGATTCGGGCAGCTCGCCGCCGCTGCAGCTCCATTGCCAGCATAGCTCGCGCTGGGCCTGCAAAAAGGTTGTGAACTGCGCTTCGTCAAAGTCATGCGGACATAGCGTGGCGCAGTCCAGCAGCAGCCACTGGCGCGTGCTGGTGCTGATGGTGTGATCGATGTGCTGCCATTGCTTCTTGACGGAGTCGGGCCAATGCGCAGGGCTTTTTGCGGGCAATGGCTCAATCACGCTCCTCAGCCATTGCCAGCGGGCCCGGACCTGCTCCATGGGGGCGGCCAGGGCCGAGAGGCTTTGCTTGTCCTGGTAGGCGCTGCAGGGAACCAGTTCGGGCAGATGCCGCGCATCGCCCAGCAGCACGCTGAACAGCAGCGGTGTGCTGCTGAACCATTCGGCCCAGCCGTCGCAGCTGCCGCCGGGCTCTGCGGGCCACTCTGTCGAGGGACTGGGGTGTTCGTCGTGGGCAAGCAGCAGGGCGTAGGCGGGCATGGCAGTCGGGCAGATGTGGATGCAGAAGAAGGGCGTCAGGCTTGAAGCAATGCGGCAGGCGCGGCCGGGCCACCGGGCCTGATGGCGGCAATGCGCTGAACCACGCGCTCGGGCTGGTGCAGCAGGCCGTGCTCGTAGGCGACGATATTCCAGCCTGCGCAGACCTGCAGCAACTCGGCTGGCGCCAGCAGAAAGTCCGGGCGCGAGGGCTTGCCATAGGCCTCGTTGCCCTGGGCGAAGGTTTCGTAGAGCAGCACGCCGCCGGGCTTGACGCTGGCCAGAATCAGCGGCCACAGCGGTCGCCACAGATAGTTGGTGACGACCACGCCATCAAAGCTGCGCCCCGTCAGCGGCCAGGCACTGTTCTCGATGTCGGCGGTAATCGTCTCGGCGATATCCGCCACGGACCGGGTCGCTTCCGGCGCCTTGTCCACGCTGGTCAACGCGTGATTCAAGGCCGAGAGGAAACGGGTGTGGCGGCCCATGCCGCAGGCCAGATCCAGCACAGAGCCCTGCGGGCGTAGCAGATGGGCAAAGCGGGCAATCCAGGCGGAGGGCGCCGGCGCGCAGTGGCTGGCGGCAATCGCAGGAATGGCGGCGGGTGTGGGAGGCTGGGTGTTGCTGGTCATCTTGCGAAAACTATAGCAGTGCCCGCAGCCCTGTTCCTGCATGGCCTGCCGCAGCGTCAGATGTAGGCCGCCAGCTCAGTGCGGCTTCACATCGTCCTTGAGCGCGGCCAGGGCCATGTCTTCCACCATGCCCGGGGCGATCAGCTTGATGAAGCGACCCAGTTTGCCCTTGCCCGTCATCACCACCTCGCGCTGGCGGCGCCTCATGCCGTCGAGTATGAGGTGCGCGCATTCGGCCACCGTCATCGCGCCGTCTTCCTTGAGGCCGCTGACGCCTGCGGCCTCGCCTCTGGCGTTGTAGCCGTGGTAGCGGATGCGCGTATCCACCACGCCGGGGTAGGCCGTGGTCACGCTCACGCCGGCGGGTTTGAGCTCGATGCGCAGGGCTTCGAAGAAGCCGGCCATGGCGAATTTGCTGGCGCTGTAGGCCGTGCGGCCCGGCACGCCTATCAGTCCTGCCAGCGAAGACACGGCGACGATGGAGCCCTGGCTGGTCTTGAGGTGCGGCAGCGCTGCATGGGTGCACCAGACGCTGCCCCAGAGGTTGATGCGCATCAATCTCTCATACCAGCCCAGGTCTTGTGCGCTGACCTGTTCAAAGAGCGCATGGGCCGAGATCCCAGCATTGTTGATCAGGGCGTCCAGCCCGCCAAACTGCTGCACGGCTGCGTCGATCAGCGCACGGCACTGGGCCTCTTCGCTCACATCGGTGGGAACTGTCAGCACCTGCGCCCCCAGGGCCCGGCATTGCTCTGCCACGGCTTGCAGATTGCCGGCATTGCGCGCGGCCAGCGTCAGCTGCAGCCTGCTCTGATGGGTTTGTGCCAGCTGTCGGGCCATTTCGGCGCCTATGCCGTCCGAGGCTCCGGTGATGATGATGCGGGTCATGCTCTCTCCCGGCCATGCCGCCCGGGCAGCTTGCCCAAGAGCTCAGAAGCAGGCCCAGACCTGGTCTGCCAGTGTGAGCATGAATTCCGGTTGCAGATACAGGGCAAACACCGCCAGCAGCAGCACGAGCACGGCACACCAGATGGAGATGCGTTGCCAGAGTTTGAGCTGCATGTGGGTGTCTCCGGTATCAGGCGGCGCTGGGCGCGCGGCGCACAATGGCTGCCTCGCGCACGGGCAGGTTGACGATGGCGGCAAAAATGCCCAGGGCAATCGAGATGTACCAGACCATATCGTAGTTGCCGTTGATATCGTAGAGATAGCCGCCCAGCCAGACGCCCAGGAAGCTGCCGATCTGGTGGCTGAAGAAGACAAAGCCGCCCAGCATGGACAGATGCTGCACGCCGAAGATCTGGGCGATGGTGGCATTGGTCAGCGGAACGGTGGACAGCCACAGAAAGCCCATGGCGGCGCAGAAGGCATAGACCGACCAGGGCGACAGCGGTGTCAGCAAAAAGGCCACGGTGGCCACCGAGCGCAGACCGTAGATGCCCGACAGCAGATAGCGCTTGGGCAGCTTCTGGCCCAGATTGCCGGCCAGATAGGTACCGAAGATATTGAACAGGCCGACCAGTGCCAGTGAATAGCTGGCCACATGGGGCGCCATGCCGAAGTCCTTCAGATAGCTGGGCATGTGCACGCCGATGAACATGACCTGGAAGCCGCAGACAAAGTAGCCCGCCATCAGCAGCAGAAAGCTGGGGTAGGTCCAGGCTTCCCTGAGCGCCTGGCCCACGGTCTGCTCGCGCTTGATGGGCGTGCTGCCGCCAAAGCCCGGCTCGCGCAGGCCGAAGGCCAGGGCGGCGATCAGCAGCGCGAACAGCGCCAGTATCAGCAAGGCATTGGACCAGCCGAACTGCGCGATCAGCTTGCCTTCCACGGGCACCATGAAGAACTGGCCGAACGATCCTGCTGCCGCGGCCACGCCCATGGCCCAGCTGCGCCGCGCCACGGGAATCTGCCGGCCCAGCACGCCGTAGATCACGGCATAGGTGGTGCCGGCCTGGGCCGCGCCGATCAGCACGCCGGCGGTCAGCAAAAACACGGTGGCATCGGGAGACAGCGCCATGCCGGCCAGACCCAGCGCATAGAGGATGGAGCCGCCGATCAGCACCTTGAAGGCGCCGATGCGGTCGGCCAGCATGCCGACGAAGATGCCCAAGATGCCCCAGGACAGGTTCTGCACGGCAATGGCCAGGGAGAAGTTCTCGCGCGTCCAGCCCATCTCCTGGGTGATGGGTTGCAGCCACAGGCCGAAGCCGTGGCGTATGCCCATGGAGAGCGTGACGATGGCGCCACCGCACAGAAGAATCTGCGCCATGGACATGGGGGCTTGAGTTGTCTTTGTAGTCATGCCGTGTGTGCGAAAAAAGGCTTGGGGTGCGGTCAACTTGTCACTTTAACGAAACAAGCTGTTTTGCGCCTGCACAGGCCGTCACATGCGTGGCAGGCTGCCCTGCCAGAATGCGTGACCGGCAAGCTGCTGCGCGGGAGCCGCAGCCGGGCAGAAAAAAATAAAAAGTGAGCGCTTTGCGCAATCCGTGTAATAGATATGGATTTGAAACTATCCATAACGTATGAATGGCAAGCAGTAAATGCTATTGTTTTCAGAGTATCCGCAGCGATGAAGACCCGGTAAAAACACGTTGCCAAGACAGATGTTCGGGCTTTGTGCAAGAGTATTGGGAGTAAACAACTGTGAATTTATCCAGCTCTCACTCGGAGAGGCTACTACAATCCGCCCCCATGGCAGTTAAACCGTCCAACGAATATTCCGAAGGCTCGATCCGCGTTCTCAAGGGTCTGGAGCCTGTCAAACAGCGTCCCGGCATGTATACGCGCACCGACAACCCCCTGCACATCCTGCAGGAGGTGATCGACAACGCGGCCGACGAGGCGCTTGCCGGCTACGGCAAGAAAATCAAGTTCACCATGCATGCCGACGGCTCCTACAGCGTGGAGGACGACGGCCGCGGCATTCCCTTCGGTCTGCACCCCGAGGAGAAGGCGCCCGTGGTGGAGCTGGTCTTCACGCGTTTGCACGCGGGCGGCAAGTTCGACAAGGGCAATGGCGGCGCCTACAGCTTTTCGGGCGGTCTGCACGGCGTGGGCGTCTCGGTGACGAATGCGCTGGCCACGCGCCTGGAGGTGCAGGTGCACCGCGACGGCCAGGTGGCCACGCTGGTGTTCTCGGGCGGCGATGTGATCGAGCCGCTCAAGGTGCGCCCTCTGCAGGCCGGCGAGCGCAAGCAGGGCACGACGGTGCGTGCCTGGCCCGATGCCAAATACTTCGAATCCTCGGCCCTGCCCATGGGCGAGCTGGTGCATCTGCTGCGCAGCAAGGCCGTGCTCATGCCCGGCGTGGCCGTTTCGCTGATCAACGAAAAGTCGCGCGACACCCAGAGCTGGCAGTTCAAGGGCGGTCTGCGCGACTATCTGGCGCAGAGCCTGCATGGCGAGCCCGTCATCCCCCTGTTCGAAGGCGAGGGCTTTGCCGACAAGAACAACGACAGCTTTGCCGAAGGCGAGGGCGCGGCCTGGTGCGTGGCTTTCACCGAAGACGGCGCGCCGCTGCGCGAAAGCTATGTCAACCTGATTCCGACCACGGCGGGCGGCACGCATGACAGCGGCCTGCGCGACGGCCTGTTCCAGGCCGTCAAGGCCTTCATCGACATGCACTCGCTGCTGCCCAAGGGCGTCAAGCTCATGCCCGACGACGTGTTTGCGCGCGCCAGCTATGTGCTCAATGCCAAGGTGCTGGACCCGCAGTTCCAGGGCCAGATCAAGGAGCGCCTAAACTCGCGCGATGCCGTGCGTCTGGTCTCGGGCTTTGTGCGCCCGGCGCTGGAGCTGTGGCTTAACGAACATGTGGACTGGGGCAAGAAGCTGGCCGAAATCGCCATCAAGGCCGCCCAGACCCGTCAGAAGGCCGGCCAGAAGGTGGAAAAGCGCAAGGGCAGCGGCGTGGCCGTGTTGCCCGGCAAGCTGACCGATTGCGAGAGCAAGGACATAGCCGTCAACGAGGTGTTTCTGGTCGAGGGCGACTCTGCCGGCGGCAGCGCCAAGATGGGCCGCGACAAGGAAACCCAGGCCATCCTGCCGCTGCGCGGCAAGGTGCTCAACACCTGGGAGGTGGACCGCGACCGGCTGTTCGCCAACAACGAAATCCACGATATCTCGGTGGCGATCGGCGTGGACCCGCATGGCCCCAATGACGAGCCCGATCTGTCCGGCCTGCGCTACGGCAAGATCTGCATTCTCTCGGATGCGGACGTGGACGGCTCGCACATCCAGGTGCTGCTGCTGACGCTGTTCTTCAAGCATTTCCCCAAGCTCATCGAGGCCGGCCACATCCATGTGGCGCTGCCGCCGCTGTTCCGGGTGGATGTGCCTGCGCGCGGCAAGAAGCCGGCCATCAAGGTCTATGCGCTCGATGCGGGCGAGCTCGATGCCATCATCGAGAAATGCGCCAAGGACGGCGTGCCGCGCGAGAAATGCCAGGTCAGCCGCTTCAAGGGCCTGGGCGAGATGAATGCCGAACAGCTGTGGGAAACCACGCTGAACCCCGATACGCGTCGTCTGCTGCCGGTGCAGTTCATGAATCTGGACTTTGCACAGTCGGAGGCCGTGGTCACCAAGCTCATGGGCAAGGGCGAAGCCGCCGCCCGCCGCGAGCTGATGGAGCTGCATGGCGATGCCGTGGAGGTCGATATCTAGGCGGGCGTTGCCAACGTCTGCACTAGTGCTCACTAGCGGTCGATGGAGCCAGCCATGCACAAGCCCATGTTCGATGCCTCACTCAGCCAGCCGCCCGCGCGCGGCGGGTTCGCGTCTGTGCGCTTGCGACGTGCGGTGGCAGCTGCCCTGCTGGCGGGCTCGGGCTGGCTGGCCCTGGCGCCGGCGGCGCATGCCGACCTCTGGGCCTATGTCGACGAATTCGGCGTCACGCACTTTGCGGCCGAGGCGCTGGACGAACGCTACAAGCTGTTCTTCAAGGGCGAGCTCTACGACAGCAGCCAGCCGGGTCTGCAGCTCAAGCAGGATTCGGCGGCCAAGGGGCTCAACGCCCGCACGCGCATGCAGAGCTTTTTCGAGGTCTCGCCGCGCTACAAGAGCGTGAGGCCGCATCTGCAGAAGGCGGCCGAGAGAACCGGCGTGGACTACGACCTGATCAAGGCCGTGATCGCCGTGGAGTCCGGCTTTGATGCCCAGGCCGTCTCGCCCAAGGGCGCTGTCGGCCTGATGCAGCTGATGCCGGCCACGGCAGAGCGCTTTGGCGTGTCGGCCAGCAAAAAGCGCAGCATGCAGCAGCAACTGGCCGACCCGGCCGTGAACGTGCCTGCCGGCGCGCGCTATCTGAGCTATCTGATGGACTTGTTCCCGGGGCGGCTCGATCTGGTGCTGGCCGCCTATAACGCAGGCGAAGGTGCGGTGCAGAAATTCGGCAAGGCGATTCCGCCCTACAAAGAAACAATGAATTACGTCAAGGCCGTCACCGGCATCTACGAGCAGTTGCAGGCAGCCCGGCCCCTGAGCGGTCGGCTGGCTGCGGCCGGCTCCCGCATACGCATGACTCTGCCGGGCGCGGCCTCTGCGGCCGCGGACGCGCAAATACCTTGAGTCGCCGGATCGGCGCAATTTGGAAAATCACAAAGAATTCATGAGCGATCAAACCACACTGGATTTGTCTCAACAAGCCGCTGGCGATGCACTGGACCTGGGTCAATACGCACAGCGCGCCTATCTCGAATACGCTTTGTCGGTGGTCAAGGGCCGTGCCCTGCCCGACGTCAGCGATGGCCTCAAGCCCGTGCAGCGCCGCATCCTCTATGCCATGGACCGCATGGGTCTGGGCTATAGCGGCCCGAATGGCAATACGGCGGCCAAGCCGGTCAAGAGCGCCCGTGTCGTCGGCGACGTGCTGGGCCGCTTTCACCCGCACGGCGACCAGTCGGCCTACGACGCACTGGTGCGCATGGCCCAGGACTTCAACCAGCGCTACCCGCTGGTCGACGGCCAGGGCAACTTCGGCAGCCGCGACGGCGACGGCGCAGCGGCCATGCGTTACACCGAGGCGCGCCTGTCCAAGATCACCGGTCTGCTGCTCGACGAAATCGATATGGGCACGGTGGACTTTGTGCCCAACTACGACGGCAGCACCCAGGAGCCCAAGCAGCTTCCGGCGCGCCTGCCGTTCTCGCTGCTCAATGGCGCCAGCGGCATTGCCGTGGGTCTGGCAACGGAAATCCCGAGCCACAATCTGCCCGAGGTGGCGGCGGCCTGCGTGGCCCTGATCAAGAAGCCGCAGCTGCCCGAGGAAGAGCTGCTGGCGCTGATTCCCGGCCCCGACTATCCGGGCGGCGGCCAGATCATTTCATCGAGCAGCGATATTGCCGATGCCTACCGCACGGGCCGTGGCAGTCTCAAGGTGCGTGCGCGCTGGAAGATCGAAGAGCTGGCACGCGGCCAGTGGCAACTGGTGGTGACCGAGCTGCCGCCCGGCGTGTCGGCTCAGAAGGTGCTCGAAGAGATCGAGGACATCACCAACCCCAAGGTCAAGACCGGCAAGAAGGCGCTGAGCCAGGAGCAGACCCAGCTCAAGGCCAGCATGCTGGCCGTGCTGGACTGCGTGCGTGACGAGTCGAGCAAGGATGCGCCGGTGCGCATCGTGTTCGAACCCAAGACCGGCAAGATTCCCCAGTCGGAGCTGATCACGGCGCTGCTGGCCCACACCAGCCTGGAGTCTTCGAGCTCGATCAATCTGACCAGCATCGGCCTCGATGGCCGCCCGGTGCAGAAGTCGCTGCGCCAGATGCTGGAGGAGTGGATTGCCTTCCGCTTCCAGACCGTGACGCGACGCAGCCAGCATCGGCTGGAGAAGGTGCTCGATCGCATCCACATCCTCGAAGGCCGTCAGGCCGTGCTGCTCAATATCGATAAGGTTATTGCCATCATCCGCGCCAGCGATGAACCCAAGCAGGCCCTGATCGACGCCTTCAATCTTTCCGAGCGTCAGGCCGAGGACATTCTTGAAATCCGTCTGCGTCAATTGGCGCGCCTGGAGGCCATCAAGATCGAGCAGGAGCTCAAGGAACTGCGCAGCGAGCAGGGCAAGCTGGAAGACATCCTGGGCAGCGAGGCGACCATGCGCCGCCTGATCTGCAAGGAAATCGAGGCCGATGCCAAGACCTTCGGCGATGCCCGTCGCACGCTGATCCACGAGGAGAAAAAGGTGGTGGCCGAGGTCAAGGTGGTGGATGAACCCACGACCGTGATCATTTCCGAAAAGGGCTGGGTGCGCACGCGTCAAGGCCATGGCGTGGATGCGGGCACGCTGAGCTTCAAGGCAGGCGACAGCCTCTACGGCACGTTCGAGTGCCGCACCGTCGATCAGTTGCTGGCCTTTGGCAGCAACGGCCGGGTCTATTCGGTGCCGGTGTCGGCCCTGCCGGGCGGACGCGGCGACGGCCAGCCCGTGACGACGATGATCGAACTCGAAGCCGGTACCCAGCTGCTGTACTACTTTGCCGGCAGCGAAAGCACGCAGCTGCTGCTGTCGGGCTCGGGCGCCTATGGCTTCACGGCGAGTGTGGGCGATATGGTCTCGCGCCAGAAGGCCGGCAAGGCCTTTGTCACGCTGGGCGAGGGCGAGACCCTGTGCGCACCTTCGGTGGTGCATGGCGTGCCCATGAATGCGCGTGCCGAATATGTGGAAGGCGGCGAGCAGGGCGCCGGTTTGCTCAACCTCGCCAGCCATGTGATCTGTGCCTCGGTGGGCGGTCGCATTCTGACCTTCGAGATCGCAGAGCTCAAGGCCATGCCCAAGGGCGGGCGCGGCCTGATGCTGATCAGCCTGGAAGACAAGGATCAGCTGGCCGGCGCGGCCGCCTATACGCGCAGCATCCGCCTGGATGGCGTGGGGCGCGGCGGCAAGGCGCGGACCGAGACGCTGGAGATCCGCAGCCTCAACAACGCCCGTGGCAACCGCGGCCGCAAGGGCAAGGCTGCCGACCTGGGCTTCAAGCCCCAGGCGGTGACGCGTGTGGAATAGGTGATCAATACGCCCATGAAAAAACCGCGTCAGTTTTGCTAGAGCGGTTTTTTTATCGGGTTTGAAGAAGGAGTGACAGAGAACGATCCCTGGCGGACGTTTGTGTCGAAGCCGTCAACGGTATCGCTTCGATCTTTCTCAGAAATTGTCACGTATAGATCTTCGTTGCCGCAAATCTCTCGCGCAGCCATGTGGCCGCGGGCCCGCTGGGCCGCTGTTTGTGCCAAACCAGCTCCAAGGCCACTGGGTGCGCCCCTTCGTCGAATCGTAGCGCTGGCATGACGAGGTCCTTGGCGATAGGCGAGCGCGCGATGATGTGATCAGGGATCAGTGCCCAGCCAATTCCTTGCTTGAGGATTTGCAGGATGACCCAATGGCTTTCGACCCACCAGACCTCGGCAGCGACGCGAAGGCGGTGCTTTTCGGTTCCCTCGGACCTCAGGGTCACCATGATTTGGCGGTGACGCTTGAGCTCCTCCCAGTCAACAACGGTGTGCGCAAGCGGATGGTTGCTTCCGCAAACCAGTTTGAGCGGTACCCAGCCAATAGTGTGAAAGCCAAGTTCTGCGGGCAGCGATTCCTGGCGCCACATCACTCCGATATCCGCTTTTCCATCAAGAATCATGTTGCTGACATCCTCCATCATGGGGAACAGCAACTCCAGCTCGACATGGGGAAAGAGGGTCGCGAACTCGGCGAATAGCTCTCCCTGCACATGCTCCGGGTAGAGCTCGTCGATGGCTACGACAAGGCGCTTTTCAACATGCGCCTCGAAGCTCGCCGCAACCCCAATGAGGTGTTCGCGGCGGTCGAGGATCAGCCTGGCCTCAGCCAGCAGGCGCTCGCCCGCAGCCGTCAACGAGGGGTTGCGTCCGGCCCGGTCGAACAGCATCACCCCAAGATCCGTCTCCAGGTTGGAAACCTGGGTGCTGACGGCCGATTGCGCCTTGCGCAAAGCTCGTCCGGCAGCAGAAAACGATCCTTTTTCTGCCGCCGAGACGAATGCTTCCAGTTGATCCATGGATATGCTCATCTATCTGATTTTAAGATGGAAGATAACTTTTCATTATTTGATATCAAGATACATTGCACACCAATCAATGTGATTGGAGAAAAATGATGAAAACGCGCAGTCTTTCTGATCGGGTGCGGCACGCTTTGATGTTCGAGGCTATCGGGTTGATGATCATCATCCCGGCCTCGGCAGCCTTGTTCAACAAGCCCATGACGCACATGGGTGTGGTGGGTATCGGCTCTGCCACGATCGCGACGGTTTGGAATTTCACGTTCAACATCGGATTTGATCGCTGCATGCGGAAGATGTACGGCCACATTCGCAAGAGCTTCAAAGCACGCCTGCTGCACACTGTCTTGTTTGAGGCGGGTCTGCTGCTGATTCTGCTGCCGTTGATAGCCTGGTATCTGAATATGACGCTACTCGATACGCTGGTGCTCGATCTGGCTATCGTCGTGTTCTATCTTGTTTACAACTTTGTGTTCAACGTCGCCTATGACCGCTTTTTCCCGGTCATGGCAAATAGCCGCCCTCAGGTTGTTTCCAACTTGGGCGAGGCTTCATAGTTCACAGCCCGGCTTGGGTGCCAAGTCTCATGGAGGGGCTGGCTTCATGACGTGGTGCAGGTTTGAGTTGCAGTTACGGATTCCCCGCGCAATCCAGTGTCGGACTGAAGACTGAATTGGAGCGCCCATCATGTCGTTTGGCTTGAGGGGTAGCCAGTCGCGCTATCCATCGAATGCCACAAGGCCTGCATCTGCAAGGCACCGAAGTCAATGTTCGAAGGTTCTCTATGAAATTCCAGAGCCGCTGGCTCACGCTTGGCGTGGTTTCAACGGCGTTGCTGCTCATCGTCATCGATATGACGGTGCTCTACACGGCGTTGCCGAGTCTGGCGCAGGCCCTGCACACCACGGCTTCGGAAAAGCTGTGGATTCTCAATGCCTACTCTTTGGTGATGGCCGGATTGATGCCGGCCATGGGTGCCTTGGGCGATCGTCTGGGCCACCGGGCGGTCTTTATCAGTGGCATGGCTCTGTTTGGACTGGCCTCCGTGATTGCAGCATTTGCTCCCAGCGCCGCTGTACTGATCGCTGCTCGTGCATTGCTTGCCATTGGCGGCGCAGCCATGATGCCGGCCACGATTGCCATTGTTCGTACCACCTTCCACGACCCCAAAGAACTGGCTTTTGCCATTGGTGTCTGGGCGTCTGTGGCCTCTGGTGGCGCTGCGGTGGGCCCGGTTTTGGGTGGAGTCTTGCTGGAGCATTTTTGGTGGGGTTCGGTTTTTCTGATCAACGTCCCAGTCATTGCTGTGGCTGCAGTGCTGGCCTGGTGGCTGGTTCCCAAGAGCGCGGGGAATGCGAGCGTCACCATCGACTTGCATAGCTGCTGGCAAAGCACGCTTGGCATCATTGCACTGGCTTATGGCATCAAGGAATTGGCCAGGCTCGATAGTCATGTGCTCTTGGCCTGGGGGGCTTTGCTTGCGGGAGCTGTGACATTGACAGTCTTTGTGCGACGTCAACTCCGGCTGCCTCAACCATTGATTGATTTCAGCTTGCTTTCAGTCACCCCCATAGCCATGGGTATTTTTATCGCCCTCGTGGCGTCAATGATGCTGATCGGCTTTGAGTTGGTGCTCAGTCAGAGGCTGCAGTTGGTTCTGGGAAAAAGTCCTCTTGAGGCAGGTGCATCTGTTCTGCCTATCTCCTTGGGGTCTTTCTTCGCAGGACCATTGGCGGGGGTATTGATTGGACGCATTGGCGGTCCGCGTGTCATTGCTGCCGGCCTGGTCATGTGTGCCTCAGGCATCTGGGGATATCTTGGCTTGAACGAGGCAGGCGCATTGTGGCAAGTGGGGGGCCTGGCCTTGTGCGGTGTGGGAATAGGCTTCAGCCTGACCGCCTCCAGCGCGCTGGTAATGACGAATGTGTCAGAAGACCGCGCAGGCATGGCGGGGTCTGTAGAAGGCGTGGCCTATGAGTTTGGAGGAGGGTTGGGGGTGACTATTTTTGGCTCCCTGATGACGGCGGTCTACGTCGCGCATGTACGACACGGCGGTATAGAGGCCATGGCTGGCAGCGGCCTGGACGAAGCGTACCGAAATACCCAGCAAGGCATCCAATCTCCAGCCGTTTTACAAAGCGCAATGCAAGCGTTTGAAGCGTCTTTTGCCGCGGTTAGCGGTGTTGTCATCGCGTTGCTTTTTTCTCTCGCGCTAGTCGTTTTGGTGCTGGCTCGTCATTTACCCAAGCAGCAGACGGGCAGCTGACTCCAGGCAAGAGGCAGGATTTTGAGGTTGCTCTGCTTTTGCAACAGCGCGCCGCAGCTTTGGTCCAAAGCTGTCGTTTCATAAAGTACGCGTGCGGCGGCTTTGGGGCGCCGAACGGCGACAGTCAAAATCTATTCCAAAGCAGCTTGCCTCGCTGACTCAATTCCGGCCGCCGGGGATTAATGCTCACAGCAGGAAATTCGATTTCGAACTGGGTTGAGGCCTAGCTCGCTCCAGTCCCCGGAGGCCTGTTGATGCAAAGAGCTTTGGCAAAGCTCTTGCGCCCATTCACTGCGCTGGCACAGGCAATGCCGTGAAGGTTTGCGCTGGGGCTATTATCTGGTCGCGGCAGGCGACCAGGGGCAGGTCGCGCTGCCCCGATTCGGTGCGAGAAACCAGGGCATACAAGGTGCTCACGGCCCTGGACACGGCATCGGGCACGGCGCGCCCTTGAATCAGATGGCCCAGCAGAACGGCCGAGAACACATCGCCCATGCCGTTGGGCAGAGGGTGCAGGTCGATATAGGGCGTCTGTACCAGCCAGGACTTGTCGGCAGTCACGGCCAGCGTGGCCAGTTGGTCGGCAGGCAGATCGTCGGTGCGCAGGCTGGTGATGACGATCAGGGCCGATGGGCTGTGATGCAGTTGCGTCAGCATGGCTCGGGCCGCCTGGGTGGCTGCTTCCACGGTGCTCAGCGGCTGGCCGCCGCACAGCAGCTCGAACTCGTAATGGTTGGGCGTGATGACGCTGGCCTGGGACAGCGCGCGCTTGCGCAGAAAGTCAGGGATGCCGGGGCGCACAAACACGCCGCGCCCCACATCGCCCATGACCGGGTCGCACAGATAGTGTGCCTTGGGTTGGGCGGCGCGCACCTCCTGCACGGCGGCCAGAATGGCTTCGCCCACACCGGCATCGCCCAGATAGCCCGAGAGCACGGCCGTGCAGCGCGCCAGCACGCCGCGGGCGCGCAGGCCGTCCAGCACATCCTGTACATGGGCCGGCGTGAAGACCTGGCCCTTGAATTCGCCGTAGCCCGTGTGGTTGGAGAACTGCACCGTATGCACGGCCACGGGTTCTATGCCCAGCAGTTGCAGCGGCAGCATGGCGGCGTCGTTGCCCACATGGCCGTAGGCGACATGGGATTGAATGCTGAGAACCAGCGGGGGTGCCTGCGTGCTGGGCATGAGGGCTCTTTCGTGAGTGATCGAGATGCTTGCGGCAAGCATCGCGCTGCAAAGATAAAGTGAGCTGCTTGCGCTTGCCTGTCAATCAATTCAGATGGTTTTTTATCTGAACTCTATGAATGGCAAGCGGTATTAGCTCACTTTATGTGTGTGAGCGGAAGTCTTAGCCCAGCTCTGCCATCAGCTCGATTTCCACGCAGCAGCCCAGGGGGATCTGGGCCACGCCGAAGGCGCTGCGGGCGTGCTTGCCGGCTTCGCCGAAGACTTCGCCCAGCAGTTCGCTGCAGCCATTGGTGACCAGATGCTGCTCGGTGTAGCTGGTGCTGGAATTGACCAAGCTCATGACCTTGACGATGCGCTTGACGCGATTCAGATCGCCGCCGCAGGCATGCTGCAGCGTGCCCATCAGATCCACGGCCACGGCGCGGGCTGCCTGCTTGCCTTCTTCGGTCGTCATGTTCTCGCCCAGCTTGCCGACCCAGGGCTGGCCGTTCTGCTTGGCGATATGGCCGCTGAGGAACACCAGATTGCCGGTCTGCATATAGGGCAGGTAGGCGGCTGCAGGCATGGCCACTTCGGGCAGGGTGATGTTCAGGGCTTTGAGTTTTTCATAGACGCTCATGACGGCTCCAAAAAGTGCGAGGCTAAGGATCGACAAGTTTGACACAGCAGCGGGCCCGGGCATGGATCGCCTTGGCACAGTGGCCATAGCTTTTGAATTGATAGCTGCTCGCACAATGAGAGCAAATGTTTGATGCTGTTTTGATGTCCGAGACAGGGCAGGGATAGTCGCAATGCTGGGCCTGGTCGCTCCCTCCTAGCATGGCAGCATGCCGCTCCATCAGACTCCAAGCTCTCAGCGTCGCCGCTTGTCGTGGCTGGCGCCGCTCTGGGGTTGTGTGCTGGGCGCTGCATGGCAGGTGACCCAGGCCAGGCTGTGGCATCTGTCGCTCTACCAGATCTTGCTGGCTTGGGGCTTGCTGACACTGCTGTTTGCAAGCAGATGGCGTGACAGGTCCTGGCAGAGCTGGTGGCTGATGCTGTTGGGTGCTGCCTGCTGTGTGGCGGGGCTGACGGGTTGGCGTGCACATGTTTATCTGACGCAGACCCTGCCACAGGCGCTGGAGGCGGTGGACTTGCAGGTGGAAGGCCGGATTGCCTCCATGCTGCAGAACCAGGCCAACGGCCAGCGCTGGCGTTTTGTGGTCGATAGTTCGGACGCAGGCGTGCCAAGGCTGCTGGAGCTGTCCTGGTATGGCCCGTTCGGGCAGGTGCCGGATGCCAACCAGCCTCTCGTGCCTGACTGGGCCAAAGGCGTGGCGCTGAGTCCCGGACAGCGTTGGCGCTTCACGGTGCGCATCAAGCGCCCGCATGGCTCGCGCAATCCGCACGGGTTTGACTATGAGCTGCTGGCCTGGGAGCAAGGAGTGCTGGCCACGGGCTATGTGCGCAAGCAGCCCGCGCCCGAACTGCTGGCCGTGACAAGCCAATATCCGCTGCAGCGCTGGCGACAGGGCTTGCGCGATCGCATTCAGGGCGAGGCATTGCGCTTGCAGCGCTGGTTGCCAGGTGGCGGTGCAGAGCATGCTCAGACCGCTCTGGGTGTGGTGGCTGCGCTGGCCGTGGGCGATCAGCAGGCGATTGACCGCAAGGACTGGACCCTGTTCCGTCAGACAGGTGTGGCGCATCTGATGAGCATATCGGGCCCGCATATCACCATGTTTGCCTGGCTGGCAGTCTTGATCGTGGGCCGTGTATGGAGGCTGAATGCGCGCGCTTGTCGTTGGATGCCTGCCCCGCGCGCGGCCCTGGTCATGGGCGTGTTACTGGCGGCGGCCTATGCCTTGTTCAGCGGTTGGGGCCTGCCTGCGCAGCGCACGATCTGCATGCTGGCTGTAGTGGCGCTGCTTCAATGGCTGGGCGTGCGCTGGCCCTGGGCCTGTGTATGGCTGCTGGCACTGGCGGTGATTGTTGTGGCCGACCCCTGGGCGTTGTGGCAGGCTGGGTTCTGGCTCAGTTTTGTCGCCGTCGGCGTATTGCTTGCTTCCAATTCAGGGGCCGTTAGCGCTGAAGCTGCAAGCGCAAAAAGACGATTTCTCGCACGCTTGAAGGAATTGTGGCGCGAGCAGTGGCTGATCTCCCTGGCCTTGGCACCACTGGGTCTGCTGCTGTTTGGTCAAGTGTCCGTAGTGGGCCTGCTGGCCAATCTGCTGGCCATTCCCTGGGTGACATTGGTGGTCACGCCGCTGGCCTTGCTGGCTGCCGTGCTGCCCATGGCGGCAAGCGCTGCCGCCGTCGCCATGCTGCCCTTGATGAGCCTGCTGCAGTGGCTGGCTGCGCTGCCCGGGGCCGTATGGGCCTTGCCGCAACCTGCCTGGTGGGCCAGTGTGCTGGCGATAGCCGCCGGACTGCTGGTGATTGCGCCTTTGCCACTCAGGTTGCGGCTGGTGGCGGCCATATTTGTTTTGCCAGCCCTGTTTTGGCCTCGATCATGGCCGCGTGCGGGCGAGTTTGAACTGCTGGCGGCGGATATCGGCCAGGGCAATGCCGTCATCATCAGCACAGCCAGCCACCGTCTGCTCTATGACGCAGGGCCGCAGTACAGCCGCCACAGCGATGCCGGCGAGCGTGTGCTCCTGCCGCTGATGGCCGCGAATGGCATGCAGATTGATGCCATGATGCTCAGTCACAGCGACAAGGATCACACCGGCGGGGCTCTGGCCGTCAAGGAGGCTCAGCCTCGCGCGAAAGTCTGGGGCTCGGACTCGGTGATTCAAGCCCCGCAACTGGCGGGCCTGGCTCCGGTTCAGCGCTGTACACAGGGGCAGCACTGGCAATGGGATGGTGTGACGTTTGAAGTGCTGCATCCGCCTGCAGGAGAGGCCTGGCTCAATGGTCGCAAGGCCAAGCCGAACTTTGGCAGTTGCGTGTTGCGCCTGCGTTCGGCCAGCGGGCGCGTGGCCCTGTTGGCCGGAGATATCGAGGCAGCGCAGGAGCAGCAACTGTTGCAAACCAGTCTGGACGAGCCAGTGGACTGGCTGCTGGTGCCTCACCATGGCAGCAAGACTTCATCGACCGAGTCCTGGGTCAGCACTCTGCGGCCGCGCTGGGCAGTGGTGCAGGCGGGTTATCGGAATCGTTTCGGACATCCGGTGGCAGCTGTGGTGCAGCGCTATCAGGCGGTGGGCAGCCAGCTGGTGGCTCAGGATCGCTGCGGCGCGGCCTACTGGAACTCTGCTCAACCTGAAAAATTGGAATGCGAGCGCTTGATTCGGGCGCATTATTGGGATGTCCATGCCGTTTCCATGGAGCAGCCCTGAGAAACTGGCATGGGGCTTGCATTGATGCTGTACCGCCTTCGGGCGGGTGCATACATGCATGGTTGCACGCTCGTTGCCTGGCAGCTTGTCCGGTGCGGCGTCGCTAAACTGAAATCCGTGGCTTGCCTGTGTGAGCAGCGGCAAAAATAGAGAGGACAAGATGCGCACATTCGATGAGATGTATCTGAGCTTGCCCGCCGAAGGTGGTGCGGTGCGAGACCACTATCGGGACTATGCGCAGTGGCTGGGCAAGCAATCGCAGGAATACCTGCGAGCGCGCAGTGCCGAGGCGGAAATCGTTTTTCGCCGCGTGGGTATCACCTTTGCCGTCTATGGCGACAAGGACGAGAGCGGCGCCGGTACGGAGCGCCTGATTCCGTTCGATTTGATCCCCCGCATCATTCCGGCCCATGAGTGGGCCAGCATGCAGGCCGGTCTGGCCCAGCGCGTGAAGGCGCTCAACTGCTTCATCCGCGATGCCTACCATGGCCAGGACATGGTGCGTGCCGGCCTGATCCCGACGGAGCTGGTGCGCGGCAACAGCCAGTACCGGCCCGAGATGGAGGGCATTCAGGTGCCCAACGATGTCTACGCCAATATCGCCGGCATAGACATCGTGCGGGCGCCCGATGAGCAGGGCAACGGCGTCTACTACGTGCTCGAAGACAATCTGCGCGTGCCATCGGGTGTTTCCTACATGCTGGAGAACCGTCGCATGACCATGCGCCTGTTCCCCGAACTTTTCGGCAAGCATGCCGTGGCACCCGTGGCCCACTATCCCGACATGCTGCTCGACACGCTGCGTGCCAGCGCACCGTCGGGCGTGCTGGAGCCCACGGTGGTGGTGCTGACGCCGGGCATGTACAACAGCGCCTATTTCGAGCATGCCTTCCTGGCCCAGCAAATGGGGGTGGAGCTGGTCGAAGGCCAGGATCTGGTGGTCGAGAAAGACGTGGTCTATATGCGCACCACCCAGGGGCTGCAGCGTGTGGACGTGATCTACCGCCGTGTGGACGATGATTTCCTCGACCCCGAAGTCTTCAGGCCCACATCGACGCTGGGCTGCAAGGGCCTGATGCGGGCCTACCGTGCAGGCAACGTCAATATCTGCAATGCCGTGGGCACGGGCCTGGCCGATGACAAATCGGTGTACCCCTATGTGCCGGAGATGATCCGCTTCTATCTGGGTGAGGAGCCCATCCTGCAGAACGTGCCGACCTGGCTGTGCCGCAAGGAGGACGACCTCAAATACGTGCTCGATCACCTGCATGAGCTGGTCGTCAAGGAGGTGCACGGAGCAGGCGGCTACGGCATGCTGATCGGGCCGGCGGCGACCAAGGCCGAGATCGAGGCCTTCCGCCGCGTGCTGGTCGGCAATCCATCGGGCTATATCGCTCAACCCACGCTCTCCCTGTCCACCTGCCCGACCATGGTGGAAAAAGGCATTGCACCGCGCCATATCGACCTGCGGCCCTTTGTGCTCACGGGCACCGAGGTCAATATGGTGGCCGGTGGACTCACGCGTGTGGCGCTCAAGCAGGGATCGCTGGTGGTGAATTCGTCTCAGGGCGGCGGAACCAAGGATACCTGGGTGCTGGAAGATCAAGGGGGAGCTCGCTGATGCTGTCACGTACCGCAGATCATTTGTGCTGGATGTCCCGCTACACCGAGCGGGCGGAAAAAAATGCTGCAAGCATTTTTTCACCAGAATACGGCGCGCGCGTTCAGCGCGTGCGGGGTTCTCTGCCCAAGGAGGGCCTATGCTGAGTCGTACCGCCGATCATTTGTACTGGATGTCCCGCTACACCGAGCGGGCAGAGAACACCGCGCGCATGCTCAGCGTGGCCTATGAAACCGCCATGCTGCCGCAGGCCATCCATGATGCGCACCGTGGCTGGCAGAGCGTGCTGTCCATCAGCGAGCTGATCCCGGCCTTCAAGGCTCAGTTTCCTGTGGTGGATCGTGAGTCGGTGCTGCAGTTCATGGTGTCGGACGAGGCCAATCCGTCATCCATCTTTGCCTGTCTGAAGGCTGCACGCGAGAACGCGCGTGCCGTGCGCGGTGCGCTGACCACGGAGTCCTGGGAAACGCAGAATCAGACCTGGCTGGCGCTGCAGCGCCACTTCGGCAAGGATGCCTGGAAAAAGGATCCGGCGCAGTTCTTCGAATGGGTCAAATACCGCTCGCACCTGTGGCGCGGTGTGTCGCTGGGCACCATGCTCAAGGACGAGGCGCTGCACTTTGTGCGCCTGGGCACTTTTGTCGAACGGGCCGACAACACGGCACGTTTGCTGGATGTGAAGTTCCATTCCATAGAGCGCGACTACCACGGCATGCCGCGCGGTCGTGCCCTGATGAACTTCGACTTCTATCACTGGAGCGCCTTGCTGCGCAGCGTCTCGGCCTTCGAGGTCTACCGCAAGGTCTACCGCGATGTGATCACGCCCGAACGCGTAGCCGAGCTGCTGATGCTGCGCGCCGACATGCCGCGCTCGTTGCTGGCCAGCATGCATGAGGTGGTCAAGAACCTGGAGCGCGTGGCCAACGACCATTCGCAGGAAACCACGCGCAAGGCCGGGCGCCTGCTGGCCGACCTGCAATACGGTCGCATCGACGAGATACTGACCACCGGCCTGCACGCCTATCTGACGCAGTTTCTCGATCGCGTCAACGATCTGGGCTCCGGCATCAGCCGGGACTTCCTGATGCCGACCTGAGGCCGGGGTCTCCAAAGCAAAAAGCGGCCCTGAGGCCGCTTTTGTCTTTCAGCGTGAAGCCGAAATTATTCGATCTCGCCCATCAGAGACTGCAGATAGTTCTGCGTGCCGACCTTGTCGATCAGGTCGAGCTGGGTTTCGAGGAAATCGATGTGCTCTTCGGTGTCGTCCAGAATCTTCTGCAGCAGATCGCGCGAAACATAGTCGCGCACGGATTCGCAGTGCGCGATGCCGTCCTTGATGGTCTGCTGCGCCGCTTGCTCCAGGCGCAGGTCGCAGGCCAGGGCTTCCGGCACGTCCTCGCCGATCTGCAGCTTGCCCAGGTCCTGCAGATTGGGCAGGCCGTCGAGCATGAAGATGCGGTCCATCAGCGCGTCGGCATGCTTCATCTCGCCGATGGATTCCTCATATTCCTTCTTGGCCAGCTTGTCGAAGCCCCAGTGCTTGTACATGCGGTAATGCACAAAGTACTGGTTGATGGCGGTCAGTTCGTTCTTGAGCTGGGCTTGCAGCCAGGAAATGACTTGTGCATCACCTTTCATGAGGACTCCTTCTCGGGCAGTTGTTGTTCGAGTCGATTGTCCATGCTTTATGAGGCAAATCAAACAAAGCCCATGCCCGCGCGAATTGGCTGCATCTGATGCGCGTTCTCGTTTAGCTTACGTGCTGCCGGACGGACCTTCCTCGCGAGGTTTGACTCAGTGATGACAACAAAAGCTATGAGCGTGATTGAAGGACTATTGGCTTGAACTACCTGGTTTCGGCCCACAATAGAAAGCTGAGCTGCACAGCGGTGCGGCTTGACTTCAGAAGCCGGGAATCTGGTTTGATAGGTTTTGTAAATCAATTTGATGAAATCAATCGATTGGTTTTATTAAGTGGGCCGCTCTAAACTTCATCCTGTCTTCAAACACTAACCACAAGGAAACAGCAAATGTCTCTGATCAACACTCAAGTTCAACCTTTCAAGACCGAAGCCTATGTGAACCGCAACGGCAAGGGTGAATTCATCACCGTGACTGAAGAGAGCCTGAAGGGCAAGTGGTCTGTGGTGATCTTCATGCCCGCCGCCTTCACCTTCAACTGCCCCACCGAAATCGAAGACGCAGCCAACAACTACGCCGAGTTCCAGAAGGCCGGTGCCGAGGTCTACATCGTGACCACCGACACCCACTTCTCGCACAAGGTGTGGCACGAAACTTCCGACGCAGTGGGCAAGGCTAAGTTCCCCCTGGTTGGCGACCCCACACACCAGCTGACCAACGCTTTCGGCGTGCACATCCCCGAAGAAGGTCTGGCTCTGCGCGGTACCTTCGTGATCAACCCCGAAGGCGTGATCAAGACCATGGAAGTGCATTCCAACGAAATCGCTCGTGACGTGTCCGAAACCCTGCGCAAGCTCAAGGCTGCCCAGTTCACCGCCGCCAACCCCGGCCAGGTGTGCCCCGCCAAGTGGAAGGAAGGCGCCAGCACGATCACTCCTTCGCTGGATCTGGTCGGCAAGATCTAAGCCTGATACCTATCGGCTGAGCGTGCAAGCGCTCTGAAAGCCGGACGACGTTCAGGCGAGTGCCGCCTGTCTGTCCGGCTTTTTTTCGCCCAGTTTTTGCTTTCATGGGCGGGCAAAGGCCTCAAAAGCACTTTGCTGCATTGCATCAACAACTCTAAATTCAAAGGAATCCACCATGCTTGACGATCAACTCAAAGCCCAACTCGCCGCCTATCTGGAACGCGTGCAGCAGCCGTTTGAGCTGGTGGCTTCTCTGGATGACAGCGAGACCAGTGCACAGATGCACGATCTGCTGAAGACCATCCAGTCCCTGCGCAGTGACAAGATTTCGCTGCGCACCGACGGCAGCGATGCCCGCAAGCCCTCGTTCACGCTGCAGCGCCAGGGCACGGCCACCCAGCTGCGTTTTGCCGGCCTGCCCCTGGGGCATGAATTCACCTCGCTGGTGCTGGCCCTGCTGTGGACGGGCGGCCATCCTCCCAAGGTGGAGCAGGATGTGATCGACCAGATCAAGGCTCTGGACGGCGACTTCAACTTCGAGGTCTATATGAGCCTGAGCTGCCACAACTGCCCCGACGTGGTTCAGGCGCTGTCGCTGATGGCGATTCTCAACCCCAAGGTCAAGACCACGGTGATCGAAGGCGGTGCCTTCCAGAAAGAAGTGACCGAGCGCGAAATCATGGCCGTGCCCATGGTGTTCATGAACGGCAGCGTGTTCGGCTCCGGTCGCATGACCATCGAAGAAATCGTGGCCAAGCTGGACACCGGTGCAGCCTCGCGTGACGCAGCCAAGCTGTCGGCCAAGGAAGCCTTCGACGTGCTGATCATCGGTGGCGGTCCTGCCGGCGCGGCAGCCGCCGTGTATGCGGCTCGCAAGGGCATTCGCACCGGCGTGGCAGCCGAGCGCTTTGGCGGCCAAGTCAACGACACACTGGCGATCGAGAACTACATCTCCGTGCTGGAAACCGACGGACCCAAGTTCGCCGCTGCATTGGAAGCCCACACTCGCGCCTATGACGTGGACATCATGAACCTGCAGCGCGCCGAGAAGCTGATTCCCGCTGCGCACCCTGGCGATCTGGTGGAAGTGCAACTGGCCAATGGCGGCTCGCTCAAGGCCAAGACCGTGATCCTGTCCACGGGGGCGCGCTGGCGCAATGTGAACGTGCCTGGCGAGGCCGAGTACAAGAACAAGGGCGTGGCTTACTGCCCGCACTGCGATGGTCCGCTGTTCAAGGGCAAGCGCGTGTCGGTGATTGGCGGTGGCAACTCCGGCATCGAAGCTGCGATTGACCTGGCGGGTCTGGTGGCCCATGTGACGGTGGTGGAATTTGCCGATCAACTCAAGGCCGATGCCGTGCTGGTCAAGAAGCTGCACAGCCTGCCCAATGTGACCGTCATCACCAACGCCCAGACTACGGAGATCACGGGTGCCAACGGCAAGGTCAACGGCCTGAGCTACAAGGACCGTACGAGCGGTGCCGAGCACCATGTGGAGCTCGAAGGTGTGTTTGTGCAGATCGGCCTGGTGCCGAACACCGAATGGCTCAAGGGCACACTGGAGCTGAGCAAGTTCGGCGAAATCATTGTGGATGCCAAGGGGCAGACCAGTCTGCCCGGGGTGTTCGCCGCCGGTGACTGCACCACGGTGCCTTACAAGCAGATCGTGATCGCCGCCGGCGCCGGTGCCACGGCGGCACTGTCGGCCTTCGATCATCTGATCCGCAACTAAACGGCCTTCATCGCTTGCAAGGTAAGCGATGGTAGCTATTAAAAAAGGACTGCTTGGGCAGTCCTTTTTTCTTATGGGCGGCCTGGAGGAGGGGGCATTTCCGCCGGGGTCGTCAGGGCTGCAGCGTTCCTCGGGGCGGGTTGAGGACATAAGCAGCCCGTGAAAACAGGCGGCGCTGCAAGCCGTAGCCTTGCGCAAGACTCAATTCCCGGTTTTGTAACAAGTTTATTTGCGGTTGAGAATTATTCGCATATACTTCTTCCACATTCAGCCAGCCAATGCCGTGCCAGCTACAGGCCGCGAAGCCTCTGACGTTTCGACCTGTGGCCATTGACGTACCTATCAGAAGCCAGCTCTTTTCCATTTCTATGAATAAAGAGGGTTTCTGGTATGGCTTCCGCCACCGCTTTGCACGCCCGCGCCATGCCGGCGCCACGCTCCAATCTCCGTCCGCTGGCGCTGGCCTGCGCACTGGCCTGCGCCGCCATTTCGGCCCAGGCCCAGCAGCAATCCTCCGAGTCCATACAGGTCGCAGCGGCCCGCGCCGACCGCAACACTCCTGTTTTGCGCGATGTGGTCATCAGTGCCTCGCGCGACGAGCAGGATGCCGACAGCCTGCCCATGACGGTGGACGTCATCGACGCCAAGCAAATGGAAGAGGAGCAGATCGGCGATATCCGTGAGCTTGCAGCCAAGCTGCCCAATGTGACCGTGCCGCGCAGTCCTGCGCGTTTCACGTTGGCCGGCTCTCCCACCGGGCGTGACCAGAACAGCGGCTTCAATATCCGTGGCCTGGAAGGCAACCGCGTGCTGATGCTGGTCGATGGCGTGCGCCTGCCGCGCAGCTATACCTTCAGCGCCAATGCCTTTGGCCGCGACTATCTGGATCTGGGTCTGGTGCAACGCGTGGAAATCCTGCGCGGCGCCGTGCCCGCTCTCTATGGCTCGGACGGCATGGGCGGCCTGGTCAATTTCATCACCGTGCAGCCCGACGATCTGCTCAAGGACGGCAAGACCATTGGCGGCCGGGTCTCGGCCAGCTATGACGGCTCGGACAACGGCAAGCGCCTGGGCGCAACCCTCGCGGGCAAGGCCAGCGATGAATGGAGTTGGCTGCTTTCGGCCGGTGTGGGCCGCTCCAGCGCGCTGGAGAATATGGGCAGCAATAACACCGTGGGTGCTCTGCGCACCACGCCCAACCCCGAGAAGGACAAGAGCCATTCGCTGCTGGGCCGCCTGGTCTACACGCCATCGGCCGTGCAAAAACATGTCTTCACGCTGGAAAACGTGGACAAGCGCGCCGACTACGACCTGTTGAGCGCTCGCAGCGCCACCGTCACCGATTCGCGTGCCGAGACCACCATGAAGCGCTGGCGCGCTACCTGGCAGGGGCAGTGGCAGCAGCTGGATACGGCACTGGCCGACGAGCTCAAGCTGATGGCCAGCTATCAAAGCTCGAGCTCGCGCGAGTTCGTGACCGAAACCCGCACCCCGCCTCTGGCCTATCGCGAGCGCGATGTGACCTATGACGAGGATGCGCTGCAGCTGCATGCCCAGGCCGGCAAGACGCTGCGCTGGGAAAATGGCCTGAGCGGCAAGTTCAGCTATGGCATCGACTATCTGCGCGGCAAGGTGGTCAACGAGCAGAACGGCATCACGCCGCCGGCAGGCGAGAGCTTTCCGCTCAAGCGCTTCCCCGACACCACGGAAACCTCGACCGCGCTGTTTGCCCAGGCCGAGCTGCACTATGGTGCTTTCAGCCTGACGCCCGGATTGCGGGCCGAGCACTACAGCATCAAGCCCAAGCAGCAGGGCTTTGGCGGCACGGCGGTCAGCAATTCGGACTCCGCCGTCTCCCCCAAGCTGGGTGCCATGTTCCAGATGAACGATGCCTGGTCGGTCTACGGCAACTATGCCGCCGGTTTCAGAGCGCCGAATGCAGGGCAGATCAATGCCTTCTTCGAGAACCCGTTCATGTTCTACAAGAGCATTCCCAACCCCGATCTCAAGGCGGAAAAAAGCAATACCTTCGAGCTGGGCCTGCGTGGCCGCATGAGTGCGCTGCGCCTCGATGCCGCAGTCTTCACGGGCCGCTACAAGGACTTCATCCAGGATCAGGTGCAGGTTGCGGGCGAATACGGTGATCGCAACAACCCCGCGACGTTCCAGTCCGTCAATCTGAACCGCGTGCATATCAGCGGCTTCGAGCTCAAGGCCGACTATGACTGGGGCCGGTTTGCGGGCGGCAACTGGCGCACCAATGCCGCCTATGGCTACACCAAGGGTACGGACAAGAGCACCAACAAGCCGGTGGACACCATCTCGCCTCAGCAACTGGTGCTGGGCGTGCGCTACGACCGCTCGAATGTGGGCGTGCAGCTCAGCGCCTCGCACTGGGCAGGCAAAAAAGACAAGGATGCGCCTGATCTTTCCACTGGCCGCCCCTTGCTCAGCTCATCTGCGACGGTGCTGGATTTGAGTGCGCAATGGCGTATCCGTCCGGGCACGCGTCTGAATGTGGGCATCTACAACCTGACCGACAAAAAGTATTCGCGCTGGGCGGATGTTCGTGGCTTGAGCCGCACGACGCAGATTGCCGATGCCTATACCCAGCCGGGCCGCAATGTGCGCGTGTCCCTGGTTCAGGACTTCTGATTTTGTAGCTGAAAGTGCTTGACTGATAAGCGCTGTAGGCCTTTTTGACTCAAAACTGCGGGAGTGTGCCATGTCTGTTTTCGAGAACGCCGCCAATGCCCAGAGTGCTTCTGGCAGTCGCGATGAGGAATATCTGCTCACCGAGGGCGAAGCCCAGCTGGCCACGGTGCTGGCGCTGATGACCGGTTTCAGCCAGGGCTGCTGTGCGGCGCACCGCGCGCCCATGGCTCAGAGGGTCTCGACGCAACTGGCGCGCATGGCCGAAGGCCTGGACGGCTGTGAGCGCTCTGAGGACATGCGCCACTTTCTGCAAAAGCTGGAGCAGCGCTGGGCCACGGTGGCCCGGGTGCTGGCCCAGCCTGAACAAGAGCCCGAAGCCCAGGCTTCGGCTCCCCGCTTTGACGACGAATTTTCCAACCCACAGCCACACTGGCATCACAGCCCGGAGACCCTGCAATGAACGCCATCACATCCCCTGAAATCCAGACCATGACTGCGGTGCAGATCCGTGAGCAATTCGCGCAAAAGCGTGAGCAAGGCCTGCGCGCCAAGGATGCGGCCGAGGCGCTGCAGCTGAGCGAAGGCGCGGTCATCGCCGCCCATGGCGGCGAGCATGAACGCACGCTCAAGGCTTTGCCGCTGCGCGCCGAATGGCTGGACATTCTTAAAGCCCTGGAAGCCTGCGGCACCGTGATGGCGCTCACGCGCAACGAATCCACCGTGCATGAAAAAGACGGCATCTACCAGAACCTCTCGGCCCAGGGACCGGTCGGTCTGGCGCTGAGCCGGGAGATCGATTTGCGCCTGTTCTTCATGCACTGGCATGCCGGCTTTGCCGTGACAGAGGAGTCCGCCAACGGCAACCGTCCTGCCATGCGCAGCCTGCAGTTCTATGACGCAGCCGGCCGTGCCGTGCACAAGGTGTTTGCGCGCGAGGCCACGGACATGGCAGCCTGGAATGCGCTGGTGGAGCGCTTTGCCGAGCCCTCTGCAGGCTATGTGTTCCGCGAGCCTGCGGCCAAGCCGGCCGTCAAGGCCGATGCCGAGATCGACGTGCCCGCGCTGACTCAGGCCTGGACCGATATGAAGGACACGCATGAGTTCTTCGAGATGCTGCGCAGGTTCGGAGTCGAGCGCCAGCAGGCCTTCCGTCTGGTGCCCCAGTACTGCGATCGCCTTAGCACCGACGCGGTCGCGCAGTTGCTGGGCGATGCGGCGGTGGACGGTGTCTCCATCATGGTGTTTGTGGGCAGCAGCGGCTGCATCCAGATCCACACCGGCCCCGTGAGCAATATCCAGCCTATGGACGGCAAGGACGGCGTGCGCTGGATCAATGTGCTGGACAAGGGCTTCAACCTCCATCTGCGCACCGACCTGATAGCCAATGTCTGGGTGGTGCAGAAACCCACCAGCGATGGCGTGGTGACCTCGGTCGAGGCCTTTGATGCCGAAGGCAACAACATGGCCATGTTCTTCGGTGAGCGCAAGCCAGGCCAGCCCGAGCTGCAAGGCTGGCGCGATCTGGTGGCCGGCCTGCCGCGCAAGACTGAAGTGGCGGAGGCCGTATGAGCACGCCAGACATTTCCCGACGTCAGGGTCTGCACTGGCTGGGCGCTGCCGTGGCGGGCACGGCCCTGCCGGCCCTGGCACAGACTGCCGCTGCCGCGCCAGGAGCGAAGCGGCTGGTGTCGCTCAGCGGCGCACTGACCGAGGTGGTCTATCTGCTCAATGCCCAGAGCCTGCTGGTGGGCACGGACACCACCAGCCTGTTTCCCGAAGCGGCGCAAAAAACCGCCAAGGTCGGCTATGTGCGCCAGCTCTCGGCCGAAGGCCTGCTCTCGCTCAAGCCCGATGCGGTGATCGCAACCAGCGAGGCCGGGCCTCCCGTGGTGCTCGATCAGATCCGTCAGGCTGGCGTGCGTGTATCGCTGGTTGCGGCCAGGCACAACTGGGCCGAGGTCCAGGAAAAGGTCAAGGTTGTGGGGCGCGAGACAGGTCGTTCCAGCGAGGCCGACAAACTGCTGGCCCAGCTCGATGCGCAGTGGAGCAGCGTCCAGGCGCAGGTGGCCAAGGCCCAGCGCAAGCCGCGCGTGCTGTTTGTGCTCTCGCACAGCGGCAGTCCGCAGGTGGCAGGCAAGGGCACGGCAGCCAATGCACTGATCCAGTACGCGGGCTGTGTCAATGTCATCGACCAGTTCGACGGCTACAAGCCCTTGACTGCCGAAGCCATGGCCAGCGCTGCGCCCGAGGTCATCATCAACACCACGCAGGGCATTGAAGCACTGGGCGGCGAGGCCGCCTTCTGGAAGCGGCCCGAGCTGGCACTGACTCCCGCCTATGCCAAGAAGGCGCTGGTGACGCTGGAAGCCAGCCATTTGCTGGGCTTCGGCCCGCGCCTGCCCAGCGCTGTGCAGGCGCTGCATATGCGCGCACTGCAGTGGGTGGCCTGAGCATGAGCGCAAGCATGGGGAGCGTGGCATCAAAGCCAGCAGCCGAGCTGCCCGTCGCATCGCGCTGGCGCACGCCGGCCGGCCGGCTCAGCCGCAGCGCAGCCCTGCTGCTGGGTGCGGCGCTGGTATTGCTGGCCATGGTGTGGGGTGCGGCCAGCGGGGCCTATGCCATTGCACCGGGGCAACTGCCCGGGATTGCCTGGGACGGGCTTCGCAGTTTTTTTGGCGGTGCCGTGGACAGCGGCCCCGAGCATCTGGTCTTTCTCAATATCCGCCTGCCGCGCCTGCTCATGGGCGTGGCTGCGGGTGCAGGACTGGGGCTGGCCGGCGCATTGATGCAGGGGCTGTTTCGCAATCCGCTGGCCGACCCCGGCCTCATCGGCGTGAGCAGCGGCGCGGCCCTGGCTGCCGGCATCACCATCGTGCTGGGCGGCCTGTATCTGCCCTGGCTGCCGCGTCATCTGGGCAGCTGGGCTCTGGTGGCCATGGCTTTTGGCGGCGGTCTGGCCGTGACCGCCGTGGTCTATGTGCTGGGTCAGGTCCAGGGCACGACCCGCATCGGCCTGATGCTGCTGGCCGGCATTGCCATCAATGCGCTGGCCGGCGCCGGACTGGGCTTTCTGAGCTTTGTATCGACGGACGAGCAGCTGCGCAATCTGCAGATGTGGCTGCTGGGCAGCCTGGGCGCCTCGCGCTGGAGTGCGGTGGCCCTGGTGTCGGCGGCCGTCGCCGTCAGCGCAGCGGCGGCGCTGGCGCTGGCCAGGCCGCTGAATGCGATTGCACTGGGCGAAGCCCAGGCCAATCTGCTGGGTGTGGCCGTGGAGAAAACCAAGCGCCGCGCCGTAATGGTGGCTGCGCTGGCCGTGGGGGCCGTGACCGCGACCACCGGCATCATCGGCTTCATCGGCCTGGTCGCGCCGCACTGGGTGCGGCTGATTGCCGGTCCCGATCATCGCGTGGTGCTGCCGGGGTCGGCCCTGCTGGGGGCTGCGCTGGTGGTCAGCGCCGATGCCGTGGCGCGCACCATCGTCAAGCCGGCCGAGCTGCCGCTGGGCGTGCTCACCGCGTTTATCGGCGTGCCGCTTTTCCTGGCCATGCTGCGCCAGTTCAGGAGCAAGGTATGAGTGCGCACCAAGGGGTGTCCAGCCTCGAATGCCGCAATCTGGGCGTCGGCGTGCTCAAGGGGCCGCGCCTGGCGACGGTGGATGTGAGGATTCCGGCCGGGCGCTTTACCGCCATCCTCGGCCCCAACGGCGCCGGCAAGTCCACGCTGATGTCCATGCTGGTGGGCGAGCGCGCGCCGCAGTCGGGGCAGGTCCTGCTCGACGGGCAGGCGCTGTCCGCGCACGCTGTGGAGGGCCTGGCGCGGCGTCGCTCCGTCATGCCCCAGGATTGCAGCGTGGCCTTTGACTTCACGGCCCAGGAGGTGGTGGAGCTGGGGCGTTATCCGCATCGTCATCAGCCCAGCAACGGGGAGGCGCAGATTCCGGCGCAGGCCATGGAGTTGACCGGGGTCGATCATCTGGCGCAGCGCAGCATCAACACGCTGTCGGGCGGCGAGCGGGCTCGCACTCACCTGGCCAGGGCACTGGCGCAGATCTGGCAGCCGCCCGCCGACGGCGCGGCGCGCTGGCTTCTGCTGGACGAGCCCACCGCTGCTCTCGACCTGGCCCATCAGCACCATGCCATGCGCCTGCTGCGCCAGTGGGCTGGGCAGCAGGGCGCAGGCGTGGTGGCGGTGATCCATGACCTGAACCTGGCCTTGCGCTATGCCGACGATGTGCTGGTGCTGGGCGGTGATGCCGGAGTGCATCACGGTGCGGTGCAGGATGTGCTGCAACCGGCGCTGGTGCGCCAGGTCTGGGGCATGCAGTGCGACCCGGTGCGCAGCAGCGACGGCGCGCTGCAGTATATTTTTGTAGCTGATACCGCTTTACCTGCTTGAAATTTAAGCATATTGAATTGAATTTTGAAGCCAGTCATGCGCAGGCTGCTTCAGATTCAATAGCTAATGACCTGACTGTCACTGGCTGTCAATGCGTATGCACGGTCAGCGCAACCAGCTTGAGCACCAGCGGCCGCACCATCATCACGCAGAAGAACGCCACCGGCATGGCCAGCGCATAGGCGCTGAACACGCGCCGCACATAGCCGCTGTCAAAGCCGGTATTGGCCGCCACGATGGTGCAGCACATGAGGAACGCCATGATGCCGGCCATGAAAAACGCGAAAACAAACGGCGTGTAACGCCTGTGCAGCTTCAGTGCGGAAAGTCTGGAGGAGAAGGAACTGGAGTATGAATTCATGGGAACGATGCTGAAAATGCACTCGGCGTCATGGCGGCTTGCGTTGCTGTGTCAAAGGCTTGAGGCCGAATGCATGGATGGGAAACAGGGTTGCACTGTAAGCATCAGCGGCGGCCGGCGGTAGAGGTCCGGGGCTTGTTGTACTCATAAGCAGAACTTTCGAATTCAATTGGAGATACATTCGCAGTCATGCCGAATCTGCGAGCCATAGAAACCTTTGTCAAAGCGCTGGAGGGCGGCTCCATCGCCTCGGCTGCGCGCCAGCTGGGCATTTCGCCCGCCGCAGCCAGCCAGAACATCGCGCGGCTGGAGCGCGAGTTGGGCACGCGCCTGATCACCCGCACCACCCGGTCCATGGCCTTGACCGAGGCCGGCGAGAGCTATCTGGCGCGCGTCGCTCCGGTGCTCGACGAGCTCGAAAAAGCCCAGTCCGATCTCTCGCTGATTCATGGAGAGCTGCAAGGCCGCTTGCGCATTGCCTGCATGGCAGCCTTTGGCCGCCATGTGCTGGCGCCGCTGCTGCCGGCGTTTAGCGCGCTGCATCCGCGACTGGAGCTGGAGCTCTTGATCACGGACCGGCATGTGGATGTGCTCAAGGAGGATGTGGACATCAGCGTGCGCTACCGCGATGTGCTGGAGCCCGGCATGTCGGTGCGGCTGCTGGCCTCGGTGCCGCGCATTCTGTGTGCATCGCCGCAGTATCTGCAACAGCATGGCTGCCCGCAGACGGCACAGGATCTGCTTGAGCATGCCTGTCTGCTGTATCGGCGCGAGCGCGACGGCAGGCTTATGCGCTGGCCCTTTCTGCGCGATGGCCAGCGCACCGATCCGAAGCAGAAGATTGCGGCCATAGGCAGCGATATCGATGCCCTGGTGGAGTTCGCCGCTGCCGGTGGCGGCATCGCCTGGGCCGGCAGCTTCATCGTCCATGAGGAGATGCGCAAGGGGCGGCTGGTGCCTCTGGCACTCAAGTCGGCGCGCAAGGGCCAGTTGCAGTTCGAGGATGCTCCGCTGGACTTCTTCGCCTGCTTCAAGGACCGTAAATATGTGCCGGCCAAGGTCCGCGCCCTGGTGGACTATCTGCTGCAGGAGCTGCCGCAGCAGCCCGTCCTGCGTTGAGCGAGGACAGTGCGTGGCGCCTGCATTACCCGTAGTTCTTGACGCCGGCGCGGGCTAAAGGCACGGGCTAAGTAAGGGCGGCCGAGAGCCGCCTCGCAGCGAGGGCTGCGTCCCCTTGGGGAAGCGGCGAAGCCGCTCAGGGGGAGGCTTAATGCCCCAGATGCTGCGGCAGCACTTCCTGCAAGATGGTAGTGGCAATCTCTTCGATCGACTTGGTGGTGCTTGACAGCCACTCGATGCCGCTTCTGCGCATCATGGCCTCGGCCTCGGCCACCTCGTAGCGGCAGTTGGGCAGGCTGGCGTACTTGGAGTCGGGGCGGCGTTCGTTGCGGATGCTGGACAGGCGCTCGGGCTGAATCGTCAGGCCAAACAGCTTTTTGCGATAGGGCTCCAGCGCGGGCGGCAACTGCTTGCGCTCGAAGTCTTCGGGAATCAGCGGGTAGTTGGCCACCTTGAGGCCAAACTGCATGGCCAGGTACAGGCTGGTTGGAGTCTTGCCCGAGCGGCTCACGCCCACCAGAATCACGTCGGCGCCGCTCAGGTCGGCATGGGTCTGGCCATCATCGTGAGCCAGCGTGTAGTTGATGGCCTCCATGCGCTCCAGATATTCCTTGCTCTCGCTGATGTCGGCAAAGCGGCCCACGCGGTGCAGCGACTTCTGGCCCAGTTCCACCTCCAGCGGGCGCACAAAGGTGCCGAACATGTCGAACAGCTTGCCCTTGCAGTTGGCTTCAAGGAATTCCAGCATCTCCTGATTGACCAGGGTGGTGAAGATGATGGGCTTTCTCTTCTCCACCTCGGCCACATGGTTGATCTGGCGCACGGCCTGATGAATCTTGTCCATGGAGTCCACAAAGGGGATGCGAATCAGCCTCGGCTTGCTCTCGAACTGGGCCATGATGGCCGTGCCGAAGGTCTCGGCCGTGATGCCTGTGCCGTCAGAAATGACAAAAATCGTATGGGTATGCATGGTGCGCGCAGTGATTAGGTGGGACCTGAGCAGGCAATGCCATGTCCCGGACTCTGAATCTGGTTTGAGCCACGCGACGCTCGCCGGCTCAGCCTACAATGGCGCCCATTATTCCCAAATTCAAGCCCATGCTCGTTGACGGTCAACATCCAGAACAGCAAAGCACTGCATTCAAGCAGCATGGGTTCGCGTGCCCTGGCCATTCAGCCCAGAGCCGCCTGCGTACCGGTTTTTAACTTTGGAGCTTCCCATGTCTCAACTGTTCGAAGCGACCGCTCTGGTCGTTCCGTTTGAAAAACTGAGAATGTCTGATGTCGAGTCCGTAGGCGGCAAGAACGCCTCGCTCGGCGAAATGATCTCGCAACTGCCCCAGGGCGTACGCGTGCCTACCGGCTTTGCCACCACGGCTCATGCATTCCGCGAGTTCCTGGCCTTTGAAGGTCTGGCCGGCAAAATCTCGGCCAAGCTGGCTGCCCTGGACGTGGACGATGTCCGCGCTCTGGCCACTGTGGGCGCGGAAATCCGCGCCATGGTGGAGAGCCAGCCGTTCCCTGCCGATTTGGAGCAGGCCATTCGTGAGGAATTTGTCCGCCTGCAAGGCGGCAATGCCGAGGCATCGTTTGCCGTGCGCTCTTCCGCCACGGCAGAAGACCTGCCTGATGCATCGTTTGCCGGCCAGCAGGAAACCTTCCTGAACGTGGTGGGCATCGAAGACGTGCTGCGCAAGATGAAGGAAGTGTTCGCGTCGCTGTACAACGACCGCGCCATCTCCTACCGCGTGCACAAGGGCTTCGAGCACGATGTGGTGGCACTGTCCGCCGGCGTGCAGCGCATGGTGCGCTCCGACAAGGGCGCTGCCGGCGTGATGTTCACCATCGACACCGAATCCGGTTTCGAGGAAGTGGTCTTCATCACCTCCAGCTACGGCCTGGGCGAGACCGTGGTGCAGGGCGCCGTGAACCCCGACGAGTTCTATGTGCACAAGCCCATGCTCAAGGCTGGCAACAAGGCGCTGATCCGCCGCAATCTGGGCTCCAAGCTGATCCAGATGATTTTTGCCACGCCCGAGGAAAAGGCTGCAGACGGCAAGCTGGTCAAGACCACCGATGTGGCCCACGAACTGCGCAACCGCTATTCGCTGACCGACGAGGAAGTGCAGCAACTGGCGCATTACGCTCTGGTGATCGAGCAGCACTACGGCCGCCCCATGGATATCGAATGGGGCAAGGACGGCACCGACGGCCAGCTCTACATCCTGCAGGCGCGCCCCGAAACCGTGAAGAGCCAGGCCAAGGGCCAGGCCGAGCTGCGCTACAAGCTCAAGGGCACGGGCACCGTGCTGGCCGAAGGCCGCGCCATCGGCCAGAAGATCGGCACCGGCCCCGTGCGTCTGGTGTCCGACATCTCGCAGATGGACCAGGTGCAGGCCGGCGACGTGCTGGTGACCGACATGACCGACCCCAACTGGGAGCCCGTCATGAAGAAGGCTTCGGCCATCGTCACCAACCGCGGTGGCCGTACTTGCCACGCAGCCATCATTGCTCGCGAGCTGGGCATCCCTGCCGTCGTGGGCTGCGGCAATGCGACCGATCTGCTTAAGGCCGAAACACTGGTCACCGTGTCCTGCGCGGAAGGCGATACCGGCAAGATCTATGACGGTCTGCTGGAAACCGAAGTGACCGAGGTCAAGCGTGGCGAGATGCCCAGCATCCCCACCAAGATCATGATGAACGTGGGCAACCCCCAGCTGGCTTTCGACTTTGCCCAGCTGCCCAACGAAGGCGTGGGTCTGGCCCGTCTGGAATTCATCATCAACAACAATATCGGCGTGCACCCCAAGGCCATCCTGGACTACCCCGCCGTTGACGCCGACCTGAAGAAGGCGGTCGAGTCCGTGGCGCGTGGCCATGCATCTCCCCGCGCGTTCTACGTGGACAAGGTGACTGAAGGCGTGGCAACGATTGCCGCCGCTTTCTGGCCCAAGCCCGTGATCGTGCGCATGTCCGACTTCAAGTCCAACGAATACCGCAAGCTGATCGGCGGCAGCCGTTACGAGCCCGAGGAAGAGAACCCCATGCTGGGCTTCCGCGGTGCAGCGCGCTACATCTCGGCCGAGTTCGGTGAAGCCTTTAAGATGGAATGCGAAGCCCTGCGCCGCGTGCGTGAGGACATGGGTCTGACCAACGTCAAGATCATGATCCCCTTCGTGCGTACGCTGGGCCAGGCCAAGCGCGTGACCGAGCTGCTGGCCGAGAACGGACTCAAGCGCGGCGAGAACGGCCTGCAGCTGATCATGATGTGCGAAGTGCCCTCCAACGCAGTCCTTGCCGAAGAGTTTCTCGAGTACTTCGACGGCTTCTCCGTGGGCTCCAACGACCTGACCCAGCTGACCCTGGGCCTGGACCGCGACTCGGGCCTGGAGCTGCTGGCCGCCGACTTCGACGAGCGCGATCCTGCCGTCAAGAAGCTGCTGGCCCGTGCCATCAAGGCCTGCCGCGACCAGAACAAGTATGTAGGCATCTGCGGCCAAGGCCCTTCGGACCACCCCGACTTCGCCAAGTGGTTGGCCGATGAAGGCATCTCGTCCATCTCTCTGAACCCTGACAGCGTGGTCTCCACCTGGCAGAAGCTGGCTGAATAAGCCTTGCGCATCGGCATGCAGACGCATCACGCGCCCGTGCATGACGATGCTGTGTCGGATGCTCCGCGACAGGCATTCGATGCTTTGGGCAATCCGGTGGAAGTCACCTTCCCGCCGGATCTGCACGATACCTACCACCTGAGACTCAAGGCCTTGCTGCTGACGGTCTGGGTGGTATTTTCATTTGGCATCTGCTACTTTGCGCGCGATATCCAGGCGCTGGTGCCCAACTGGCCCGTGGCCTACTGGATGGCGGCCCAAGGGGCGGTCCTGATGTTCCTGCTCATCATCGTGGTCTATTGTGTGGCCATGGATTATTTCGAACGCCAGCAGGCGCGTGACGAGGCGCGCAAAGCGGCTGAGGCTCACGACGCCTCCTCTGCCACTTCCGATCTTCATGCCTGAGCGGCCAGTTCTGAGCCGTGCCTATCACTGGCGGCTGCATCGCATCCTGTTTCTCTATGTGCTGGGAACGGCAGGCTTTCTGCTGACCATGCTCTGGGCCGAGGAGCGCGGGCTCTCTCGCCACTGGATCGGGCCCATCTTCCTGTTCTCCACGGTGATGGTGTACGCGGCCATCGGCGTGTATTCGCGCACCAGCGATGCCGAGGAGTATTTCGTCGCCGGCCGGCGCATTCCGCCTTTCTACAACGGCATGGCGGCTGCTGCAGACTGGATGAGCGCAGCCTCCTTCATCAGCCTCTCCGGTGCGCTTTATCTGCAAGGCTTTTCGGGAACCGGCACGCAGCCCGGCGGACTGGCCTATGTCCTGGGATGGACGGGCGGGTTCTGTCTGGTCGGTATGCTGATTGCCCCCTATCTGCGGGCCATGAATCTCTATACCGTGCCGGATTTCTTTCAGGCGCGCTATGGCGGACGTTGGCCGCGCATCATTGCTGCGCTGGCGGCCATCACCTGTTCCTTCACCTATGTGGTAGCGCAGATCTACGGCGTGGGCCTGATTGCTGCGCGACTGACCGGCGTGCAGTTCGAGATCGGCATCATGCTGGGGCTGGGCGGCGTGCTGCTGTGCTCGTTCCTCGGCGGCATGCGGGCGATCACCTGGACCCAGGTGGCGCAATATGTGGTGATCCTGCTGGCCTTCATGCTGCCTGTCTCCTGGCTGGCCTACAAACAGCTGGGTAACCCCTGGGCCCAGCTGGCCTATAGCCAGCAACTGGGCAAGATCGGCGCCATGGAGCAGCAGTTGCTTTCCTCAGAGGCCGAGCAGTCGGTGCTGGAGGCCTATCGCACCCGCGCTCAGGTGCTGCAGGCCAAGCTGCGCGATGTGCCCAATGTGCTGGCGGCCGAACGTCAGGCACTGAGCGAGCATATCCGCGAGCTGCGCACCAGCAGTGGCAATATCGGCGCCATCATGGCCGCCAGCCGGGAGCTGGCCGCCATGCCCAAGGACGAGGCGGCGGCGCGCGAGCTCTGGAGCCGTGAGTTGCACGAGGCCTATGAGCGGGCCAAGCCGCTGGGCGGCATGCCGCTGCAAAGCCAGCCTTTCGCAGGGGATCCGGATGGCTCGCCGGCCGAGCAGCAGGCCTATGAGGAAAGTCGGCGCAACTTTCTGGCGCTGATGTTCTGCCTGATGGTCGGCACGGCTGGGCTGCCGCACTTGCTCACGCGCTATTTCACGGTTCCCTCGGTGTCTGCCGCACGTACCTCTGTGGCCTGGTCGCTGTTCTTCATCGGGTTGCTGTATCTGGGGGCGCCAGCCTTGGCCGTACTGGTGAAGTACGAGGTCATGAGCAATCTCGTTGGCACGCATTTCGATGCCTTGCCGAACTGGATAGCGCAGTGGTCAAGGGTGGACGCCTCGCTGCTGTCGGTGGAGGACATCAACGGCGATGGCATTTTGCAGTTTGCCGAAATCCGCATGGGGGCCGACCTTATCATGCTGGCCACTCCAGAACTAGGCGGCATGCCTTATGTGCTCTCGGGGCTGGTGGCTGCGGGCGGACTGGCGGCGGCCCTGTCCACGGCCGACGGCCTGCTGCTGACCATCAGCAATGCCCTGGTGCGGGATCTCTATTTCCAGGAGCGCCAGCGCCTGGATACGCGCAAGCGCCGCATCTCGCCTGAACAGCGCGTGATTCTTTCCAAATTCGCATTGCTGCTGGTGGCCCTGTCGGCGGCGTTTGTCGCGGCGCGTCGCTCTTCGGACATTCTTCCCATGGTCTCTGCCTCCTTTTCTTTGGCGGGCTCGGCTTTGGTGCCGGCCATGGTGCTGGGCATCTTCTGGCGTGGCACCACGCGCCGTGGCGCGGTGGTCGGCATGCTGCTGGGCCTGGCCGTGACGCTTTACTACATGGCCTCGCACGTTCCGGGTCTGCAAGGGGTGCTGCCGTCGATCCTCCGTGGCGAGGCACTCTGGTGGGGTATTCAGCCCATCTCGGCCGGAGTGTTCGGTGTGCCGGTGGGCTTGGCCTCCACATTGCTCGTCAGCTGGTGGGAGCAGCGACGGGCGAGAGCTTGAAAACTCTTGATTGGATGGCCTTCAGCGATCTTTTGAATCAGGTTCAAGGCAGTTTTCTGCTGAATATCCGCCGCGAACTGATCTGGAGCATGCGCGGACCAGGCTTGCAGGAAAACCCGCTTTTCAGCTGCAGCCATAGCTGCCACCCTGCAGGGCGGAAAGCAATTCAATGCACAGAGGGCGGGGTCGATGTATCTAGTCAAAACACCCGAGGGCCAGCTGGCCTTCAAGGAGCGCCATGCCGACCTGAGCCAGCGGCTGCGCTCGGCCTTTTTGCTGTTTGACGGTCGTCGCAGTCTCATACAGGTGCTGGAGGCGACCTCGGCGCTGGGGGTGAACAAGGACGATATTCTGGCGCTGGTCGGCAAGGGCTGGCTGGCCACAAGAGAGTCGTCCGTCGCGGCCGATGCAGCAGCACAGGCCCATGTATCTTCGCTCTCAAAGAGCAGTTCGGCATCGTTGGCAGCTGCTGACGTCGACCCTGGCAGCGCCCAGAGGCGCTACCAGAGAGCCTATCCGATAGCGGTGTCCATCACGGGGGCTCTGGGGCTCAAGGGCTTCAGGCTGAATCTGGCGGTGGAGGCGGCCATGGGTTATGAGCAACTGGCAGCGCTGGCTCCGCGCATACGTGATGCTGCGGGTGACAAGGCTTATACGTCGTTGCACAGGGTGCTGTTTGAGGCGGAAGAGACATAAGCACCATCTGTGCCGAGCCTCTCGCAAAGAAAAAAGCGGCCTCAGAGAGAGCCGCTTTTTTGATGAGCCAGCCTGTTTTTTAGACAGCCAGCAGTTCCACGTCAAACTTAAGCGTGGCGTTGGGCGGGATCACGCCACCGGCGCCGCGCGCACCATAGCCCAGGGCAGCGGGGATCAGCAGCGTGCGCTGGCCGCCCACCTTCATGCCCTGCACGCCTTCGTCCCAGCCCTTGATGACCATGCCGGCGCCCAGGGGAAAGACGAAAGGATCGTTGCGGTCCTTGCTGGAGTCGAACTTGGCGCCTTGCACGCCATTGTTGTAGAGCCAGCCGGTGTAGTGCACGGTCACGTTCTGACCGGCCTTGGCTTCGGCGCCTTCGCCCACGACGGTGTCTTCGTATTGCAGGCCGGAGGCAGTAGTGTTGAATGCCATGATGATTTCCTTTCAGCGCAAAGCAGAAAAAGGCGATGGAAAAAAGGGCCCGCCAAGCACGCTTGGGGCCCTTGGATGATAGTGGTGCACCCGCTTGCTGCCAGTCTCCCGGCCGCAACAGCGGCAAGGTTTACTTCTTGGCGCGCGCGGCAACCCAGCGGTTGGCAAAGGCTTGTACATCGGACAGGCGCTTGAGCAGATCCTGCCCGGTCAGGGTGACGGTGTAGCCGTCGCTGCCATGCTCGAGCAGGCCGCACTCGCGCAGCTCCTTGATACGGGTGTTCAAGGTGTTGGGGGTGATGCCGCCCACACTGTCTTGCAGCAGTCGGAAGGTCTGGGGATGACCATCCCGCAAAGCCCACAGCACGCGCAGCGCATAGCGGCATTCGAGCTTCTCGAACAGCTGGTTGATGGCGGCGTTTTCCTTGGAGCTCATGGACGCTTCTCCTTGCGCAATGATGTTGTCGAGCTGGGCGCACTAGGCGCTTTCAGTGCCATGTCCAATGGACTATAGCGGTTAATTTATTTTGCTACAAGTTTAGTAGCTTCAAATCTTCGACTGCAACGCCTTGAAGTGATAAAGGCCACAAACAGCGCGCAAGTGTTGCGGGTCAGCCACGAATCAGGGAGAAGACTCGCTTGCTTCAGGGTTTGTAGCAATAGGGGCAGGGCTGAAGCAGCCCTCGGGACAGGGTGGCGAGCCATGCCGGAAGTGTTAGTACTGGCTTAGGTGTTTCCGGGTGTAAAAATTGACTCTAGCCATTGATTTGTCAGAGCAAGCAGCTATGGAAATCATAGTTCCTGCTTTTGTGCCGGCATTTGCTTGAGTTGCACCAGCACCTGCAGCAGACGGTTGATCGGCGTGGCAATGCCCAGGGCCTGACCGCGTCGCACCACATAGCCGTTGAGATGGTCGATTTCCGTGGTCTTGCCCCGCGCCAGATCCTGGGCCGTAGAAGAGAGCTGCCGGGGCATGGTGCGCGCTATGGCTGCTACAGCCTCGTCCACGGAGGCCGGTAGCAGCACGCCGTCGGCCAGAGCTACGGCCTTGCATTCGGCGGCAATATCCTGCATGACGGCGGGTACGCCCTGCTGCGCTATCAGCCAGCCATAGGGCTGCTGGGTGAGGGCGGAGAGTGCGTTGTACACGCAGTTGATGATGAGTTTTTGCCAGAGTGCGGTCAGCACGCCGTCTGAGGTCTGGGTGGGGATGTTTGCTGCGCTGAACTGGAGTGCAATCTCGTCACCCTGCGGACAGGGTGCGATGAGCAGCTCGCCCCGGCCGAAGTGACGCACATGGCCTGGGCCGGCCATGGCGGTGGCGACATAAACCACGGCAGCAGCCACCGGCTGCTGACCCAGTACCAGGCGCAGGCGCCGGTCGTTGTCCACGCCGTTTTGCAAGCTCAGTACCTGAGTGTGCGCTGCCAGGTGGGGTTTGATCTGTGCAGCCGCTGCTTCGGTGTCGGTGGATTTCACGCAGAACAGCACCACATCGGCGCCTGCCACGGCACTGGCTTCGGTGCTGGCGGTGATGGGGATGTTCAGATCTTCTGTCGCCGTCTGCAGTCGCAGCCCGTGCTGGCTGATGGCCTGCATATGCGATGCTCTACCGATCAGCGTGACCGGGTGGCCGGCGCGTGCCAGCAGAGCACCAAAGTAGCAGCCCACCGAGCCCGCACCCATGACGGCAATGGACAGGCGGGGGGAGGCGGCGGTGTGGTTGACCATGTTCATGCGGCTATCTCGCAAAGAGGCTCAGCTCTTGAGCTTGAGCAGATAGGTCATCAGCTGGGCAGTGGAGGTTTCGACCTCCAGAAATTCATGCAGTGCCTTGCCGGTTTGCCAGGAAGAGTTCCAATTATTGCTGACCAGGGCTTGCTTCCAGCTGTCCTGGTTGCTTGCATGGTCGATAGCAGCCAGCAGTTGCTGGGCGCGTTCTGCCGGCAGATTCTTGCCTGTAAAGACGGCACGCCAGTTCGACATTTCAGCATCCAGACCCTGGTCGCGCATGGAGGCAATGCCGAACATGGCACGGCGTGACGAAACACCGAGGGCGCGCAGTTTGCCCGCCTGCAAGGCTTCTCTGAACTCGCTGTAACCCGAGATTCCCACCTGCACCTGCTTTTGCAGCAGGGCCTGGAGCACATCGTTACCGCCGGCAAAGGGTTTGTATTGCAGTTGCTCCGCATTGGCCTTGGCCAGGCGGGCCAGCATGCCTGCGTACATATGGTCCACACCTCCTGCAGAGCCTCCGGCAATGGTCAGTGCCGGCAGGTTCTCGCGCATGGCCTTGGCCAGTGCCTTGGGGTTGGCAAGCGGCGAGTCGGTGGGCACGGCCACCACCAGATAGTCGCTGGTCAGGCGCGCCAGGGGTTGCACCTGCTGCAGCGCGGCCGAATTCTTGTTCAGCGCCAGGGCGCCGACCATGACCATGCCGCCGATCAGCAGGCAGTTGGGGTCGCTGCCATAGCGTTTGGTGTACTCGGCCAAGCCGATGGTGCCGCCCTTGCCGCCGATGTTTTCATAAACGACCTTGTCCACCGTGCCGCTGCTGGTCAGCGCGGTGCCCAGGGCGCGGCCGGTCTGGTCCCAGCCGCCGCCGGGGTTGGCGGGGATCACGATACGCAACTGCGTGCCAAGGCGCTGAGGCGGATTGGCGATGGCAGCAAAAGGTGTAGACAGCAAGGCAGCGCAATAGCTTAGCCAGTGGCGACGTGTCAGGGCATTGTTCGCGTGGGGGGTATTCATGTCTGTCTCCGTTGTTATGTGTCTTTTGGTGGGGTTGGCCGCAAGCGAAGGCTTGCTGACCTGGGCTGCATGCGAAAAAGCCCCGACCTGGGGCAGGTCGGGGCTTTGAGTAGCAGGGAACCGGCGCGCCGGTTCCTCGGACTGACTTTACAGCGAGTCGATGAAGCTGCGCAGCTTGTCGGAGCGCGAGGGGTGCTTGAGCTTGCGCAGCGCCTTGGCTTCGATCTGACGGATGCGCTCGCGCGTCACGTCAAACTGCTTGCCGACTTCTTCCAGCGTATGGTCAGTGGACATTTCAATACCGAAGCGCATGCGCAGCACCTTGGCTTCGCGAGGCGTCAGGCCGTCGAGAATGTCCTTGACCACATCGCGCAGACCGGCCTGCATGGCGGCGTCGATCGGCGCCGTGTTGTTGCCGTCCTCGATGAAATCGCCCAGGTGGGAATCGTCGTCGTCGCCGATGGGGGTTTCCATCGAGATCGGCTCCTTGGCGATCTTCATGATCTTGCGGATCTTGTCCTCGGGGATCTCCATCTTGGCTGCCAGGATGGACGCATCGGGCTCGAAACCAAACTCTTGCAAGTGCTGGCGCGAGATGCGGTTCATCTTGTTGATGGTCTCGATCATGTGCACGGGGATACGGATCGTGCGGGCCTGGTCGGCGATGGAGCGCGTGATGGCCTGACGAATCCACCAGGTCGCATAGGTCGAGAACTTGTAGCCGCGACGATATTCGAACTTGTCCACGGCCTTCATCAGGCCGATATTGCCTTCCTGGATCAGATCTAGGAATTGCAGACCGCGGTTGGTGTACTTCTTGGCGATGGAGATCACGAGACGCAGGTTGGCCTCGATCATTTCCTTCTTGGCATCGCGGCTGGCGCGCTCGCCGCTGTTCATGCGCTTGTTGATGTGCTTGAGCTCTTCCAGAGGCACGACCACGCGGGCCTGCAGGTCGATCAGGTTCTGCTGCAGCTCCTGCACGGGCGGAATATTGCGCTCCAGCACGGCGCTGTAGTTCTTGCCTGCCGCCACTTGCTTGATGACCCAGTCCAGGTTCAGCAGGTTGGGCGGGAAGTCCTTGATGAACTGCTCCTGGGGCATGCCGCACTTGTCAACGATGATCTTGCGCAGCTCGCGTTCCTTCTTGCGCACGTCGTCCACCTGGGCGCGCACCAGATCGCAGAGCTTTTCAATCGTCTTGGCTGTGAAGCGAATGGTCATCAGCTCTTCGGTGATGGCCTTCTGCACCTTCATGTATGCCTCGGTGCCGTAGCCTTCCTTGTCATACACCTTGTGCATCTTGTCGAAGAGCTCACGCATGGAGTCAAAGCGACCCAGGGCTTCGTTCTTCAGCTCTTCGAGCTTCTTGGTCAGAGCCTTGGAGCCGCCCTTGCCGTCATCGTCGTCTTCTTCGTCGTATTCGTCGAAGTCTTCTTCGGCCACATAGTCGTCGTTCTCGTTGGCATTGACGAAGCCGTCCACCACGGTGGAGATGACAACCTTGCCTTCGCGGATTTCCTCGGCCATGTTGAGGATTTCGGCGATGGTCGCAGGGGAGGCCGAGATGGCTTCCATCATGTCCATCAGACCGCCTTCGATGCGCTTGGCGATTTCGATTTCGCCTTCGCGTGTCAGCAGTTCGACGGTACCCATTTCACGCATGTACATGCGCACGGGGTCGGTGGTGCGACCGAATTCTGAGTCCACGGTGGACAGAGCCGCTTCGGCCTCTTCTTCCGCTTCTTCTTCGGTGGTGGCCGACTGGCCGGTGTTGTTCAGCAGCAGGGTTTCCGCATCGGGAGTCTGCTCGTACACGGCCACGCCCATGTCGTTCAACATGGAGATCACGACTTCCAGCGTTTCGGCATCGACCAGCTTGTCGGGCAGGTGGTCGTTGATTTCGGCGTGGGTCAGGTAGCCGCGGGTCTTGCCCAGCTTGATCAGCATCTTCAGACGCTGACGGCGGGTGTTCATTTCCTCTTCGGTCAGAACAGTCTCGTCCAGGCCGAATTCCTTCATCAAGGCGCGTTCCTTCGCCTTGCTGATCTTCATGCGCAGAGGCTTGGCCTTTTCGGCAGGAGCAGCAGACGCTTCGGTCGATGCCTCCTCTTCGACTTCGCCTTCCAGATCGCTGTCGATATCCGACAGGTCTGCATCATCCATGTCCTCGTCGGCCTCCTTGGCCTTAGGCTTGCGGCCGCGCTTGGCGGGAGTCTTGTCGGCATCGGCGCTGGCAGCGGGGGCCTTGACGGCGGTTGCCTTCTTGGCAGCTGGGGCCTTTTTGGCGACAGTCTTCTTGGCGGCAGGAGCGGCAGCTGTGTCGTCGTCTTCTTCGGCCTTCTTGCGGCCGCGCTTGGGAGTTGCCTGCGCCAGCAGCGCATCGGCCATGGCTTTGAGTTCGGCTTGTGACTTGGTAACCACGGTGGTGTCTTTCTTTGCTTCGGCTGCAGATGCAGCACTCTTCTTCACAGCAGGCTTGCTGGCACTGGCCTTTTTCGCGGGCTCTGCTGCGGAAGTGGAAGTTTTAGAGGTCTTGGGCTTTGCTGAAGCTTCTGGGGCCTGCTTGGACTTCACGGACTTTGAAACGGGCATGAACACCTCTCACGGTACGAACACACACAAACACACAAAGGAAAACGGAAAATGCAAACAAACGCCATGAAAGCTGGCGCAAGAACAGGTCTAGCCTGTCCGGTGGAGCACAAAGACTCCATGGCAAGATGTTGGGGCGATCATTTGGTATGCAATCCTTGCGAGAAATGGGCCATGCAGTTGCTGCCATCACGTGATTTCTTCACGGTGCCCGGGTCGGAGGTGTTGCTGTCGCTCTTGCCTATATCCACTAAATTATACCTTTTTTAAAGATGTCAAGAGGTGGAGCTAATAATTACAGATAAATTTTTTCGCCGCTGTTGAAACTCAATGTAACGTCTTGCGGCTGTGGGGTCTGTAGCAATTTCCTTGAGAGCCTTGGCTTCTTCGCGCTTGAGGTGATCCACCAGAATCAGATTGAGCGTGCCGCGTAACTCCTTGCGCAACTCGTCCACTTCGCCTTCAGGGTTGGCATGGGCGCCGCTCATGAGCTTGTGGGCCAGCGGCTCGCAGGGTGAGCCTTGCAATTGCTCGCGCAGCACAGCCCAGGAGCGCGGGCCGGATTCGGTGAACTGGGCCTCCAGCCAACGGAACAAGGGGGCATGGCTTTGGTTGCAGCGAGCCAGGGCATCGAAATCTTCATGGGTCATCTCTTCCATGAACTCCATGTGACACATCAGCAGGCGTGCGGCCTGGTCTTCGCGGCTGACCGGCGTGGGGCGCGGGCCCAGTTGTGGCGGGTTCCAGTCCTCGCCCTTCTTGCCCCAGGGCTTGCGCTGGCGGCCGAATTCCTTGCGGCCCGACCAGTTGCCACCACTGCCCTGGCTCGGGTAGGAGGGTGCCGGTGCCGCGGCATCGGCCCAGTCGGGAGCACTTTCCCAGTTGCCCGCAGGCGCATCCCATTCCGGTGCCTGAGGGCCGGGGGGCGCAGGCGCGCGGCGGGCAATGGGGGCGGTGCGTGCGGCTTCCTGCGCCCAGATATCGGAGAGGTCGCGCGAGTCCAGCTGGGCCAGGGCTGCGATTTCGGAGAGCAACTGGCGTTTGAGCGCGCCGTCGGGCAGCAGCGACCACAGCGGCCGGGCGTTGCTGGCCATGTGGGCACGGCCTTCTGTCTGTCCCAGATCGCAGCCTTCGCTGGCCGATTCGATGAGAAAGCGGCTCAGTGGCGTTGCATCGCCTACATAGCGCGAGAAGGCCTCGGGGCCGAATTCGCGGATGAAGCTGTCGGGGTCGTGCTCCGAAGGCAGGAACAGGAATTTGATGGAGCGCGTGTCGGTTGCCAGCGGCAGGGCTGCATCCAGAGCCTTGCGCGCGGCGCGCCGGCCCGCGCCGTCGCCGTCGAAGCTGAAGACCACGGCATCGGTGAATCGAAACAGCTTTTGCACATGCTCGGGCGTGCAGGCCGTTCCAAGCGTGGCCACGGCATTGGCAAAGCCGAGCTGGGCCAGCGCCACCACGTCCATATAGCCTTCGGTGACCAGGGCGTAGCCCATGTCGCGCAGGGCCTGGCGGGCCTCGTAAAGGCCGTAGAGTTCGCGGCCCTTGTGGAAGACCGGGGTTTCGGGCGAGTTCAGGTACTTGGGCTTTTCATCGCCGAACACCCGCCCGCCAAAGCCTATGCACTCGCCTTTGACATTGCGAATCGGGAACATCAGCCGGTCGCGAAAGCGGTCGTAGCGGCGGCTGTCGTCCTCGCCGACGATGACCAGCCCGCATTCTTCGAGCTGCGGGTTGTCGTACTCGGCAAATACGCTGGCCAGACCATGCCAGCCTGCAGGGGCATAGCCCAGGCCAAAGCGCTTGGAAACTTCGCCGGAGACGCCGCGCTTTTTCAGATACTCGATGGCTTTCGGAGCTGCCTTGAGCTGCTTGCGATAGGACTCGCCGGCTTTTTCCAGCAGATCACTCAGTGTTTCCGCCTTTTGCTTTTGCTGAGCCTGGCGCTGGCGCTCGGCGGGACTGATGTCGTCCTGCGGCACTTGCAGACCGCATTGGTTGGCAAGCTCCTGCACGGCTTCGACAAAGCCCATGCCGGCATGCTCCATCAGAAAGCCGATGGCATTGCCATTCTTGCCGCAGCCAAAGCAGTGAAAGAACTGCTTGCTGGGGCTGACGGTGAAAGAGGGCGACTTCTCGCTATGGAACGGGCATAAGCCCATGAAGTTGGCGCCGCCCTTTTTGAGCTGTACATAGCGGCCCACGATGTCGACGACGTCGACGCGGGATAGCAACTCTTGGATAAATGATTGGGGAATGGCCACCCGCGTATTCTGCCTTTTTCGGCAATGGCCGAGGGCGCGGCAGGAATGGAGCAGGCGGGCAAAAAAAAGCCTGCACCCATGGGTGCAGGCTCAGGTCTCCTGATGCCTGGGTCATTGCCAGGCTCTCCTCTAAAACGTCTCCTCCGCCACTCAGTCTTGAGGCTTGCGACCGGCTCCGTGCGGGCAGAGATGCCGGTCTTGCACTGCCAGTGCAGGCAGTCATGTACTCAAAACATGTGCGCATTCTAAAAGCGATTCGAAGTCCTGGTGATTGGTCTGTCAGATAAATGATGTCTTATAGATGACTTGCATGAGTTGGCCCTGCCTGGGTAATGGGGGAATTTTTCAATGAGATTCCATGTTGTTGATTTAAAATGAATTTATCGATTTTCAGAAGCTGTTGAAAGTACTGTCTCGCTGAATGACCTTTTGCATTGCTCTGGTTTGTCTGTGCATGTCGCATGCCGGTTTGCCAGCGCGGTGCGGCATTTCGGGCGCAACTGCTTGATCCCGATCACAACAGGCCTGCATGGCGCTCGGTTGTAAGCCTGGCGTGACCGATGCTGGGGTACAAAACGCTCAGGAGACAAACATGACAAGTTCTTTCGATCTGAACCTTGCACCGAATACCGCCAACTACGCCGCGCTGACGCCGCTGAGCTTTATTGCCCGCACGGCCGAGGTCTACCCCGAGCGCCTGGCCATTGTTCACGGCGACTTGCGCCAGAGCTGGGCGCAAACCTATGCGCGCTGCCGTCAGCTGGCCAGCAGCCTGCAGAAAATCGGCATTGGCAAGAACGACACCGTGGCCGTGATGCTGCCCAATACGCCACCCATGGTGGAGGCGCACTTTGGCGTGCCCATGGCCGGTGCCGTGCTCAACACGCTCAATACCCGGCTCGATGCCGAGACCCTGGCATTCATGCTGGATCACGGCGAAGCCAAGGCCCTGATCGTTGACCCCGAGTTTGCGGCCTTGATGGCCAGGGCACTCAAATTGCGCAAGGGCACAGAACCCATCTATGTGATCCAGGTCGAGGACAGCGTCTATGGCGAGGCGGCCGAACAGATCGGTGCCATCGACTACGAAAGCTTTGTGGCCCAGGGCGATGCCGGCTTCGACTGGCAGTTGCCCGGCGACGAATGGGATGCGATTGCGCTGAACTACACCAGCGGCACCACAGGCAACCCCAAGGGCGTGGTCTACCACCATCGCGGCGCGCACAACAATGCCATCAGCAATGTGCTGGAGTGGGACATGCCCAAGCACGCGGTCTATCTGTGGACGCTGCCCATGTTCCACTGCAACGGCTGGTGCTTCCCCTGGACGGTGGCCGCACGCGCGGCGGTCAATGTCTGCCTGCGACGGGTGGATGCGCAGGCGATTTTTGACGCCATCCGCAACCATGGCGTGAGCCATTACTGCGGTGCGCCCATTGTGCACAGCCTGCTGGTGAATGCGCCGGCTGCCATGAAGCAGGGCGTGCCCGCCGGCGTCAAGGCCATGGTGGCAGGGGCCGCGCCGCCTGCATCGATGATCGAGGGCATGGAGGCCATGGGCTTTGACATCACCCATGTCTATGGCCTGACCGAAACCTATGGCCCGGCCACGGTCTGCGCCAAGCATGAGAGCTGGAATGCGCTCGATATCGGCGAGCGCGCCCGCCTGAACTCGCGCCAGGGCGTGCGCTACCACCTGCAGCGCTCTGCTGCCGTGCTGGACCCCGAAACCATGCAGCCCGTGCCGCGCGACGGCCAGACCATGGGCGAGATCATGTTCCAGGGCAATATCGCCATGAAGGGCTATCTCAAGAACCCGCAGGCGACGCAGGAAGCTTTCCGCGGCGGCTGGTTCCACAGCGGCGACCTGGCAGTTCAGCATCCCGACGGCTATATCCAGATCAAGGATCGCAGCAAGGACATCATCATCTCGGGAGGCGAGAACATCTCGTCCATCGAAGTGGAGGATGTGCTCTACCGCCACCCCGCCGTGCTGGCTGCGGCCGTGGTGGCCAAGCCCGATCCCAAATGGGGCGAGACGCCCTGCGCCTTCATCGAGCTCAAAGCCGGAGCCGAGACTACGGCCGAAGACATCATTGCCCACTGCAAAAAGCATCTGGCCGGCTACAAGGTGCCGCGCGCGGTGGTGTTTGGCGAGCTGCCCAAGACCAGCACGGGCAAGATCCAGAAGTTCGAGCTGCGCAAGCAAGTAGGCTCGGCTTCAGCTATCTCGGTTTGAGATCTGGCCGTAAACAAAGAAGCCCGGTGCTCCAGCTCTGTGGGCAGCGGGCTTTTTCGTGTCTGTCAGTTCAGTAAATTTGATAGCTGCTAGCGCCTGCTATTCATGGAACTTTGATGGCTTTCAATCTGAAATCTATGAATAGCAAGCGCAAGAAGCTCTGAATTGGATAGCGCCAACCGGGGCGTCGCGTCAGGCCTGCTCGGGCGGCATGCGCTGCCAGCCTTGGGGTGTCATACGCAGCACCTCGGCGCGACGCGTATCGGCATCGATGTGCCAGTCGCTGAGCACGATGCGCCACTGCTGCCTGCCCAGTGCGTGGTCGGCGGGCTGATGAGTGTGGCCGTGAATCAGCCAGGGCGCTTGCGCGGCCTGCATCCAGGTGGCACTCATCTGCGCGTCGGCATCCGCGTAGGGTGCGCCGCTTTGCTTGCGTTGCTCGCTTTCGCTGCGTGCCGATCTGCCGATCGCGCGGCGCACGGCCAGGGGCTGGGCCAGCAGTTGCTGTTGCCAGGCGGCGGAGCGCGAAACAGCGCGGAATTGCTGGTAATCCACATCGTCAAGGCACAGCGCATCGCCATGGCTGAGCAGGATGCTGGTGCCTGCCCACCGCAGCACCGTGGGGTCGGAAAGGCCGGTCATGCCGCTTCGGTGCAGAAATTCGTCACCGGCCAGAAAGTCGCGGTTGCCGACCATGAAGAACAGCGGGCGCTGCTGCGCCGCCTCGCGCAGCACGGCAGCGCATTCGGCTTCGAAGCTGCCGGTTTCATCGAGTGCATCGTCACCCACCCAGACTTCAAACAGATCGCCGAGGATAAAGATGGCGTCGGCCGTGCTGCGTGCCAGATAGCTGCGCCAGGCTTCAACCGTCTGCGGCTCGGACGGCTGCAGGTGCAGATCGGAAATGAAATCAAGCGTGCGCCAGTGGGGCTCAGCCTGGAGCTGCGCGACTTGAGGAGCGGCAGTGCGTGGATCAGAAGATTCAGCCATGAATGAAAAGTGCGCAGCCTGAAAACAATAACGGCCTCACAAAGAGACGGCAAGCAAGGGCCGCCCCGCAGCGAGGCCGTCATCCCCCTCCGCGAAGCAGAGAGGGGGGAAGGCGCGTTAGCGCCTCAGGGGGAGATTACAGTGCCACGGCCTTGTCGATCACCACGGCGTCGAAAGGCACGTCGTCGTGGAAGCCCTTGCGAGTGGTGCGCACCTTCTTGATGGCGTCCACGACTTCTTCACCCTTGACCACCTTGCCGAACACGGCATAGCCCCAGCCCTGGCCGGTGGGAGCGGTGTGGTTCAGGAAGCCGTTGTCCACGGTGTTGATGAAGAACTGGGCGGTTGCGCTGTGAGGATCGCTGGTGCGAGCCATGGCAATCGTGTACTTGTCGTTCTTCAGGCCGTTCTTGGCTTCGTTCTCGATGGGAGCAGCGGTTTCCTTCTGCTTCATGTCGGCTGCGAAACCGCCGCCCTGGATCATGAAGTTCTTGATCACGCGGTGGAAGATGGTGCCGTTGTAGAAGCCCTGATTCACGTAGTTCAGGAAGTTCTCGGTGGACTTGGGCGCGTTCACGGCGTCCAGTTCCAGGGTGATCACGCCCTGGGTTGCGGTGTCAGCCACGTTGATGGTCACGTGCAGTTCGACTTGGGGATTGCTCATGTCTGTGCTTTCTAGAGGATGGAGTAAAGAGGCGGGCGCTGCCCGGCAGGTGCAGCGCCGCCGGGGTGTTTACTTGATTTCGGTGGCGGAGAGGATTGTTACCGGCGTCGTGGGCACATTCTGGTGCATGCCACGGTTGCCCGTAGCCACGGCGCGGATTTTGTCCACCACATCCATGCCCTTGACGACCTTGCCGAAGACGGTATAGCCATGGCCGTCGGGCTTGGGTGCGTTGAGCATGTCGTTGTTCACCACATTGATGAAGAACTGCGAGGTGGCGGAATTGGGGTTGCCGGTGCGCGCCATGGCAATCGTGCCGCGGTCGTTCTTGAGGCCGTTGCTGGCTTCCAGCGGAATCGGGGCGCGTGTGGGCTTTTCGTTCAGATTGGCGTCCATGCCGCCACCCTGGATCATGAAGCCGTCGATGACGCGGTGGAACACCGTGCCGTCATAGTGCTTGTCACGCACATACTGCAGAAAATTGGCGGCGCTCTTGGGGGCCTTGGCATCGTTGAGCTCGACCACGATATCGCCCATGCTGGTCTTGAGCTGCACCTTGGATTGCGCCTGGGCCAGGCCGGGGGGGGCAAAAACAGTGGCTGTCAGCGCAATCGCGGACAGGGCCTTGAGGCTGTTTCGACGGAAATTCAGCATGGTCATATTCCTGGGTAAGTGGGCCTTGGGCAGGGCCGCAGGGATGGCGGCTGCGAAAAACAGGCTTGAGGCAGCTGAGGGCGCCGGCCAGCTTCACAAGAGGGAGAAGGGCGGCGATGGCAAAAAACGGGTTCAGCGCTGTGCAGGCTGGGCCGGGGCAGGCGTTGCGAGAGAGGCCGCAGGCTGCAGCAAGTCCTTGAGCTGCTTGAGCTTGGGGTTCAGGGCTGCTGGGCGGCCGCCCTTGGCCAGGGACTGCGCATAGGACTGATAGGCCAGGCGGGCATAGATATCGCCCAGGTTCTCGTGCGCCACGGCATAGTTCGGATTGTTGCGCACGGCGGCTTCGAGCGCTGCTCGGGCGCGATCCAGGTCACCCTGGCGTGCATAGATCACGGCCAGGTTGTTATAGGGCTCGGGCAGCTCGGGATAGTCCTCGGTCAGCTGGCGAAACGCTGCAATCGCGTCCTCGGTCTTGCCGTCATTGCTCAGCGCGATGCCGCGCAGAAAACGCATCTGCGGGTCGCGTGAATTCTTGGCCAGATAGGCGTCTGCTTTTTGCAGCGCCTGCTGTGTCTTGCCGCTCTTGAGCAACTGGGCAACATCCGTGTAATCGTCGGCGTAGGCGCTACCTGCAGCGAGCAAGGCAGCCAGGGCTGCCGCACGCGCTGCGGTACTGAACAAGTTGCGTACAGGCATGTAGGTGCTTTCATGGCGCCGCAAAACTGCGCTGCGGCGGGAGCTTATACTGCGGGGAATTGTAGCTGAGGGGTGTGCGGCGCTTAGGCGTCTGGCCGGACCGGGATGTGTCTGGATGCTAGTGCGCATTTTTCAGCCTCAGGGAATGGCAGGCATGGTTTATGCATCGCAGGCATGACCAGTGCTGCTGCTCGCCACCCTCTCTCCCTATTTCAAGATTCATGAGTTTGCGTATCTACAACACGCTGTCGCGTGCACTGGAATCGTTTTCGCCGCTTGAGCCGGGCCATGTGCGTATGTACGTCTGTGGCATGACGGTCTATGACCTCTGCCACCTGGGCCATGCACGCTCCATGGTGGCTTTCGACGTGGTGCAGCGCTGGCTGCGCGCCAGCGGCTACAAGGTGACCTATGTGCGCAACATCACCGACATCGATGACAAGATCATCAAGCGCGCGGTGGAAAACGGCGAGACCATACGCAGCCTGACCGACCGCATGATCGATGCGCTGCACCAGGACGCGGATGCGCTGGGCATCGAGCGCCCCACGCTGGAGCCGCGCGCCACCGAGTATGTGCCGCAGATGCTGAGCATGATTGCCCGCTTGCAGGGCAAGGGCCTGGCCTATCAGGCCGGCAACGGCGATGTGAACTACGCCGTGCGCAAGTTTCCAGGCTACGGCAAGCTCTCGGGCAAGTCGCTGGACGAGCTCAACGCCGGCGAGCGTGTGGCCGTGGCCGACGGCAAGCACGACCCGCTGGACTTTGTGCTGTGGAAGTCGGCCAAGGTGGACGAGCCCGCCGACGTGAAGTGGGCCAGCCCCTTTGGCGAAGGTCGCCCCGGCTGGCATATCGAGTGCTCGGCCATGGGTTGCGAGCTGCTGGGAGAGAGCTTCGACATCCATGGCGGCGGTGCGGATCTGCAGTTCCCCCACCACGAGAACGAGATTGCCCAGAGCGAAGGTGCGACCGGCAAGCCGTTCGCACGGACCTGGATGCACAACGGCTTCATCAACGTGGACAACGAGAAGATGTCCAAGTCGCTGGGCAACTTCTTCACCATCCGCGACGTGCTCAAGGAGTACGACGCCGAGACCATCCGTTTCTTCGTCGTGCGCAGTCACTACCGCAGCCCGCTGAACTATTCCAATGTGCATCTCGATGATGCGCGCGGTGCGCTCAAGCGCCTCTATACCGCGCTGGACCTGGTGACGCCTGCCGAGGTGCAGATCGACTGGAGCAATCCCTATGCCGCCCGCTTCAAGGCGGCGATGGACGAAGACTTCGGCACGCCCGAGGCCGTGGCCGTGCTCTTCGAGCTGGCCGCCGAGGTCAACCGCAGCAAGTCGCCCGAAGTGGCTGGCTTGCTCAAGGCCCTGGGGGCCTGCCTGGGCCTGCTGCAGGCCGAGCCGCAAAAGTTTCTGCAGGCTGGTGCCGAAGGGGTGGACGCGGCAGCGATCGAGGCGCAGATTGCCGCACGCGCAGAGGCCAAGGCTGCCAAGAACTGGGCCGAGGCCGACCGCATCCGCAAGGAGTTGCTCGATCAGGGCATCGTCCTCAAGGACTCGGCCGCGGGCACGACCTGGGAAGCGGCCGCCAAAGGCTGAGGCTGCATGCAATATTCCATCAACTGTGTGAGCAGTGCGGAGAGTCGTGCATGAGTGCGGCCAAGCATCTGGACACCATGGAGTTTGAACAGCTGCCGCTGGTGGCTGATCTGCCCGTGCCCATGGGGCCGGCTGCGCCTTTGCCTGTAGCGCCTTTGGGAGCCGCAGCCATTGCTCAGCCTGCGGGTACATCTGCAAAGCAGGCAGTTGCGTCCAAAGCGGCCGCTCCAAAGATCCATCTGGATTTGCCTGATGGTGTGCCTGCCTATTGGGCTGAGGCCTGTCGTCAGCTCATGCGCCGCGATCGTGTGCTCAAGCGCCTGATTCCGCAACTCGGCAGCCAGGCTCTGTTGCCTTGCGGGCAGGAGCAGGCCTTTGCCACGTTGGCCCGGTCCATCATCGGGCAGCAGATTTCGGCGAAGTCCGCCAAGACCTTGTGGAACAAGTTCGCCAGGCTGCCTGCTGCCATGCAGCCCGAGCAGGTGCTCAGGCTCAAGGTGGACGATATGCGTGCGGTGGGGTTGTCGGCCCGCAAGGTGGACTATCTGGTCGATCTGGCTCTGCACTTCACCGAGAACCGTCTGCACATGGATGAATGGGCTCAGATGAGCGATGAAGTCATCATTGCCGAGCTGATGTCCATACGCGGTCTCAGCCGCTGGACGGCCGAGAATTTTCTGATTTACTGTCTGGGGCGGCCCAATGTGCTGCCTCTGGACGATGCCGGTTTGATACAGGGCATCTCTCTCAATCATTTTTCGGGCGATCCTGTCAGTCGCAGCGATGCCCGTGAAGTTGCCGAGGCTTGGAAACCGTGGTGTACGGTTGCAACTTGGTATATTTGGCGCTCGCTCGAGGCGCAGCCTGTGGCTTGATGACATCTGTCCACTGGCCGATTGCAAGGATTGCAACAGGCTGGCACAAGGAGAAATACGTTGGCGAAAAAGAACTTTCTGGATTTTGAGCAGCCCATTGCCGAACTCGAATCCAAAATCGAAGAGCTGCGCTATGTGCAGACTGAAAGCGCAGTAGATATCTCGGAAGAGATCGATCAGCTCAGCAAGAAAAGCCTGCAGCTGACCAAGGACATCTACAGCGACCTGACCCCCTGGCAGATCACCAAGATCGCACGCCATACCGAGCGCCCCTATACGCTCGACTATGTGCGCGAGTGCTTTACCGACTTTGTCGAAATGCACGGCGACCGCCACTTTGCCGATGACCAGTCCATCATCGGCGGCCTGGCGCGCTTCAACGGCCAGCCCTGCATGGTGATCGGTCATCAAAAGGGCCGCGATACCAAGGAGCGTACGCTGCGCAACTTCGGCATGACGCGTCCCGAGGGGTATCGCAAGGCCTTGCGTCTGATGAAGACGGCCGAGAAGTTCAAGCTGCCCGTGTTCACTTTCGTGGACACGCCCGGCGCCTTCCCTGGCATCGATGCCGAGGAGCGTGGCCAGTCCGAAGCCATCGGTCGCAACATCTACGAAATGGCTCAGCTGCAGACCCCCATCATCACCACCATCATCGGTGAAGGTGGCTCGGGCGGTGCGCTGGCCATTGCCGTGGCAGACCAGGTGCTGATGCTGCAGTACTCCGTGTACTCGGTGATCAGTCCCGAAGGCTGCGCTTCCATTCTGTGGAAGACCGGCGAAAAGGCCCAGGAAGCAGCAGACGCCATGGGCATCACTGCTCACCGCCTCAAGGCGCTGGGTCTGGTGGACAAGATCGTCAACGAGCCTGTGGGTGGTGCTCACCGCGATCACAAGCAAATGGGTGCCTTCCTCAAGCGTGCGCTGGGCGATGCCTATCGCCAGCTGACCGATCTCAAGCCCAAGGAGCTGCAGGATCGTCGCTACGACCGCATTCAGAGCTATGGTAAGTTTGCCGACACCAAGGCCGACAACCGCTGATCCAGCGGGCTTGATGCCGCTTGCGCACAATGGCTCCTTCGGGAGCCATTTGTTTTTGTCGAGAGTTTATGAGCGAAATACGCCTTAATCCCTTGCTTGGTAAGCGCTGGCCGCTATTGAATTGGAAAGAGGGAGTCTGTTGTTCATGCAAGCCCAGTCAGACGCTGACTTGTTGGTGGCTTCGGCCGGCCGGGTGGATGCCGCAGTGGCTGCATTCAATCCAGCGCTGCCGCTGGTTGTGGCCTTCAGCGGCGGAGCCGATTCGTCAGCTCTGTTGCTGGCCTGTCATGCGCGCTGGCCAGGGCAGGTGCGGGCGATTCATGTGCACCATGGTTTGCAGGCTGCAGCTGATGAATTTCAGCGGCACTGCGAGCAGCTGTGCGCCCGGCACGGCATTGCCCTCAAGGTCTGCGCCATCAATGCGCGCAATGTGCAGGGACAAAGCCCAGAAGATGCGGCGCGGCAGGGGCGTTATGCGGCCTTGATTCAGGAGGCCCGGCAGCCTTGGCTCGATGCGCAGGGTGCTGCGCTGGATGTGGTGCGCTCCATGGCGCTGGCCCAGCATGCCGACGATCAGGTCGAGACCTTGCTGCTGGCGCTCTCGCGCGGTGCCGGTGTGGCCGGTCTGGCGGCCATGCCTGGGCATTGGCAAAGAGCAGGGCTGGAATGGTTCAGGCCCTTGCTGGAGGTGCCGGGGCAGGCGCTGCGCGACTGGTTGCGGCTCAGGAATTTGAGCTGGGTCGAGGATCCGACGAATGCCGATCCAGGCTACACGCGCAATCGCATCCGGGCTCAGTTGCTGCCGGTGCTGGAGCAGGTCTTTCCGCAGTTTCGCAGCACGTTTGCACGCAGCAGCGCCCATTGCGCCCAAGCGTCGCAGTTGCTGGACCAGCAGGCGGCGGCAGATCTGCAACTGGTGGGGGTGCCGCCCGCCATCAAGGCGCTGCAGAGTTTGAGCGAGCTGCGTATGGGTAATGTTCTGCGTTATTGGTTGCGCACCGAGCATGGCACCACGCCGACGGCGGCACAGCTTGCGCAGCTCATGGCACAGCTCGGCGTTTGCACTACGCGAGGGCACCGCATCCACATCAAGGTGGGGCGAGGTTTTGTAGAGCGCCAGGGGACAAGTCTCGGTTGGTACAATTCCTAGGTTTTGGTTTTTTTACCTGTACGAAAACCGCCGGCGCGCCAAAACCTTTGTGACCTGCGCCGTGGCTGCTGTTTCGTCACCCTTTAGTATCCAATGGCACTGATCGTTCATAAATACGGCGGCACCTCGATGGGCTCGACAGAGCGCATCCGCAACGTCGCCAAGCGTGTGGCCAAATGGGCTCGGGCAGGTCACCAGTTGGTGGTTGTGCCCAGCGCCATGAGTGGCGAAACCAACCGTTTGCTGGGTCTGGCCAGCGAACTGGCTCCCAGCCACGCCAAGAGTTCGTACTATCGTGAGCTTGATATGCTGGCCGCCACTGGCGAGCAGGCATCCTCGGCGCTGCTGGCCATTGCGCTGCAGGCCGAAGGCATGGAATCGGTCAGCTATGCGGGCTGGCAAGTGCCTGTGCGCACCGATAGCAGCTACACCAAGGCTCGCATCGAGTCCATCGACGACAAGCGCGTGCGCGCCGACCTCGAGGCAGGTCGTGTCGTGATCGTGACCGGCTTCCAGGGTATCGATCCCGAAGGCAATATCACCACGCTGGGGCGTGGCGGCTCCGATACTTCGGCCGTGGCCGTGGCTGCCGCCCTGAAGGCGGCAGAATGCCTGATCTATACCGATGTGGATGGCGTCTACACCACCGATCCCCGGGTGGTGCCTGCTGCCAAGCGCCTGGGTACCGTGAGCTTTGAGGAAATGCTGGAAATGGCCAGCCTGGGCTCCAAGGTGCTGCAAATCCGTTCCGTGGAGTTTGCAGGCAAGTACAAGGTGCCCATGCGCGTGCTGTCGAGTTTCACGCCCTGGGATATCGATCTGGAAGAAGAAGCCAAGTCCGGCACGCTGATTACTTTTGAGGAAGACGAAAAAATGGAAAAGGCTGTCGTATCCGGCATCGCTTTCAATCGTGGCGAGGCCAAGATCTCCGTGCTGGGCGTGCCTGATACCCCCGGCGTGGCTGCTGCCATCCTGGGTCCCGTGGCTGATGCCAACATCGAAGTCGATGTGATCATCCAGAACATCTCCAAGGACGGCAAGACTGACTTCAGCTTCACCGTGAGCCAGGGCGACTACCAGCGTGCCATGGAGCTGCTGCGTGAAAGCGTTGTTCCTGCGCTGGGTGCTTCCGAAGTGGTGGGCAATCCCAATATCGCCAAGGTCAGCATCGTCGGTATCGGCATGCGCAGCCATGTGGGCGTGGCCTCCACCATGTTCCGTGCTCTGAGCAAGGAAGGCGTGAACATCCAGATGATCTCGACTTCCGAGATCAAGACTTCGGTCGTGATCGACGAGAAGTACCTGGAGCTGGCCGTGCGTTCCCTGCACACCGCCTTCGGTTTGGACAAAAGCGAATAATTTTCGCAACTTTCCAAAAACGAACAAAAAAGCTGTTTACAATAGCGTCATTCCGGAAACGTGACCGAGTGGCCGAAGGTGCTCCCCTGCTAAGGGAGTATGGGGTGTAGAGCCTCATCGAGGGTTCGAATCCCTCCGTTTCCGCCAAATCAAAGAAAAAGCCGCAAGGCTTTTTCTTTTTGTCAAGACCCTCTGGGTCTTGACAAAAGGTTTCAAACTTTGATTTGAGTCTGGTAAAAACAGGCTACAATGCAAGGCTTCGCTGATCGCAGCAAGCAACGAGATTCGAAATCAAGCTTCTTGGTTTTGCACTCA